>NZ_CP104382.1:1200000-1533404 GCF_030582395.1 Ralstonia pickettii
TGATCTGCCCATCCCCAGTGTCGGCACAGACAGCCATCTGGCAGCGTACATGTTGGCGCGACACTTGCTGAACGAGGGCCACCGGCACGTCGCCTATCTGGGCTTTGGGCAGTCGCGCTGGAACGCGGAGCGTATTCGCGGTGTGACCGAATGCTTCCAGGAGGCGGGACTCACGATCGACGTTCATGATGCCCATGCGCCGTCGGCGCAGGCGGGCGAGCACGCCTGTTCGGCCATCATGCTTGCGCCCAAGCGTCCGGAGGCGGTGATCTGCTACAACGACCTCATCGCCCTCGGCTTCATGAAAGAGGCCCGCGCGCTTGGCTTCAAGCTTCCGCACGACGTATCGGTGGTGGGCTTCGACAACGTGCCCTATGGGGAATACGCATCGCCCGCGCTCACCACGATGGATCTGCAGAGCGAGCGCATGGGTGAGGTGGCCATGCAGAAGCTGCTCGACGTGCTGGCTGGCCACGATGGTAACGGTGAATACTCACTGCTCGAACCGCGCCTGATCGTGCGGGAATCGACCCGGCGTCGCGAGGTGGAGAAAGAAGCCGTGCGCCTACCCACATCCAAGCCGCGACGCAAAGCCTAGTCATTGGTTGCGCTGCTCAACGGCACTGATCTGTCCGTTCGCTTGCAAGTCAAAGCTCAATACCGTAGCTGACGGGCCGATGCGCATCTATGCGCGCGTCGTCATTCCTGGATGCCGCCACGATCACAACGAGGCCAGACCGCATAGCGCGTCGAATCAGCAATTGCTGAAGAATCCCCCCGCATGGTAGCGAGCGACAGCGGCGGGCCTTCAAGCTGCCCACCAACACTTGAAGTGATTCCCAGGTCTGAAAAATCCCGCCATCCGGCACAACATCGTCCTTGAAATCTGTGGACAACTGTATATATTTACAGTAACTGTAAATTTATACAGCATTTGCCATGGACGACCTTATCCGCATCGAAAACGAGTACGACCGCCAGACGGTGCTCTGGCTGCGCGAGCGTCTGGGTGAACAGGCGCTCAACGAAGTCGTGTTGCGCATGGATGTGCGGGGGCGGCCCTATGCGTCGGAAGTCTGCCGCACGCTGGGCCTGACGCCGCCGCCGCGCAAACGCGCGGCACCGCGCCGCGCGCGACCACTCAACCGGGCCGTCGGCGAGGCCTATCTGGCTACGATTCGGGGCATCCTGCGCGGCGGGCACGCGGCTGCATAAGCCGCCTTGCGCTAGTCCGCGAGCGTGGCGGCCGTTTCTTCGCGCAACCAGGCGAGCCACGCTCCGGCCGCGCTGTCAGCCGCAATAGGCGAATCGGACAGCAGGTAGTAACCCGAGCCGTCACGCCGGAACCCCTCCGGCGCAACCAGCCGTCCATCTTTCAGGTCATCGCTGGCCATCAGCTTTGACGCAATGGCGGTGCCCTGCCCCGCCAGCGCAGCCTGCAAGCTGAGATAGAAATGTTCGTAGCGCGCCTCGGGCAAGCGCCCGCGTGGCCAAGCCGTGCCACTGGCGCGCCACCACGCCTGCCATGCGTCAGGACGGGTGGCGCTGTGCAGCAGCCGTCGGCGCGCGGCGATATCCGCTTGCGGGGCATGCACCGGGCCGATCCATTCTTCGCAAATGGCGACCCCGTGCACGTGCGCGGGCCATGCAAAGTCATCGCGGCGCAATGCAACGTCCACACCCGTGCGTGCGAAATCGATGGGGCCGCCCGCTGCAAACAGATGCACCTGGATGGCCGGATGCCTGGCCTGAAAACGCGACAGCCGCGGGATCAGCCACCGCATCGCCAGCGTGGGTTCGCATGACACCACCAGCGCGGAAGACGTGGCCCGGCGGGCGATCCGGTCGATGCTATCCGTGAGGATTTCGAACGCATCGGCGGCAGCCGCATGCAACTGTGCGCCCGCCGGCGTCAGGAAGACAGCGCGGTTGCGGCGCTCGAACAGGTCGACTCCCAAGGAGACTTCCAGCTGCCGTATCTGCCGGCTGACCGCCCCATGCGTCACGTGCAATTCCTGTGCAGCCCGCACGAAGCTGCCATGCCGGGCGGCAGCTTCAAAAACACGCAGGGTATTCAGCGGAGGCAGCGCCATCTGTCAGTTTTTCTCACCGAAAAACGGCATCATAAATCGATTTTCAGCGATGGCGGCGGCATCCAGAATCGGCGCATCCTCACTTTGCGCTTGCACCGTCATGGCCGAACTCCTTGCTGTTGCCGTCATCACCATCCTCGCCGTCATCAGTCCGGGCGCGGACTTTGCCATGGTCACGCGCAACAGCCTGCTGCATGGCCGGCGCGCGGGCGTGCTCTGCGCGATGGGCATTGCGCTGGGCGTGCAGGTGCACGTGTTCTACACGATGTTCGGCGTGGGGCTGCTGATAGCGCATGCTCCGGCGCTTCTGCAGGGAATCAAGCTGGTGGGCGCGGCGTACCTGGTGTGGATTGGCTGGAAGACGCTGTCGGCCAAGCCGTTGCCCGGCGGCGAAACAGCCGCCTACGGCACGGGCGCTCCAACGCTATCGACCCTTGCTGCACTGCGCATGGGTTTTCTCACCAATGCGCTCAATCCAAAAACGACACTGTTCGTGGTCAGCACGTACACGCAGGTGGTTCACGCAGGCACGCCGCTGGTCGCGCAGTTCGGCTACGGCGTGTTCATGTCGGCGGCGCATGCGGTGTGGTTTGCCTTGGTGGCATCGGTGTTTGCGTCCGGTGCGTTGCGACGTTCTCTGCTGGCACGTCAACGCCTCGTCGACCGCGTGATCGGCGTGATCCTGATCGGACTGGGATTGGCACTGGGCCTTGCGCGGCTTGCGTGATGTCGCACACCGCAGCCTGCCCGTGCCTGCGCCCGTGCCGTCTGCCCCAGGTCTTCTGCTGATGACTGGCGTGGGGCGGGACAGATCCACGCCATCGAGAAGTAATGCCGCAAAACAAAGCGGCGGAGCGTCCGGGAGGGACGTCCGCCGCGCTGCATCTGTACGCGATGTGCGGTGCGCTATGCCGCCTGCTGGCGCTTGCGTTCGATATCCGGCAGGAACACCGTCAACAGGCCGATGAGCGGCAGGAACGAGCAAAGGTGATAGACGTTGTAGATGTCGGTCGCATCGGCCAGCTTGCCGAGCACCGCGGCGCCGATGCCGCCCAGCCCGAACGCAAACCCGAAGAACAGGCCCGAGACCATCCCGACCTTGCCGGGAATCAGCTCCTGTGCATACACGAGGATGGCCGAGAACGCCGAGGCCAGCACCAGCCCGATGATCACCGTGAGCACGGCCGTCCAGAACAGGTTGGCGTACGGCAGCAGCAACGTGAACGGCGCCACGCCCAGAATCGACACCCAGATCACGACCTTGCGGCCGACGCGATCACCAATCGGGCCACCCACGATCGTGCCCACCGCCACCGAGAACAGGAAAAGGAACAGGAACAGCTGTGACGTCTGCGCCGACAGGTGGAACTTGGTGATCAGGAAAAACGTGTAATAACTGTTCAGGCTTGCCAGGTAAAAGTACTTGGAGAACAGCAGCACGACCAGCAGCGTCATCGCAAACGCGACCTGCCCACCCGACAGCTTGATCGCGGCGTGCGCACGGCCGCCTGCCTTGCGGCCATGGCCAGCGGCACGTTCACGCTTGTACCAGCCGCCCACGTGATACAGCACGAAGATAGCGATCAGCGCGGCAATCGAGAACCACGCCAGGCTGTGCTGCCCATACGGCATGATGATGATTGCCGCGAGCAACGGACCCATCGCGCTGCCCGCATTTCCGCCCACCTGGAACAGCGACTGCGCCAGCCCATGGCGGCCGCCTGAGGCCATACGCGCCACGCGCGACGATTCCGGATGGAAGATCGACGAGCCGGTGCCCACCAGCGCCGCCGCCAGTAGCACCGTGCCAAAGTTGGGCGCCACCGACAGCAACAGCAGCCCCACCAGCGTAAAGCCCATGCCCACAGCCAGCGAATATGGCTTCGGATGCTTGTCGGTGTACAGCCCGACCATCGGCTGCAGCAGCGACGCCGTGATCTGGTACGTGAGCGTGATCAGCCCGATCTGCGAGAAATCGAGATGGAAGTTGCCCTTGAGCAGCGGATAGATCGCCAGGATCAACGACTGCATCATGTCGTTGAGGAAGTGCGCGAAGCTGATGGCGCCGATCACGCCAAAGCCGGTCTTGTCGGCCTGCGCGGCGGCAGTCGCCGGGGCAGCGGCCGTGCCGTTTGCGGTGGTTTGCATGATGGTTTGAGGTCACAAAGTTGAGGCGAGGAAGCGCTCAATCTTCCGCCTAAACGGGGCCGGCGTGTTACCGCAACTTCGACAACGATTAGCGCAAACCGGACAATCTATTGCTACGGCAGAAGCGTCAGCTCACGCCGCGCCCCTTTCACTAAAACAGGAGGCGTTTTCCCGCAAACCCTGGCCCCGCTTGCCCTGGCAGGTAGCTAACGTGTTAGCCGTTTTCTCGCGCGGGGCTACTCCGTTCGTAGCATGGCCGCCCAGGAGACGCTTTCTATACTCGCCAGCATGGACTGCAGCACGACGCCGCAACACCAGCCTGGCGCCAGTGCCGACGGCCTGACGGAGCCCGATGCGTGAGCCGCTTCACACGCACGATGATCCGCAACCCGAACCGATGACCAGCATCGACGATGCCGCACATCGGCCAACATGGGAGGGGAGCCATGATGATCTTGCTAACGGGAACGCTATGCCGCGCGATGGGAGACCTTTTCTATCAGGCCCTGCTCGACGACCGGGTCGTCTGCTGCTTCGTCACGTCCGAAGCCGTGGATGTCACTGGCGACGGCACGCGCCCGCCGCCCGCTTCGTCCCCATGTACCGACCCTCGGCTCGCTGACGTCTCTCGGTCAGCGAGTTATTGCGCGCCCCTCGTCCCGTAGGGCGCGCTCTTTTCTGCCGATGCCGTCAGCGCGGGGGCGCTGGCGGGTCACCCCACGCATCAACGGGAAACGTGTCAGCCGATGAGCCCGGCGTCCGTCAACTCACGCTTCATATAGGCGTACAGCACCGGCGCGGCAATCACGCCGCCCACGCCAAACAGCGCTTCCATCACGATCAGCGCGAGGATCAGCTCCCAAGCCCGCGCGTCGATACGGCTGCCAATGATGCGCGCATTCACGAAGTACTCCAGCTTGTGCACCACCACCAGGAAGATGAGCGACGCCACCGCCAACTCCAATGAGGCGGTCACGCTCATCACCACGATCGCTGTGTTGGAGATGAGGTTGCCCGCCACCGGAATCAGCCCCGCCACAAAGGTCAGCAGGATCAGCGACTTGGAGTACGGCACGTGCTGCCCGAACAGCGGCAGCGCGCCCAGCAGATAGATGGCCGCGAGGGCCGTGTTGAGCGCGGAGATCTTCACCTGTGCGAACACCACGGCGTCGAACGCATCGGTCAGCCGGCTCAGCCGGCTCACCAGTGCTCCGGCCAGGGGCTTGTGGTGCTCGGCGTCGGGCGTTTCCGACCAGGCCACCATCGCGCCCAAGATCAGACCCACCAGCATCAATGCGCTGGCTCGCAGTCCATCGATGCCTATGGTCGACACCTGGTGGCCATGCTCCTTGAGCATCTGCACGAGCTGCACACGCAACTCGGTCACCGATTGCGGCACGTAATTCACCACCGCCGCCGGCAGCGACTCGCGCAAATTGTCGAGCACATCGGCAATGCGGGTAAGCATGCCTTCGAGCCCATGACCGTGCTCGACCAGGCGGCCGATCCCGATGCCGAGTCCCGCAAGAATCAGGGCTGCGATCACGAACACGCAAATCACCGCGCTCGCCCTGGCGCGTGTGGAAACCGTGCGCCGCGCGCGCAGGCGCGCTTCCAGCTTGCGGGCCAGCGCATAGACAAGAAAGCCGGCAATGGCGGCTGGCAGCAGATGCAGCCACAGCACGGCTGCAATCATGGCGGCCACCAGCACGTAGCTGACAGCGTTGATCGGGCGAGTCTGTGCGTTGGGGGGAAGCTCAGGAGGTAGCATCGTCATGAGAACAGGCCGGCGGCAATGTTGATGGAGAGCGCAAGGATGCTCGTATTGAAGAAGAACGACAGCAGCGATTGTCCCAGCACCGCCCGACGCATGGCGCGCGATCGAATGCTGACATCGGCCGTCTGACTGGCGACCGCGATCGTAAAGGAGAAGTAAAGGAAATCCCAATAATCGGGCTCGATCTGTTCGTCGGGAAACCGTAGCGGCGGCTCGTGGGGCGCACGGTAATACAGATGCGCGTAGTGGACCGTGAACATCATCGGCACCATGAGCCACGCACCCAGCACCGTGATGCCGGTGAACACGTAGTGCGACGTCTGCGCATGTCCTGCCGACTTCGCGGTCGCCAGTTCGAACGCAATGGCGACCATGCTGGCCACCACCCCTAGGCAGACGACCGCCAGCACGGCTGAAGCCCGTTCGTCTTCATGGCGGGCGACGGCGCGGATGCGGAGTGGATCGGCGCGCAACATCATCACCATGATCAGGATGAGGTACGCCCACACGGCGATGTCCCAGCCGAGCAGCAGGCGGGAGAGCCAGCTATGTGCGGGTAGGACAGCAACCGCGGCGGCGCCCAGCGCAAACGCCGACAACAGGCGCGGCCGTGTCGCGGCAAAGCGGGAAACCTGGGAAAACTCGGAGGATTTGTCTTGCGGGTTCACGTGCGCCTCAGGTGCGTGCCTCGGTGTGCTCACACAAGGCTGGCAACGCCAGCCCGTTGAGGCGACATGGTAGCCGCTTCGGCGCCGCTTCAGGACGGCAAGAGGATGGAAGCGAACGAGCGCTTGCAACGCTCCTGCAGACGCTCGTGCGTTGAGAGCTGTTCCGCGATGACAGTGGCGTCCGGATACACACGGCACATGCCGATCATGGCAGTCTCAAGCGACCCTTGCGAGCTGGCCTGGAACTGGAATTGCTCCAGTACCTTGTCATCGGCATCCCGCACGGTGATCTGGAATACGCCCGGGGTGACGGTCGCGCAGGCGGCCAGCATGGCGGCCGCGGCCAGCGTAAGGCACAGGAGGGAGCGGGTCGGACGACGGGAACGAATCATCATGACTTCCGGGTTGCGATGAGGGTGAGACGCCACAACGGCGACTCGGTTCGCAATCATTGTGCTTCCAGGTAACACAAACAAAAACGCCCGCAATGTGCGGGCGTTCTTGCGTAAGGAACCTGGCTCAGGCCACGGCGCCTTCGGTGTAGGTGTCGAACTTGCCTGCACGGGCCAACGCGCCTTCGGTGTACGGGTCAAACTTGCTGCCAGCCTTGGCACCCTCGGTGTAGGTATCGAACTTGCCTGCGCGGGCCAGTGCGCCTTCGGTGTACGGGTCAAACTTGCTGCCGGCCTTTGCCCCCTGGGTGTACGGATCGAACTTGTCACCAACCTTGGCGCCATCCGAGTACACGTCAAAGCGCTGGCTGACTTGCGCAGCACCTTGCGTGTACACGTCAAACTTGGCTGCCGCCAGGGCCGGCACACTTGCCAGGGCGATCAGGGCGGCAATCAGAGTACGTTGGGCTTTCATGATGTCTTCTCCAGAAGGGCGCAGCGCGTCGGGCAGGTGATCCGGACGTTTCCGGGATCTTCTTTTTCGCTGCGGCGCCGCATTCGATGGAGTCATCGTAGGCGAGCCTGTTCAGACAATAAATGTCGCGACAGACAATTTATTGTTGCGATATTTGAAATTGCGGGAAAACCCGCATCAACATTGGCATTGCGGCCTGTAGCAAAGGCTGGCGGGCCGATTTGCGCAAACAAAGGATGTGACTTTTTCGCCAAAAGTCAGCGTTGTGCGGTCTCCGAACGTGTTGGATTGTTGCGTTCTGCCGCATCGCATCATGGTCTTGGAACACGCACAGATTGTCATTTCCCGATACAAACGCGCACAGGTTGGCGAATGACTCTGTGTCACACTGCGCGGCATTCGCTTTCAAAGCCACCCATGATGAAACGCCTTCTGCTCGCTGTGTCCCTGCTTGGTGCTGCATGCATTTCCGGCTGCGGTGTGGCGGCCGCGCCGTGCCGCGTGGCATCGGCGGGCCTGAAGATGGTGCCGCTGGTCGGGCATGTGGCGGCCGCACCTACCGACGCCTGCGCGGACATCATTGATTGATGGGTCGCCGATTGTCTGCGGCTGGGCGGGAGACCTGCCATCGTCGAAAAGGGCCGAGACTGAGTCTCCCTCATCCTCATATGGACGCGAGCCGCACTTCACAGCGCCCGCTGCATGAGCAGACAATCGAGCCAACGACCAAACTTGTAGCCCACCGCCTCAAGCACGCCCACCTCCCGAAACCCGCAGCGCGCGTGCAGTTTGGCTGAACCCGGGTTTTCGCGGCCGCCGCCCACCACGGCCACCATCTGCTTGAAACCGCGCGCTTGGCATTCGCGGATGAGCGCCTCGAGCAGCAATGTCCCGACGCCCCGCCCCTGAGCGGCGCTGTCCAGGTAGATGGAGTCTTCCACCGTATGGCGATAAGCGGGTCGCGCGCGATGCGGGCCGGCATACGCATAGCCGAGCAACATACCGTCGGCTTCGGCCACAACGTAAGGCATGCCGGCATCCTGCAAGGCGTGAAAGCGGCGCGTCATCTCGGCCAGGTCGGGGGCGTCGATCTCAAAGCTGGCGGTTCCGGTCTGCACGTTATGTGCATAGATGCCGACGATGGTCGGCAAATCCTCGACAGTAGCCGCACGAATGGCGACGGCGCCGGGAACGCGTAAAGAAGCGGAGGCATGGATGGGCATTGCAGAAGACATGGCGGCAGGATGGGGAAGCGGTATGAAGCGTTCATTGTCACGCCAATTTCACACGCACCGCATATCGCCGAGTGCATTCCGGTGACATGGCTATCGGGCAGCGCCGGAATGCGGTAACTTGGCAAACGCATTTGCCTCCTGCGCCCTTCCTGCCATGCATGACCTGTTCCCCCTTATCGCCGAATACGGCGCGTTTGCCGTGTTCCTCAATGTGCTGCTGACGCAAGCCGGCGCGCCGCTGCCGGCCGTGCCGACGCTGCTGGTGGCCGGCGCGCTCACGTTTCACGGACCGCTCTACCTGATGGAGCTGGCACCGGCGGCGGTGTCCGGCGCACTGCTGGGCGACGGACTGTGGTATTTCGCAGGCAAGCGCTATGGCCGACACGTCATGGCACTGCTGTGCCGCGTGTCGCTGTCGCCTGATTCATGCGTGCGGCGCACGCGTACGCAGTTCGAGCGCTGGGGCGCGCCGATGCTGCTCATTGCGAAATTCATCCCGGGTTTGTCGACCGTATCGTCTGCGTTGCTGGGCACAATGCGCACGCCGTTCAGCACGTTTGCGCTGTACAACCTGGTGGGCTCGGCAATTTGGGCAACGCTCTGGCTGCTGCTGGGCCGCGTCGCGCACGACAGCATCGACCAGGCGCTGCGCCAGCTCGACCTGCTCGGCACGCGCGCCGTGCTGCTGATCGCGTTGCTGGTGGCGGTGTATGTGGCGGCGCGCTGGCTGCAGCGCTGGCGCTTTCGCAAGATGCTGGAGATGGCGCGCATCTCGCCCGACGAGTTGCACGCGTTGATCGAATCTGGCGCGGCACCCGTCATTATCGACGTGCGCGCCGACAGCTCGCGCATGCTGCAGCCGCAACGCATTCCTGGGGCAATGCTGTACGACATGTCCAGCAGCAACCGCGCGATCGAGATCGACGGCCCCGACCGCGAGATCATCATCTACTGCGCCTGCCCCAACGAGGCGTCTGCCGTCATGCTGGCGCGCACACTGATGGGCCGCGGCTTCAAGCGCGTGCGTCCGCTGCATGGCGGTATCGATGCATGGGTGGAGCGCGGCTATGGCGTGGAGCACGTCGTATCGGTCACGCCCGCCACACTCGCAACGGCGGAAGCGGGCGCCTGAGGCTGGCCCGCATGCGCGCCGCGACGACAAAGCGGACGCACAAAAACAAAAAGCGCACCTCTCGGTGCGCTCTCCCGTAAGTACGGCAAACATGCGGTGCGCCAGCCCCCCGGCTCGGACACCCCGCATCGGTCCGTGTGCATCCGCCCGAGGACGGATGTGGCGAAATGATCCCCGTTTGATCCCTTCTTCGCCGGTCGGACTTGACCCCCTTGTTATTCGTTGGCGACGCTGCCGCGTCAAATCGATGCGCGGCGCCCTCGCTTTTGTTATTTCCCGTCCCTCTTTCGTTGCCTTGCGGCTGGCCATTTTTCCATGGCACTCCTGCGTATTAACGGCAGGGTTGCACCGAACTTTAGGCGCCGCGGGGCCAACGTCAGGCAAACGTGTCGATCGCGCCCTCGTGGGTGGAGACACGGCGCGGTGCCACTGCCAGCGTATCGGTGGTGTCTTGCGAGCCGCCGCTTCCATAGCGGCCGCCGCTTCCATTGCCCGAACCGCTACCCTGGTTTTGCGCCGATGCGCCTTGTGATGCGTTCTGCTGCTGGCTGAAGTCGCCCGTGCTGACGGATGTTTGCGCAAGCTGCATCCCGCCTTGCTGCATGGCGTCGCGCAGCCGCGGCATGGCGTCCTGCACAAGTTCGGCCACGGCCTGGTGCTGGCAGACAAAGCTCGCGTTGACCGCGCCGTTGTCCACTTCCAGCTTGACGTGCATGCCGCCCAGCTCCGCCGGGTTCAACTGCAGCTCGGCCGACGATTGGCGATGCACTTGCATGAAGGCGAGCTGGCTGGCCATGCTCTGCGGCCATGCGGCGTCGCCGAAGGTGGGCAGCGTGTGGACTTGCTGCGGCGTGATCGATGCCGCTGCTGCACCACCCGCATTGGCGCCGCCTACCGCAAAGGTAGGTGCAGCCGCCATGCCGGCGTCGCCATTCGCACGCGACAGCACGCCCTGGAACAACGCACCGCTGCCTTGCGCATTGGCTTGCGTACCGGCGTTGTCCGTGCCAGCGTTGCCGCCATTGCTGGCGCGGCTGGAGGCATCGGTCACGGCAGCGGTTGCCGCTTGCGTGACGGTGCTGTGTGCGCTCAGGTCGCTGCGGCGCGCCAGGCCGTGGTCGGCATTGGCGCCCTGCGCAGACGACGTGGTGCCGAGTTGGCGCGCTGCGGGCGGCGTGTTGTCGGCCACGGCGCGCGTACGGGCCATGGTCTGGGCCAGCGTGCCGCTGTCGGGCAGCGCGGTGGCGGGCGGCGTCGGGGTGTTTCCAGCGTTCGCCTGGGTGTCCTTGGCGGCAGGCAAGCCCGCCTGGCCGACCTGTGCCGTCGCGGCCGGCTCAACGGCGCCTTGGGCCCCGTTAGCAGCCACGTTTGCTGCCGCCTGTGCGGCGGCGTCATTTGCGGGCGATTTACCGGTCACCGGCGTTGCCAAGTCGGCATCGGCCTTGGTATTCGCTTGGGGTGCTGGCTGTGCAACGGGCTGCTGCATGGCTGCGGCGGCCTGCTGGGCTGCCTGGCGTGCGGCCTCGATCTGGGCCGCCAACTGGGCAGCCGGATCGGCTACCGCCTGCTGCGCAGCGGTATCAAGATCCTTGGTGCCTGCAGGCTGGGCCGGCTTGGCGCTGGCCGTATCCGCCGTACTGCCGGCGGGCGTTGTAATGGCCGGCGCGGGCGTATTGCCGTCGGCCGGCTTGGCGTCCTGACCGTTGCTCGCGGCATCGGTGCGGGTGGCGTCCTTTCGCGCGATATCGGCACGGCGGGCGGCATCGTCCGCGGTGGACTGAGCGTCGGCGCGGCGGCGCGCGGCATCCTGGGCCATGCGGTCCGACAACAGGTTGCCGAAGGTATCGGTGCCCGACGACGGGGCCTGCGTCTTGTCGGCGGCGGCGGTGTTGCCGGCCGACAGCATGGCGCCCAGGTCTTTGGCAGCGGCGTTGGGGGTGGCACTCAAGCCCACGTTGACTCCATCTTGCGACTGCGTGTTCGCGTTGGTCTTCAATTGCCGCCCTGTGCCGCACGCATGCGGATCACCTTGGCGGCGTGTTCGTCGTTGTCGCGCTGGGCACGGCGTTCTTCGTCCAGGCGCTGCTCTTCAATGTGGCGCTGGCGCAGGATGTCGAACGACTGCTCGCGGCGTTGCTTTTCAAGCCAGTTGGCACGGCTCATCGCAAGCTGCTGCTCCAGCGCGTTGATGGTGCCTTTCTGCTGGTGCACGGCATTGCCCAGGCGGTCAATAAAGGCCGCATAGTTGCGCAGGCGCGTGACGTCCATGCCGCCTTCAGCGCTGCTCAGCATCTGCTGGTGATAGTTGTTGCGGTAGTCGGACAGCAGAGCGAGCTTTTGCGTGGCGGCCTCGCGCGTGTTCATCAGCCGGCCGACTTCCTGCGTGGCTTTCTCGGTGTCCTTCTGGGCCAGTTCCAGCACGGTTTCGAGGCGGAACGGCTTGTTCATGGTGGTCATCGGTAGACCCTCCAGCTTCCCGTTACATCAACCCATCGGACGCAAACCCGGCGGCTTTAGCCTTCGGCTTGCGCAACGCTTGCGGCTTCACAGTGTCAAGCGGCCGCATCACGCCAGCACTCCCTGCATTTTTTCCAGCGTGTGCTCGCGGCTTTCGTTCTCGAACATGCCCTGCTGCAGGAACGCTTCCATGTCGGGGTAGCGCGCGATGGCCTGGTCGGTCACCGGGTCGCTGCCACGTGCATAGGCGCCCACGGCGATCAGGTCGCGGTTGCGCTGGTAGCGGGCGTAGAGCTGCTTGAAGCGGCGGGCCGTGTCGAGCTGCTCGCGCGGCACGATGGCCGACATCACACGGCTGATCGACTGCTCGATATCGATGGCCGGGTAGTGGCCCTGCTCGGCCAGCTTGCGCGAGAGCACAAAGTGGCCGTCCAGGATGGCGCGCGCCGCATCGGCAATCGGGTCCTGCTGGTCATCGCCTTCGGCCAGCACGGTGTAGAACGCGGTGATGGAGCCGCCGCGGCCGTTGGCATCGACCATGCCGTTGCCGGCACGCTCCACCAGCGCGGGCAGCTTGGCAAACGCCGAGGGCGGATAGCCCTTGGTGGCTGGCGGCTCGCCGATGGCCAGGGCGATCTCGCGTTGCGCCATCGCATAACGTGTGAGCGAATCGACGATCAGCAGCACGTTGCAGCCGCGGTCGCGGAAGTATTCGGCAATCGTGTGGGCGTAAGCGGCGCCCTGCAGGCGCATCAGCGGCGAGGTGTCGGCGGGCGCCGCCACCACGGCCGAGCGTGCCAGGCCTTCGTCACCAAGAATCTCGTCGATGAATTCCTTGACTTCGCGGCCGCGTTCGCCGATCAGGCCCACGACCACGACGTCGGCCTCCGTGTAGCGGGCCATCATGCCCAGCAGCACGCTCTTACCCACGCCCGAGCCGGCAAACAGCCCCAGACGCTGGCCTTGGCCAACGGTCAGCAGGCCATTGATGGCGCGCACGCCCACGTCGAGCACATGCTCGATCGGCTTGCGCTTGAGCGGGTTCAGCGGCGCCGGGTTCAACGTGCCCCAGGCCAGGTCTTCATGCGCGCCCAGCGGCCCCTTGCCGTCGAGCGGTTCGCCGTTGGCGTCCACCACGCGGCCCAGCAGGCGCGGGCCCACGGGCAGGAATTTGCTGTGCGAAATGGTCGGGTCGGCGCCGTCCTCACTCGACACGGGCAGACGTTGCGGCTCCAGCGGGAACACGCGCGCACCGGGCACCACGCCCACCAGATCCGTTTGCGGCATCAGGAAGGCGCGCTCTTCGGCAAAACCCACCACTTCGGCCAGCACGTGGCGGCCGTGCGGGAGTTCCACGCGGCAGGCGCTGCCCACCGGCAGCTTCAGGCCAACGGCTTCCATGACCAAGCCTGCGACACGCGTGAGCTTGCCGCACGTCACCACCGGGCGCGCCAGACGCGCACGCTGCGCGGTCTGCTGCAGGTGGGTTTGCCACACGCGCAGGTTCGGATTGTCGGCGGCGGGCTGCACGGTCTCAGGCGACATGGAGTGCGCCTCCTGCAACGCGTTCTGCTTCAGAGCGCTCGCTGGCAAGCCACGCGGTGTCGCGGCCCAAAGCACGGGTCAGTTCGGCCCAGCGGGTTTGCAGCGTGGCATCGGTTTCGCCAAAGCGGGTCTGCACGCGGCAGCCGCCGCGCTCGATGGCGGCATCGACGACGAGCGTCCAGCCGGCGGCGGCCAGCTCGGTGCCCAGCGTCTGGCGGATCAGCTCAGCGTCATCGGTATGCACGCGCAGCATGGCGGGTGCCGGTGCGGTGGGCGCATCGCCCAGCACTTCGCGAATCAACGGCAGGATGCGCTCGGGCTGCGCACGCAGCGCACCGTGCAGAAACTGCTGCGCGAGTTGCAGCGCCAGATCAACCAGCTCTTCGGCAACGCTGCCGTTCAGTTGGTCGATCGCTTCGCGCACGGATTGCATCAGCGTGGCGATGTGCTTTGAATCTTCCTCGCCCTGGCGGCGGCCTTGTTCAAAGCCATCCTGAAAGCCTTGCGCAAACCCATCGCGGCGGCCTTCGTCGCGCGCAGTGGCAAGTTCGGCGTCCAGCGCGGCTTGCCATTCCTCTTCGGAAATCGGCGGCTCTTCGGGCTCAGGCGGAGGCGGCGGCGGCTCGGCGGCGACAGCAGCCTCTGCGGCCTGCCGCCGGAAGTCGGTCGGTTCCCACGGTTGGTATTCGACCAGCGTGTCGCGCGGGATGATCGGCGGACGCGGCATCTCAGCGCTCCGTCACAACAGGGCAACCGGCACGGTCAGACATAAGCGTCCTCCGCCTTCCGGCCGATCGTGATCTCGCCTTCGTCGGCCAGGCGACGCGCAACCACCAGGATTTCCTTCTGCTGCGCTTCGACTTCCGACACCTTGACCGGGCCCAGCACTTCCAGTTCTTCCTTGAGCATCGTGCCGGCACGCTGCGACATGTTGGCGAACACCTTGTCGCGGAACTCCTGCTTGGCGCCCTTGAGCGCCACCACCAGAACGTCCTGGCTGATCTCGCGCAGCAGCGTCTGCAGCGCACGGCCATCCAGGTCGATCAGGTTGTCGAACACGAACATCTTCTCGACGATGGCATCGGCCAGCTCCGGATCGCGCGAACGCACGCCTTCGATGACGGAACTTTCCACGGCGCTCGGCACCAGGTTGAGGATTTCCGCTGCCGTAAGCACGCCGCCCATCGCGCTCTTCTTGCGGTGGTCGTTGCCTTGCAGCAGCTTGGTCAGCACGTCGTTCAGCTCGCGCAGTGCGCTGGGCTGAATGCCGTCGAGCGTGGCGATACGCAGGATGGTGTCGTTGCGCAGGCGCTCGGTGAAATAGGTGAGGATTTCCGACGCCTGGTCGCGGTCCAGGTGGACCAGGATCGTGGCGATGATCTGCGGGTGTTCGTTGCGGATCAGTTCCGCCACCGACGATGCGTCCATCCACTTCAGGCCTTCAATGCCGCTGGTGTCACCGCCCGACAGGATGCGGTCGATGATGTTGGCGGCGCGGTCGTCGCCCAGTGCCTTGCGGAAGACGGTGCGGATGTACTCGTTCGAATCCACGTCCAGCGGCAGGTCTTCGGCTTCAACGAAGAACGCATCAAAGGCGTCGAGCACACGCTCGCGCGAGACGTTCTTCAGCGCGGCCATGGTCGCGCCCAGCTTCTGCACTTCGCGCGGGCCCAGGTGCTTGAGCACTTCGGCGGCTTCGCTTTCGCCCAGCGACATCATCAGGATGGCGCTGCGTTGGAGTCCTTCGGCGCTCATTCGTTACTCACCCATTGTTTGATGACGGCCGCGACAGCGCGCGGGTTGCTCTGCGCCACGCGGCGCATGGTCTCGAGCTTCTTCTCGAAGTCGTTGTTCTTGAGTTGCGGCAGCGCGTCCGGCAGCTCTTCGGATTCGGCGCCGGCAGCCGCCGGGCCTTCCAGTTCGGGGCCGGCCGAAGCCGCGGCGCCGGTGATGATCGGTGCGTTCGGGTCTTCGCCCTCGCGGCCAACGAACGTGGGCGTGACCGGCTCGGCCTTCTTGCCCATCGAGCGGATGGCCGGACGGATCACGGCAAACACGAGGATCAGGAAGCCGATGGCCAGCGCCAGGTATTTGGCGGCCTGGATGGCGTACTGGATCATCTCCGGCTGCTTCCACAGCGGCAGGTCGTCTTTGGGCGTAGGCAGCGTGCCCGAGAACTGGCTGTTGACCACGTTGACGGAGTCGCCACGCTTGGCGTCAAAGCCCACGGCATCCTTGACCAGTGCGTTCAGCTTGACCATCTCGGCTTCCGACAGCGGCTTCCACGTCTTGCCGTCGCCGCGGTAGTTGACCACCACGGCCACCGAGAGGCGGCGCACGGTGCCCACCGCGGCGCGGGTGCGGCGCACGGTCTTGTCGACTTCGTAATTGGTGGTGGTGTCGCGGGTGCTCGACGAATTGCCGTTGGTTGCGGTGCCGCTCGTGTTGGCAGCGGCCGCTTGCTGCGGTTGGCCGTTCGGGCCGGTTGCGGCCGGCTGCGACGCCGAAGCCGGAGCCGGTGCGGTCGGCAGCATGCGCGGCGCGGTCGGCGGCTGGTTGGACAGCGCGCCCGGCACACCACCCTGGGCGTCGGCCTTGTTCTGCGTGGCTTCAGCGGTGTGGGTGCTGCGCACGGCGGCGTTGGCCGGGTCCTGGTTCGGACGATACGTCTCGGCCATCTGCTCGGTGTTGTCGAGATCGACGTCGGCCGTCACCTGCGCGCGCACGTTGTCCTCACCCACCACGGGGCCGAGGATGGCTTCGATGCGCTTGATGTAGCCCTGCTCGACATCGCGCACGTAGCTCAGCTGCGTCGGGTCAAGGCCCGAGGCGTTGTCCTGGAACGAAGACGACAGCAGGCGGCCGGATTGGTCGACCACCGTCACGTTGGCCAGCGGCAGGTTCGGCACGCTGCTCGACACCAGGTGGCCAATGGCCTGCACCTGCGAGCGATCGAGCATGCGGCCCGGATACAACTTGAGCAGCACCGAGGCGCTGGGCTTGGCCTGCTCGCGCACGAACACCGACGGCTTGGTCATCGCCAGATGCACGCGGGCGGATTGCACCTCCTGCATGGCCTGGATGGTGCGGGCCAGCTCACCCTCCAGGGCGCGCTGGTAATTGACTTGCTCGGTGAACTGGCTGGTACCGAATTTCTGGTTTTCCATCAGCTCGAAGCCGGCCTGGCCGCCCTTGGGCAGACCTTGCGACGCCAGCTTCAGGCGGGCCTCGTGCACGCTCGTCTCGGGCACCATGATGGCGGTGCCGCCCTCGGCGAAGCGGTAAGGCACGTTCATTTGCTGCAACGCAGCGATGATCGCCCCGCCGTCGCTGTCGGACACATTGCTGTACAGGACGCGATAGTCCGGACCGCGGCTCCACAGCATCGCGGCGGCAATGACAGCCACGAGCGCTGCACCGCCGATCGTCATCAGCAGACGCGGCGACAGACGGCCGAGCGGGCCCAGGGCGCCCAGCGCACCTGCACCTCCCGCGTTCTGGCGCGTCATCGCGCCCTGGCCCACCGCCGGCATATCCACCGTACCTAGCGTGTCGGCGACAGCAACCGAATCGGCTGTCGTTGGCATCCCAAATCTCCTGACTGACTACGTTGCTTGAGCGGTCGCCCAACATCTGGGCATGGCTCCGTGGTTGCCATTATCGGCAGCGGGTGCGCAAGCAAATTGCCAAGAAGAGGGCCTTTTCCCGTTCTTTTGGGCGCTTGGGAACGACCGCCGGGCGGCTACCTTTGCATCACCGTGGCGCCATAGCGACCAGCCGGCCCGGGCGGAAAACGCCCAGGAAAGCCGGCCCAGGCAGCCAAGCAGCGGCGCCGCAAGCAATACGAGCAAAGAGGAGTTGACTTCACATGGATATTACGAACGCCAATTCAGTGGTTTCGCTGATGAACAGCGTGCTGGCGCCCTCCACCAAGGTGGGCGGCATTGGCGCGGGCGGCGCGGCCTCCGGCGACGACGCCAAGGTCAGCGTCGACTTTGGCGCGGTGCTCAAGTCGTCGCTGGATCGGGTGGATGCGTCGCAGCAGAAGGCCGAGTCCGTTTCCCGCAGCTTCGAAATGGGCAACAACGACGTGGATCTGCATGACGTGATGCTCTCGCTGCAGAAGGCCAACATCGACATGCAGACGGCGGTGCAGGTGCGCAACAAGTTTGTCTCGGCGTATCAAAGCATCATGAGTATGTCGATTTGACGTCACTTCTATAGATTTAATTTTTCTTCGCGTCGCATGTCCAAACACGCCAAACACCGCGCCAAGCCAGCCAGGGGCAGTCTTGCGCTGGTCGTCATCGCCCGCGACGAGGCCGCCTGCATCGAGCGCTGCCTGATGAGCGCCAAGCCGCACGTCGATCGCATGATCGTGCTGGACACCGGCTCGACCGACGACACCGTGGCGATCGCCAAGGCGTGCGGCGCCCAGGTGCAGCATTTCACGTGGGTGGATGACTTTTCCGCCGCCCGCAATGCCGCGCTGGCCGCCGCCAATGCCGACTGGAACCTCGTGCTGGACGCCGACGAATGGATCGAGGGCGGCACGGAAGAGCTGCGCAACGCTTGCGGCTTTGGCCCGCTGCTCGGCGTGGTTTGCATCCGCAGCGAATACGACATTTCCGGCCATGTGGAGCATTCCAACAGCTGGATCGCACGTCTGTTGCCGCGTGGCGTGCGCTATCAGGGCCGCATCCACGAGCAGCCGGTCGTAACCGCGGCCAACCTGCAGCGGGTGCGCCTGCCGCTCGTGATTGGTCACGACGGCTACATGAACGCCAAGCTGGACCGCAAGCGTGGGCGCAACCACACGCTGTTGCAACTCGAGCTGGCCACGCATCCGGATGACCCGTATGTGCTGTACCAGCTCGGCAAAGACTTCGAGATCAACCAGAAAGACCCCGCCGAGGCCGCTGCGCACTATCAGCGCGCGCTCGCAAGGGCACCCAAGGTGGCGCCATATCGGCATGACCTGTGCATTTGCCTGCTGGCGTGTCTTTCCAAATCGAAGCAACTCGACGCGGCCATCACGCTGGCGGGTGAATGGATGGAAGAGTGGTCGGGCTCGCCAGACTACTTCTACATGCTCGGACACCTGATGTTCGAAGCTGCCGCGCAAGACCCCGCACAAGCCGAAAAGCAATGGCTGCCGATGGCAGAAAACGCCTTCCTGAAGTGCCTGGAGATTGGCGAGCAGCCCAAACTGGACGCCGCCGTATTCGGGCGCGGCAGCTTTGCCGCCGCCAAGTACCTGGCGCTGACCTACCGGGCCCTCGCCGACACCCTCGCCATCAAGTCGAACCATTATTCCGACATTGCGCGGCAGATGCAGGAACGCAGCGCCGCCGTCGCCGCATGAGTACGCAATCATGAAGACAGTCATCCTGGCCGGGGGCCTCGGCACGCGCATCAGCGAGGAATCGCACCTGCGGCCCAAGCCGATGATCGAAATTGGTGGCCGCCCCATCCTGTGGCACATCATGAAGATCTATGCCGCGCATGGCATCAACGATTTCATCATCTGCCTCGGTTACAAGGGCTACGTCATCAAGGAGTACTTCGCCAACTACTTCCTGCACATGTCGGACGTGACGTTCGACATGTCGAAGAACGAAGTCACCGTGCATGAGCGCCATGCCGAGCCGTGGCGTATCACGCTGGTGGATACCGGCGAGCAATCCATGACTGGCGGGCGCCTGAAGCGTGTTGCCGCGTATCTCGACCCGAACGAGCCCTTCTGCTTTACCTACGGCGACGGTGTGTCCGACGTCGATATCACCAGCAAGATCGCCTTCCACCGCGCCCACGGCAAGATGGCCACGGTGACGGCCGTGCAGCCGCCGGGCCGCTACGGCATGCTCCAACGCGATGGCAACCGTGTGACCGGTTTCACGGAGAAACCACCCGGCGACGGCGGCACCTGGATCAACGGCGGCTTCTTTGTACTGAACCCGGCCGTCATCGAATACATCGCGGGTGAAGACACCCACTGGGAAGGCGAGCCGATGAATCGCCTGGCCGAGATGGGCGAGTTGAGCACGTTCGAGCACCATGGCTTCTGGCAGCCGATGGACACGCTGCGCGACAAGAACAGTCTCGAAGCCATGTGGCAATCGGGGAGTGCACCGTGGAAAAAGTGGTGACGCTCGACCCGCGTGCGTGGGCGGGCAAGCGCGTCTTCCTGACCGGGCACACTGGCTTCAAGGGCAGCTGGCTGGCACTGTGGCTGCGCCAGCTTGGCGCCGATGTGACCGGCTACAGCCTGGCGCCGGAAACGAACCCGAATCTCTTTACGCTGGCCGAGGTGGAATCGGCCATGGCCGGCCACACGCTGGGCGATATCCGTGACGCGGATGGCCTGCGTGCCGCGATGACGGCGGCGCGGCCCGACGTGGTGTTTCACCTCGCGGCGCAACCGCTGGTGCGTGCGTCGTACCAGGACCCGGCCGGCACCTACGCCACCAACGTGATGGGCACCGTAAACGTGCTGGAAGCCGCGCGCGCCTGCGCCGGCCTGTCGGCCATCGTGGTGGCCACCACCGACAAGTGCTACGACAACCGCGAGTGGGCCTGGGGCTACCGCGAGACGGATGCGCTCGGCGGCCATGATCCGTACAGCGCCTCCAAGGCTTGCGCCGAACTGGTGGCCGCAAGCTACCGGCGCGCGTTTTTCGCCAACGGCCCGCTGCTGGCCACCGGCCGCGCAGGCAATGTCATCGGCGGTGGCGACTGGTCGGAAGACCGCCTCATTCCCGATGCCGAGCGTGCCATGCGTGCCGGTACGCCGCTGGTCATCCGCTCGCCGCACGCCACCCGGCCGTGGCAGCACGTTCTGGATTGCCTGCATGGGTACCTGGTGCTCGCACAACGGCTGCTGGCCGGTGACGCCGCGTGCGCAACCGCCTGGAACTTCGGCCCGGACAGCGCCGCCACGCGCACCGTCGAACAGGTCTTGCAAGGCTTGCAACACCATTGGCCCGCGCTGATCTGGCAACTGGACGCCCATGCCGCCGCCGGCCGCCATGAAGCCGGCATGCTGCATCTGGACGCCAGCCGGGCGCGCCAGCATCTGGGCTGGCAGACGGCGTGGCCGTTCGAGACCGCGCTGGAACAGACCGCCGCGTGGTATCGGCATCTGCATGAAAAAACCGCGGATGCGCGCGCGCTGTGCGACCAGCAGATCGACCGCTTCACCGCCGCCGCGTCTGCTGCCGCTTTCAGGAGCGCCGCATGAGCCGCTTCACCATCCAACCGACGCCGCTGGCCGGCATGGTCGAAATCAACCGCAAGGTGATCGGTGACCATCGCGGCTACTTCACGCGCTTCTTCTGCGCAGACGAACTGGCCGCCGCCGGCTTTGACAGCCCGATCGCGCAAATCAATCACTCGTATTCCGCCAAGCGCGGCACCGTGCGTGGGCTGCATTTTCAGTACCCGCCGCATGCCGAGATCAAGCTGGTGAGTTGCGTGCGCGGCCGTGTGTTCGACGTGGCCGTTGACCTGCGTGCAGGCTCGCCGACGTTCCTGCAATGGCATGCGGTGGAATTGTCCGCCGAGCGCCACAACAGCCTGCTGGTGCCGCGCGGCTTTGCCCACGGCTTCCAGGCGCTAGAAGACGATTGCGAGCTGCTGTATCTGACCTCGACGCCGTACGCGCAAGCCGCTGAAGACGGCCTCAACCCGACCGACAGCCGCCTGGCCATCGAGTGGCCGCTCGACATGACCGAATGCTCCGACCGGGACCGCAACCATCCGCCGCTGACCGACGCATTTGCAGGCATCGCGTTGCGAGCCCTGAATCCTGAACTGCAGGAACAGCCATGACCCAAAAGATTCTGTACTCGAAGCCGTCGATCACCGAGCTGGAAGTCGAATACGCCACCGACGCCGCACGCAACGGCTGGGGCGACCAGTGCTACGCCTACATCAACCGCTTCGAAAAACAGTTTGCCGAATTTGTCGGCACGCAGTACGCCATTGCCACCTCAAGCTGCACCGGTGCCATGCACATGGGGCTGGCCGCGCTCGGCATCGGCGCCGGCGACGAGGTGATCCTGGCCGACACGAACTGGATCGCCACGGCATCACCCATCACTTACGTGGGCGCGACGCCGGTGTTTGTCGACATCCTGCCGGATACGTGGTGCCTTGACCCGGCGCTCGTGGAAGCCGCCATCACGCCGCGCACGAAAGCGATCATCGCCACGCACCTCTACGGCAACCTGTGCGAGATGGACCGCCTGCTGGACATCGGCAAGCGCCACGGCATTCCCGTCATCGAAGACGCGGCCGAAGCCGTCGGCTCGCGCTGGCACGGGCACGCAACCGGCTCGCAGGGCATCTTCGGCACGTTCTCGTTCCATGGCACCAAGACCATGACGACGGGCGAAGGCGGCATGTTCGTCACCAACGACCGCGCGCTGTACGACCGCGTGATGACGCTGAACAACCATGGTCGCGTCCCGGGCGGCAAGCAGTTCTGGTCCGACTTCATCGGTTTCAAGTACCGCATTTCCAACGTGCAGGCCGCCATCGGCTGCGCGCAGCTTGAGCGCATCGACGCACTGGTTGCACGCAAGCGCGAGATCTTTGCCGAGTATCAGGCGCACCTTGGCGGCGTTGCTGGCCTTGCGCTGAACCCCGAGGCGCCTGGCACGCTCAACAGCTACTGGATGCCCACCGTCGTGTTTGACGAAGCGCTTGGCATTACGCGCGACGGGCTACTGGCCGCCTTCTCGCGCTACGGCATCGATGCACGCGTGTTCTTCTACCCGCTGAGCGAAACCGAGCTGTTCGGCACGTCCGCCGCCACCGCGCGCCACAACGCGCCCAACAGCTACGCGATTGCCGAGCGCGCCATCAACCTGCCGTCGTATCACGACATGTCGAGCGAGAACATCAAGACGGTATGCAACGTCGTGCTCGATCTCGTGCGCGAACACCAGGAGACGCTGACATGCCTGGCATCCTGACCCCCGACCAGATCGAGACCTTCCAGCGCGACGGCCTGCTGATCCTGCGCGACTTTTATGCGCCGTCGCAGGTGGAGCCGATTCAGCGCGCGGTCTACGACATCATCGGTCTGGTGATCGACAAATACCGTCTCGACATCGAGCGAGCGCCATTTGCACCGGAACGGTTCGACGACGGTTATCAGGCGCTGATCAAAGCCAATCGCAAGTACGGCGCCGAGGTGTATGACGCAGTCAAACAGATCCCGGCGTTTGTCCGGCTGCTGGGCGACGAGCGCCATGAGCAGCTCGTTCGCAGCGTGCGCCCTGGTGCCCTGCCGGGCATTGCGCACGCCGGCTCCGGCATCCGCATCGACAACCCGCGCGAAGAGAAATTTCGCGCCAACTGGCATCAGGAATATCCGGCCCAGTTGCGCAGCCTGGACGGCGTGGTGTTCTGGAGCCCGCTCGTCGAAATCACGCCCGAGATCGGGCCGGTGGAGTTCTGCCCCGGCTCGCACGTCGAAGGCCCGCTGCCCGTCTTCAGCGCCGACCCGGACAACGCGGGCAAGCAAGGCGCCTACGCATTGCTGATCAAGGACGAGGCGAGCTACCTCGCGCGCTATCCGCACGTGCAACCGCTGACCAAGCCCGGCGATCTGGTGATGGTTGACTTCCTGGTGCTGCACGCCTCGGGACACAACACAAGCCAGCGTTCGCGCTGGTCGATGCAATTCCGCTACTTCAATTTCTGCGAGCCGACCGGGCGCTCGCACGGCTGGAAGGGCTCGTACGCCAACGGCGTCGATTTCCGTACCGTCCACCCCGAACTCTCCGTGGAAGCCTGACCATGATCCAAGGTGCACTGCCCTGCAACGTCTGCCAGCAGCCGCTGCCAGAACCGATTTATCGCGCCGCGCCGCAAAGCTCGCTGTCTTCTCTGCGCCGCGCCATGGACGGCACGCTCGAGGTCTTCTGCTGCGCTGCGTGCGGCCATATTCAGACCGCCGAGCTGTGCGACAACGGCAGCTTCTACGACACCGAGTACGACATCCTCGTCAACAGCGAGGAAGAAGACCAGATCTATGCGGTCGAAAACGGCCAGAAGATCTTCCGCGCCGACCACCAGGTCGCCACGTTCCAGGGCAAGCTGGCATTGCAAGGCGCGTTGCATGAGGGCGCGCGCGTAGTCGACTTCGGCTGTGCAAAGAGCGCCACCATGCGCCTGCTCAAGCAGCAGCGCCCCGACGTAAATGTCCATCTGTTCGACATCAGCGACCGCTACGTCGGCTTCTGGGAAAAATTCCTGAGCCCCGAACAATGGGCGACGTACACGATCCCGCCGGCATGGCAGCGTTCGTTCGATGTCGTCAGCTCGTTCTTCTCTCTCGAACACATCCCCGACCTGACGACAGCGCTGCGCAACATTCACGGCCTGCTGCGGGATGGCGGCGTGCTGTACGCGATCGTGCCGAACACGTTCACCAATTCGGTGGATTTTCTGGTGGCGGATCACGTCAACCACTTCACCCACACGTCGCTGCAGACGCTGCTGGCCAACCATGGGTTTGACTTGCTCGAGGCCGACGCGCACAGCCACCGTGGCGCATTCGTCGTGACCGCCGTGCGCCGTCCTGGCGACAGCAAACTCGCGCCGGTGCTCGATGCGCAAGCATTGGCCGACACGCAGAGCGCCGCTCGCAAGCTCGCCCACTTCTGGCAACAGGCCTCCAGCCATCTGACGGACTTTGAAACGCAGCACGGCAGCGCCCCCGCCGTCATTTACGGCGCGGGTTTCTACGGTGCCTACACGGCAAGCAACCTGCAACAGCCGCATGCCCTGCGCGCTTTTGTCGATCAGAACCCGTACCTGCAAGGGTCTTCCCTGGCGGGCAAACCGGTGGTGGCGCTGGACAGCATTCCGGACGAAGTCGAAGTGGTGTACCTGGCCGTGAACCCAGTCATTGCCGATGAAGTGCGGCACACCGTGGAAGCCGCGTATCCGAATCGCTTCCGCTATTTCCGCTTCCAGCCATGATCGCGCGCGGCTCCCTCGTCCTTCGGGAATGGCGCGAGAGCGACATCGCCCAACTGGTGCCGTTGCGCAACGATGTGCCGACGCAGCTGCAACTCATGACGCGTCCGCGGCCCAACTCGGCCGCGAGCGTGCGCGACTGGCTGATCGCAAAATCGAAGCAGAGCGACCTAGTGCTTTTCGTCATTGCCAGCCAGGCAGATGACAGCGTGCTGGGCTACCTGCAGCTGAACCACATCGATGCGGTCAACCGACACGCTTCGCTGGGCATCTGCCTGGCGTCGTCCGCGCAATGCAAGGGCCACGGGCGGGCCGCATGCGAAGCCGCGTTTGCCTACGCCAGCGAAACGCTGTGCCTGCGCAAGATCACGCTGGAAGTGCTGGCCGAAAACACGCGCGCCATCGCGCTGTACGAGAAGCTCGACTTCCGCACCGTCGGCACGTTGGCCGGCCACTACCTGCAAGACAACCGCTGGCACGACGTTGTCCTCATGGAACGGATGCTCGCGTCATGAAAGTCGTGATCACTCAACCAATGCTGTTCCCGTGGGTCGGTCTGCTCGAGCAGATCATGCTGGCCGACGTGCTCGTCAATTACGCTGACGTTCAGTTCTCCAAGGGCAGCTTCACCAACCGCGTGCAGATCAAGGAGCCCGCCGGCACGCGCTGGATGACGGTGCCGCTGGAGAAGTTCCACCTCGGTGCGCGCATCGACGAAGTCAAACCCGCCACCAACGTCGACTGGCGAGCGCAGCATCTGCGCATGCTGGAGCAGGCCTACGAGGCCGCGCCGCATGCAAGCGACATGCTGGCGCTCGTGCGCTCCGTGTACGAAGCCGACTACACCAACATGGGTGCGCTGGCACTGGCGTCCATGCGGGCGGTGTGCCGTTACCTGGGCATCGAGCTGGACCGCAAGTTTGTCGACGCGCCGGAGCTGGACATTCCCGGGCGCAACACCGACCGCGTGCTCGCCATCGTGAAGAAGCTGCAAGGCGACACCTACATCACCGGACACGGCGCCAAGAACTACCTGGCCCACGAAGATTTCGAGCAGCAAGGCGTTGCCGTCGAATACATGAACTACGCCATGCGGCCGTATCCGCAATTGCATGGCGCGTTCACCCCGTTTGTCAGCAGCCTGGACCTGATTGCCAATCATGGCCCGGCCGGCAAGCAGTACATGTGCCCTCAGACCCTCCACTGGCGCGAGTTCATCCAATGAGTGAAATCGAAGCAATCCAACCCGAAGCGCCGCAAGACGTGGCGCCTGTGAAGCAGGCCGAGGCCATCCAGCAGGTTGCGCTGAGCGTCTGCATCCCGACCTACAACCGCGCCCGCTATCTCGAGAATCTGCTTGCAGAACTCGTCTCGCAGACTGGCGAGCTGAAGTTCAGCTACGAATTGCTGATCGGCGACAACTGCTCGACGGATGCCACCGAAGAAGTCGTGGGCCGCTACCAGGACAAGCTGAACATCCGGTATTTCCGGCGCCCATCGAACCTCGGTTCCGACAGAAACCTGAGTGAGCTGTACCGCTCTGCACAGGGCAAGTACGTTCTCTATCATGCCGACGACGATCTGCCGATCCTTGCAGAGATCAACAACAACATCGATATCCTGGAACGCAATCCGGGCGTGGGTGTTGTCTTCGCGCCGTGGTTCATCCACGACCTGCCGACGCGGCAAGACCTGACCGCCTTCTACCGTCAGGACGACAACTACCTGATCGAGCAGCACGACTACGCCAAGCTGCTGGCGCTGGTGCTGTCGCACCACCTGTTTCCGGAGATCTACATCGCGCGCCGCGAGGTGATGAACAACCTCTATTTCAGCGCGCCGGAGCATGCCTTCTACGCCTTCGTGCATGCGGCGGAAATGCTCGGCTCCAGCGCGGTGTACTTCAGCAAGACACCGTTCTATCGCTCGGTCTCGCGCTACTTTGCCGACGAGACGCGCGCCCAGGCCGGCAACGAACAAGTGAAGTTCGCGTGGGACCGCTATCGCGGCGGTCTGGAATACCTGTTCGGCAAGTTCTGTCACACGCTACCCGCAGCCGAGCGGCCGGAGTGGCTGAATGCCGTCAACCAGTTCATCCTGCTGCGCATGAAGGTGGCGCTACGCCTGCGCACCCAGGAGGGCGGCGACTGGATCAACAACTACTACATCGCCAACCGCGTCCGCGCGCTGGGCGAAGTGGCGGACTTGCCCGCGCCGTATGACCTGTACCGCGTCAATGCCGCGTTCGAATACGTGACCAAGCTCGACCCATTCCAGCCCCAGCCGCCCAAGTACGCCACCCTGCGCCGCGCGCCACTGCAGGTCTTTCATCACGCGCAAGCCTTTGCCGACACCGAGTTTCTGGTGCTCGACGACGATGCCGCCATTCCCCATCACACCGTCATCGTCACGCCGATTCCGATGGAGATTGCGGTGCCTGCCGGCCGTGAAGTCCGCTTCGTCTCGGAACTCGAAACACTCGCCAAATTTCCCTGAGTCACTGGTCACGCCCACATGGATCTTTCCAACGCCCATTCCGTCGTCTCGCTGATGAACAGCGTGCTGGCACCGACAAGCGCCGTCGGCGGCAGCACCGCCAGCGGCGAGGCCGGCAAACCCAGTGTCGACTTCGGCTCCGTGCTCAAGTCGTCGCTCGACCGTGTCGACGCTTCCCAGCAGAAGGCCGAATCGATCTCCCGCAGCTTTGAAATGGGCAATAACGATGTCGACCTGCACGACGTGATGCTCTCGCTGCAGAAGGCCAACATCGACATGCAGACGGCCGTGCAGGTGCGCAACAAGCTCGTCTCGGCCTACCAAAGCATCATGAGCATGTCGATCTGACATCACGCTGCACCCCCTTTTCCACGTGGCGGAGAGGGGTTTCCAGTCCTCCTTGCCATTTATATTGTGTTCAATATAATTGTGTCATCGATTTTGGATCGATCTCCCGGCCGACATGTCGCCGACCGGGCTTCCCAATAAGAGGACCCGACCATGAAAACGCTCTACCAGACCCAAGTCACCGCGGAAGGCGGCCGTGCCGGCCATGTTCGTAGCGCCGATGGCACGCTGGATCTGCCCCTCTCGCTACCGCGCGAACTCGGTGGCGCAGGCGGTGCAGCTACGAATCCCGAGCAGCTGTTTGCCGCAGGTTATGCGGCCTGCTTCGAAAATGCAGTGCTGCATGTGGCACGTGCCAAGCAGATCAAACTGGCGTCGACCTCGGTCACGGCCACGGTCGGCATCGGCCCGCGGGAAGACGGCGGCTTTGCATTGACGGTGTCGCTGGCGGCCACCCTGGGCGGCGTCGATCAGGCGACCGCTGAAGCGCTTGTGGCTGCGGCACATGGCGTGTGCCCCTATTCGCATGCCGTCCGTGGCAATATTGACGTCCAATTGAACACGGTCACGCGCTGAGCCTCTTGCTCCGCCCTGTTGGGCCGAAGCGGCACTCGCCGCTCGAGCGCCAGACCGTCTCCCCGGGAGTTTTCCGTGAACGACGTGCTGGCGCTCGATCAGCAGCTCTGCTTTCCTTTGTATGCCGCCGGCCACTTGCTGACGCGCCTCTACCGCCCGCTACTCGACGAGCTGGGGCTGACCTATCCCCAGTACCTGGTGATGCTGGCGTGCTGGCAGCAGGCGCCATGTGCGGTCGGCGACCTCGGCCGCCGTCTGTACCTCGACACGGGCACGCTGACGCCCCTGCTCAAGCGCCTCGAAGAACAAGGCCTCGTCACGCGCACGCGCGATCCTGATGATCAGCGCCGCGTCGTCATCGAATTGACCGACGCCGGCCGTGCACTGCGCGAACGCGCGTCCAAAGTGCCTGAAGCTCTTGCCTGCAAGATTCCGCTGGAATTGGACGAAATTGGCGCCACGCGCGACGTGCTGCGCAAGCTGCTCGACGCTCTGGCCACAGCGGACGACCGCGAATGAGCGCACCGTCTGCTTCCGCCGATCTGGCGCTGGTTGTCATCGCACGCAATGAAGCCGACAGCATTGCGCGCTGCCTGCTCAGCGCCAAGCCGTTTGTCGACCGCATGGTGGTACTCGATACGGGCTCGACAGACGACACCGCCGCCATTGCGCAGTCATGCGGCGCGCTCGTCAGCCACATGACCTGGACGAACGATTTCTCGGCAGCGCGCAACACCGCACTGCAGGCCGCCAATGCCGACTGGAACCTTATCCTCGACGCTGACGAATGGCTCGAAAGCGGCGGCGAGCATCTGCGCACGCTCAGCGGTGCGGCCCCGTCCGTCGGCGTGGTGTGCGTCAAGAACGATACCGATGCAACCGAATCCGCCAGCCAGTTGATAGCGTGGATTCCGCGACTGCTGCCGCGTGGCGTGCACTACACGGGGCGGATCCATGAGCAGCCGGTGTCGTCCTTGCCGGCGACGCGCGTGCCGGTCGTGGTGCGCCACGACGGCTATACCGCGGCCAAGATGCAGAAGAAAGGCGAGCGCAATACCCAACTGCTGCTGGATGAACTCGCGCATCGGCCGGATGACCCGTATGTGCTGTATCAGCTCGGCAAGGAAACCGAGCTGCATCATGAAGACTATGCAAAGGCCGTGAACTACTACGCGCGCGCCTTCAGCCTGGCGCCCGCAGATGCGCCGTACCGCCGTAACCTGGCGCTGCGTTATGTGTACAGCCTGGGCAAGGCCGACCGCGTTGACGAGGCACTGGCGCAAGGCGATGTCGCCATCCAGACGTGGCCCGACTTTCCGGATCTGTGTTTTGCGCTGGGATTGGTCTTGCTGGATGCGGCGGCCAAGCACCCTGACGAGGCAGGCGTGCGGTGGCTACCGTTGGCGGAGCAGGTCTTCAACCGCTGCCTGGAAATCGGCGATCAGCCGGAGATGGACGGCAGCGTCGTCGGCCGGGGCAGCTTCCTGGCAGCCCAGCAACTGGCGATCGCGTACCAGATGCAGAGCCAAGCGCTCGCACGCAAGTCCGAGCACTATCTGACGCTGTCAAAACAGCTGCAGGACGCGTCGTCTCAATAACGCGCCATGCTGCCGTAAGCGTTGCTGGCGTTGGTGGCACGGCGTGCCGTGTCGATGCGCTTCTGCAGGCGGTCCAGGCGCGGATACACCATGGCGCGCACGCGTGCGTCATCTTCCAGAATGCGCACGAGCAGCGTGCGCTTGCGCTCTACATCGGCACGCGAGAGCTGCGGATGCGGTTCGGAACGGCGCAGCGCATCCACATAGGCGGCGCTTTCGCGTTCCAGCGTACTGACGACTTCCCAGTTACCCACTTCGGCCGCGCTGACCATTTCAGCGGTCAGACTTGCGATGGCTTCGTAGCAGGCGAACCGACTTTCGCTGTCCTTGATCGGGATGTTGCGGTGCATATTGGCTCCAGTTGGGCCGAATTCAGTCAAAGGTCGCTTTACTACAAACGACGTGCAATCAGCTCACAACGCTGAGGTGGCTGTTTGCCGCAGCAGCACCCGGTTGGCCGGCTTGGCCGATGGCGAGCCACGCATCCTGCAGCGGGACCAGCAAAGCATCCACCTCCGCGAGGATCGTCAGATCGTTGTTCGCGTTCGCCAACAGCAGCCGGCGCAGCATGTAGTCGTACAGATTGTTCAGTTGCACGGCAATCTCGCCGCCGCGCTGGTGATCCAGGCTGGCCTGCAGCCCCTGGCCGATGATCGAGATGGCCTTGTCGAACGCCCGCACCTTGGCCAGCACGTCGCCGCGCTGCATGGCGGCACTGGCCAGGTTGATGGCGGCCCGCGCGCCTTCAAACAGCATGGCGATCAGGCGGTGCGGATTGGCGTCTACCACGGACGTCTCGATGCCGACTTGCGCATAGGCACCGATGGCACGGCGTGCAGCGTACATGGAAATGGTCCTCGCTGTAGTCTGTTTTGTTTTGGGTTGTGCTCTAAACCTAAACCCGGCTTAGTTGTTGCTCGAAGTTTGCTTTGTAATGGCCGCAAGCTGCGTCGTCAGGTAATTGCTGGTGTTCGTCATGCTGGCCACCGCGGAGGACAACGCATTGAATTGCGTGTAGTACAGCGCTTGCTTGTTATCCAGGCGCGTCTGCATGGCGGTGATCTGGCTGGCAAGCGAAGTCAGCGAACTGTTGATCGAGTCGGTCTCGTTCTGCAACATGCCGCTGGACGACAGCAGGTTGTTCATCACCGTGTTGAGTTGGGCAGCGTAACCGCGCTGCACCGTAACCGTGCCGCGAGCGCCCAGCGGGCCGCCTGCAATCTGCACGCTCAGGCCATCCGTGGCGGAACCCGCAATCCCATACAGGCTCTGACCCGAGCCGGTCGCGGCCGCACCGTTGATGGTGCCCTGCACGTCCACACCATTGGTCGACGTCGGGCTCGCGCCGAAGAGCGACGAAGCCCCCGCGCCCGATACCGAGACCGCCGACACCGAGCCAAACTGGCTATCGGTAATGCTCAGCACGCCGCCGGCATTGGCCGACACCGATGCGTTGACCTTGGCGTTCTGCAGCGCGGTCGAAGCGTTGATCTGACTTTGAATCTGTGTGGCCAGCGTCGCGGCCGTGTAGCTGCCGGCCGCCAACGTCACGTTGACGGACACCCCGCTGATGTTGAACGCGAGCGTGTCGTTCACACCTGCCGTGATGGTCGTGTTGGCGGCGGCCGACCCTGTGAGCGTGCCCTGCGTGGCCAACTGCGTCACGTTGATGGCGTAGCTGCCGGCCTGCGTGGAATCGGAGAACGTCGGCACGCTGACGAGGGAGTCGGTGGCCGTGCCGGTACCGGCAAACAAACCGGCAACCTGGCTGGGCGACTTTGCAATGGCAGCCGACAGCTTGGTGTTGTCCACCGACAGCGTGCCGTCGGAGTTCATCGTCACGCCCACGCTGCCGAGCGACTGGTAGTTGCCGTTGCCGACCGCCTGGCCCAGCACGTCGGTAATCTGGTTGATGAGCGTCTTGGTACTCACATCGCCAGCCAGCGGGCCGTTGTTGGCCTTGTTGGCGGTATCGATGTTGGTGAGCCCGTTCAGTTGCGTACGCAGCGCGTTGTAGCCGTTCACGAAGTTGGTGACAGCCGTGGTGGTGGCGGTCGGATCGTTCGCCACCGTCACGTTGGTGCTGCCCGTCTTGGACAGCGTGAACGACGTGCCATCCACCACGTTCGACAACGTGTTGGTCGGGCTTTGCACGGCAATGCCGTTGATGGTGGCCAGGGCATTCTGGCCCGTGGTCACCTCGGTCAGGTTCTGTGTGCCGGCCGGATCTTGCGAGAGCAGCGATTGCAGCGTCGAGTCGCCCGACACCGAAATCTTCATCTCCGAGCTGGAACCGCCCGCAGTGGACGTCAGCACCAGACGGTAAGGGCTGCCGCTGCCATCGTTCACGATGCTGGCCGAAACACCCAGGTTGGCCGAGTTGATTGCATCGCGGATGCCCGCCAGCGTGTTGTTGGACGAGTTGATCGTGATCGAGCCACCCGCCAGGTTGCCGTTTTGCGTGAACGTCGAGCCGGTGTACTTGCCGCCGGAAAGCGAGCCCCCCGACACCGTGCCGAACGAGAACGAAATCGTGGTCGATGCGCCGCTGCCGATGGCGGTGGTGGTGGAAGCTTGCCCCTGCGCCGCCAGCACCTGCGATTGCGCAAGCTGCGTGACATTGACCGCGTAGGAACCTGCAGGCGCCGAGCCCGTCACCGACGCGCTCAGCATCGAGGTGTCGTAGCCGCTGGCCTTCATGGCGCTGTAGTTCGACGCGCTGGTCAGGCTCGACAGCGCGGTCTGGAAGGTCGACAGCGCACTCTTGAGCGACCCCACAGCCGACAGCTGCGTCTGGTACGAGCTTTGCTGCGTCTGCAACTGCGTCAGCGGCTGGCTCTCCACCTTCATGAGGCTGGTCACCAGCGAATTGACGTCGATGCTCGTCCCGATACCGGGAATGGAGATCGGCGGTACGTAGTTGCTGGTCGAGGAGGAGGTAGTGGTAGTCGCCATGATCGGGTCCGATAAGCATCTGCGCCGGCGGAAGTCTCTCTACACAACGGCACTGGCTGCCGCTTCTTTAGGGCCGGTTATGCAGGCGCCACCCACGAAGAAGTGGGGTATCCGACAAAAGAAAAAAGGCCGACGCCCCGAGGAGCGCCGGCCCTTGGCCCAACCGCCAGGCGGCTGGACTGCATTCAACTGCCTGATTAGCCCTTCAGCAGGCTCAGAATGCTGTTCGGTGCCGAGTTGGCTTGCGCCAGCATCGCCGTACCCGCTTGCTGCAGGATGTTCTGACGCGTCATGTTCGACGTTTCCGACGCATAGTCCGTATCGATCAAGGACGACTTGGCTGCCGACAGCGCAGTGTTGTTCGACGTCAGCGTGTTGATCGTCGAGGTCAGACCGCTTTGCTGAGCACCCAGGTTGGCGCGAGCCGCCTTCAGGTTGGTCAGGTCGGTGTCGATGGCTGCCTGTGCGGCGGTCGCGTTGGCGGTCGAGGTCACGCTCGTGCCGGTCAGCGTGCCGAAGCTCGCCAGGTTGGCGTTAGTGACCGTGGTCACATCGGTCGACGCATTCTGGCCGTATTGGAACGTCGTGGACGTGACCGAACCGTCGAACAGCTTGTTGCCGTTGTAGTTCGCGTTGGTCTCGATGTTCTTGTTGGCGGTGGCCAGCTTCTGGTATTCCTTGTCCAGGTTGGCCTGGTCGGTGGTCGACAGACCGCCGTTGTTGGCTTCCACAGCCAGTTGGCGCATACGTTGCAGGTTGTTTTCAACCTGGCCCAGGTACGAGTCGGCCGTTTGCAGATACGACATCGCCTGGTTGGAGTTCTGGATACCTTGCGTTTGCGAGTTCAGCGTGGTGGTCAGGCTGGAGGCCACAGCATAAGCAGCGGCGTCGTCCTTGGCGCTGTTCACGCGCAGGCCGGTCGACAGACGTTCCAGCGAGGTCTGCAGGGCATCCTTCGATGCCGACAGTGCTTGCTGCGTTTGCAGGGACGAGATGTTGGTATTAAGGCTGAGGGACATGACGGCTCCTAAGTTTCCCGATGGTTTGTTGCCCGTGTTTGCTAATTCCGGCTAGGCCGGGCAACGTGACCTGCAACTTGAAGGGGATCAGGTCTGCGTTGTACTCAGGTTATCGGTGGCCTCTGAGGAAAGTTTAGGGTCGCCTTGACAAATTTGTGCGTCGGCGGCGGTTTGGGCTTGCGGCCGCCTGACTTGCGACACCCCTCCAAAAGAGGCGGTGCGCCTGCTTCTTGGCCGGCAGGCCCTCGGCTATACTCGTTCGATCAGTTCATAGGCGCCTGCATCTCTCTATATAGAGCGCCACATACGGCACAGATGGGGAGTTGCAAGCCCGCCGGACGGCCCAAGGCCTGCCGGCGGAAAGAAGAGCTCGAAGCGAGCCCGCGTTTGACCCGCAACACCCACCATGCTCAATGTCCTGATCGTCGAACCGCACGATATTGCCCGTGTCGGCCTGCGCCAGATCCTCAAGGATTCACGACTGGCCCGCCAGATCGAAGCCGTGCCGGACCTGCGCGATGCCAACAACGACCTCCTCGCCCAGCGCGAGTGGGACGTCATGCTCTTCTCGGTGGAATCGGCCACCGGAGACGAATTCCAGACCATCAAGACCGTGCGTCAACAGCACGCCCGCCTGGCTGTCCTGGCGCTGGGTCGGCACCCTGAAGCGCTGCTGGCCGTGCGGGCCCTCAAGGCGGGCGCCGCCGGCTATCTGCCGATGGACGCGAGCCAGCCGCAGCTTCTGGCCGCTGTCAACGCCATCTCCAAGGGCAAGAAATACTTGCCTTCGGACCTTGTGGAAGTCCTGGCCGACAACCTGAATGTCGACTGGGACAAGCCCCGCCACGACATCCTGTCCGACCGCGAATTCCAGACCCTGCGCATGCTCGGCTCCGGCCGCACGCTGGGCGAGATTGCCGAGGCACTGCAGATCAGTGTCAAGACAGTGAGCGTCTATCGGGGGCGCGTGCTCTCGAAGATGAAGCTGCGCAACAACGCCGAGCTGACCATGTACGTGGTCAGCAACAGCTTGCAGATCTGAGCACGCTATGAGAACCGCGGGACACGCTCGCCGTAACGGCGGGCGTTCTCGCGCACGAGGTCCTGCACCGCTGCCGGCTCCAGCGGCCGCGTCAGCAGATAGCCCTGAAACTCGTCGCAGCCGACTTCGCGCAAGAATTCAAGCTGGCCGAGGGTTTCCACGCCTTCGGCCACGGTCTTCATTCCCATGGCTTGCGCCATCATGATGATGGCCCGCGTGATGGCCGCGCGCTCGACCACGTGCGGCAGGTCTTGCACGAACGACCGGTCGATCTTCAGCGTATCGATCGGGAAGCGGTGCAGATACGACAGCGATGAATATCCGGTACCGAAATCGTCCAGCGCCAGCGATACGCCCATCGCGCGCAGCTCGGTCAGCAGCGCATGCAATGACGGATCGTCGCGAATCAGAATGCCTTCGGTCATCTCCAGCTCGACCGCGTTGCCGGGCAAGCCGCTGGTCAATAGCGCGCCACGCACCATCCCGCTCAACTGCCCGGAACTGAATGCCTGGCCCGACAGGTTGATCGACATGCGCAAGTCCGGCAGCCCGATGCGGCGCCAGCGCGCAAGCTGGTCGCAGGCGGCGCGCAGAATCCAGCGGTCGATCTCGACGATGAGGCCGGTTTCTTCGGCGTCCTGAATGAACTGGCCGGGCATCAAGCGGCCGAAGTCGGCCGAGTTCCAGCGGATGAGCGCTTCCACGCTGACGATACGGCCGCTCCTTACATCCACGCGCGGCTGGTAGTCGGCGTAGAACTCGTTGCGGTCGCCCGCGCGGCGCAGGCCCGATTCAATGCGGAAGCGGCGCGAGACGCGGTCGTCCAGGTCGCTGGTAAAGGTCTGGAAGTTATTGCGCCCACGCTCCTTGGCCAGGTACATGGCGGCGTCGGCCTTGCGCAGCAGCGTGTTCGGATCGTCGCCGTCGTGCGGTGCCACGGCAATCCCGATCGACACGCCCAGATACAGCTCCTGCCCCTCAATATGGAAGGGCGCGCTGATGGCCGAGAGGATGCGCTCGGCCACGCGCCGCGTGCCCAGGCCATCGAGCGCCTCGAGCATGACGACAAATTCGTCGCCACCCAGGCGCGCGACGGTGTCGGCTTCACGTGCGCAGGCCTGCAGGCGGGCCGCCACTTCGCGGAGCAGCATGTCGCCAAACTGGTGGCCCAGCGTGTCGTTGACGTTCTTGAAACGATCCAGGTCCAGAAACATGACCGAGACGCGTGACTGGTTGCGGCGCGCAAGCGCCAGCGCGTGCTCCAGCCGGTCTTCCAGCGCAGAGCGGTTCAGCAGCCCGGTCAACGTGTCGTGCGTAGCGAGATGTCGGATGCGCTGCTGCGCTTCGCGGATCTGCGTGATGTCGACCAGCGACACCAGCACCGAATAGGGCGTGGCGCCGGCTTCCGAGGCGCGCGCCGAGGCCGTCATCGAATGGCCGCCATCGGCAAACAGTGGCGTCCAGTTGCTGGAAACCCACACCGTGCGGCCATCTACGCAGTGCATTCCGAAAATCTGGTTCAACTGCGGCTGGCCCTCGGCGATCACGTCCTGATCGGGCCAGTCCGCCTCGTGGATGGAGGCGTCGAATTCGTCCACGGCAGAGGTGACCACCGTGGGCAGCAGGCGCCCCACCAGCGCTTCCACCGGCAAACCCAGCAGCCGCGCGGCGCTCGGGTTGGCATAGGTGACGCGGCGATCCGCCCCGCACACGAGGATGCCCTCCGTCAGCGCATTGACCATCGACAGCAGGTCCAGCTTCGGGCAGAAGCCCGGCAGTGCGCCGCGTGCAGGACAGTCAGCCGGCAAGCCATCGGCATCGACGTGCGCAAGGTCAACACGGGTGGGAAAGGGCAAGGAATTCAAGGCGGCTTCCGGCAAGGCAACGCAGATATGCAGGGCCGGAACGTACCGGCGCCTTCCCTTATTACAACGGCAGGCGCGGGCAAATCTTTCGGGCCAGCGTCACTTTTCGGCATGCCCCTGCACCGGCGGGGACGGAGTGCACTGCGGCAGGCCTCATCGCCCCAAAAAGTGACTCTTTATTTACTTATGGCGCGAACTACAGGCGACACCGTCCACCGCAAACGCCCGAGATAAGCGGGATTGACCGCGTTTCTTGCTGGAATGAGCTGGACAGAGGTGGGGAAGAATGCCATCCGAGAACCCGACTCTGTACGTTGCGTTGTTTTACGGTGTCTTGCGCGACGCGAGCCGGGAAAGCCCACCCCCCCTTAGTCCCCGAGTGATCCCCATGGCTGAAGCTGCTGCCACTACCGCCCCCGCCCCCGCAAAGGGCGGCTCCACCAAGCTGCTGCTGATCATCCTGATCGTGCTCCTGCTCGTCGGCATGGGCGGCGGCGCCGCCTGGTTCTTCCTCGGAGGCGGCACTCACGCCGCGTCCGGCCCCGCCGCACCGCCCAAGCCGAAAGAGCCGGTGTTCGTGCCGATGGAAACGCTGACCGTCAATCTGCAGCCCGAAGAGGGCAACGACCGTTATCTGCAGATCGGCATCACGTTCAAGAGCTTCGACAAGCATGCCGAAGAACAGATCAAGACCTACACGCCGGAACTGCGCAGCAAGGTCCTGATGCTGCTGGCCAGCAAGACGCCCACCGAGCTGTATCCGGCAGATGGCAAGGTCAAGCTGGCCAAGGAAATCGTTGAACTGTGCGAACACGTCTTCAAGGCTGTCGGCAAGGAATCGCCGGTTGCAGATGTCTTGTTCACCAACTTTGTGATCCAGTGACATGCTCAAGGAAGAGTTTCTTTCCCAGGAGGAAATCGACGCGCTCCTGAAGGGCGTGTCCGATGACGCGGACGACGACCCCGTCGAAGCCGCCGACCCCTCGGGCATACGCTCGTACAACCTGGGCTCGCAGGAGCGCATCGTCCGTGGGCGCATGCCCACGCTCGAAATCATCAACGAGCGGTTCGCGCGCAACTGGCGCATCGGGCTGTTCAACTTCATGCGGCGCAACGCGGAGATCTCCGTCGGGCCGGTGAAGGTGCAGAAGTACAGCGAGTTCATCCGCAACCTGGTGGTGCCGACTTCGCTCAACCTCGTGCACGTCAAGCCGCTGCGCGGCACGGCGCTGTTCGTGTTCGACCCCAATCTGATCTTCCTGGTGGTCGACAACCTGTTCGGCGGCGATGGCCGCTTCCACATGCGCGTGGAAGGCCGCGACTTTACCGACGTCGAGCAGCGCATCATCCAGCGCATGCTGCACCTCGTCTTCGAGCACTACGCCAAGGCGTGGCAGCCGGTCTACCCGATCGATTTCGAATTCCTGCGCATGGAAATGCACACCGAGTTCGCCAACGTGGCCACGCCCAATGAAGTGGTGGTCACCACCAGCTTCAGCATCGAGCTGGGCAGCAACGGCGGCGACGTGCACATCTGCATGCCCTACACAATGATCGAGCCGATCCGCGACCGGCTCACTTCCGCCATCCAGGGCGAAGCGCTGGAAGTGGACAAGCGTTGGCTGCGACTGCTGTCGCAACAGGTGCAGACCGCCGAGGTCGAACTGATTGCCGACCTCGCCACGGCCAAGGTGCAGGTGTCGGACATCCTGAACATGAAGGTGGGCGACGTCATTCCGCTGGAGCTGGATGACTGCGTGACCGCCAAGGTAGACGGCGTGCCCGTCATGGAATGCAACTACGGCACGTTCAACGGCCAATACGCGCTGCGGGTCAACCGCATGCTGAATATGAGCGGCAGCGAGTCTGCCACGGAGTCTGACGATGACAACTGAACCGACCATGAACCCCGAAGCCAACGCCGACGACGTCGATGTCGAGATGACGATGGAAGAGGCCATGGCCCTGGAAGCCGCGCAGCGTGCGGCGGCCAACCCGCCGGCCGCCGAGTCCAGCCCGGTGTTCAAGCCCCTGACGGCCGATGGCCTGGGTGCTGCGCAGCGCAACGACATCGACATGATCCTGGACATCCCCGTGCAGCTGACGGTGGAACTGGGCCGCACCAAGGTGCCCATCAAGAACCTGCTGCAGCTTGCGCAGGGTTCGGTGGTGGAACTCGACGCACTGGCCGGTGAGCCGATGGATGTCCTTGTCAACGGTTACCTGATCGCCCAAGGTGAAGTGGTGGTCGTCAACGAGAAGTTCGGCATCCGCCTGACCGACATCATCACGCCGTCGGAACGCATCCGTAAGTTGAACCGTTAAGCCGCACAAATACGCCGTCACTCGGCACCCTGACAGCAACCAATGCTCCCCCCGGGCAAGGTGTTGAAATGAACCATGCAGTGGATTGGGCCCGCACCCTAGGCGGGCTGTTTGTAGTATTGGCGATGATCGTGGCGGCCGGCTGGCTGCTGCGCCGCCTGCAGCAGCGCGCGGGCATGGGCCCCGCGGGTATGGGCCGGCGCCGCAGCCAGGTGATTACCGTGGTCGCGCAGCAGATGCTGGGCGCGCGCGAGAAGGTTGTCGTCGTCGATGTGGAAGGCACATGGCTCGTGCTGGGCGTCACGCAGCAGCACGTGCAGACGCTCCACACGCTGCCGCGCCCGGCAGAAGCCGCTTCCACCCCGGACGACCCATCCGGCGACGGCACTTCCGGCTCCGGCAAGCCACCCCGCTTTGCCGATGCACTGTCCATCCAGCTCAAGCGTCACCTGACGGGGAAGTCGGAATGAACGTGCGTATCTTCCTCCGTTGCCTGATGGCGTTGGCGCTGCTGGGCGCTGCGCCCGCGGTGTTTGCACAGGCACAACCGGGTCTGCCGCTGCTCACGGGCACCGCCGGCGGCCAGAGCTATTCCCTGCCCGTGCAGACGCTGGTCTTCCTGACGTCGCTCGGGTTTCTGCCGGCCATCATTCTGATGATGAGCAGCTTCACGCGCATCATCATCGTGCTGTCGCTGCTGCGCCATGCGCTCGGCACGCAAACCACGCCGCCCAATCAGGTGCTGATCGGGCTGGCGCTGTTCCTCACGTTTTTCGTCATGTCGCCGGTGCTCGACAAGGTGTACACCGACGCCTACGTGCCGCTGCGCGACAGCAAGATCACCGTCGAGAAGGCCATGGACACGGCCGCCACGCCGCTGCGCCAGTTCATGCTCAAGCAGACGCGCGAGCCCGACCTCGCCCTGTTCGTCAAGATGGGCAACATGCCGGCCATCGCCTCGCCCGAGCAAACGCCCATGCGTGCGCTCATCCCGGCCTTCGTCACGAGCGAGCTGAAAAGCGCGTTCCAGATCGGGTTCGCCATCTTCATCCCGTTCCTGGTGATCGACATCGTGGTGGCGGCCGTGTTGATGTCGATGGGGATGATGATGGTCACGCCATCGATCTTCTCGCTGCCGTTCAAGATCATGCTGTTCGTGCTGGTGGATGGCTGGCACCTGCTGCTGGGCTCCCTGGCCCAGAGCTTTGTGCAATGAGCGCCGATAGGAAACCGACATGACCCCCGAGTACGTTCTCGATATGGCCCGACAGGCCATGCAGGTTGCCATGATGGTGGGCGCGCCGATGTTGCTGGTGTCGCTCGTCGTCGGGCTGCTGGTGGCCGTGTTCCAGGCCGCCACGCAACTCAACGAGCAGACGCTGTCGTTCATCCCCAAGCTGCTGGCCGTGGCAGCCACGATGGTGCTGGCCGGCCCGTGGATCGTCGCCGTGATCGTCGACTACACACGCGGCGTGCTGACCAACATTCCCAACTACGTGAATTGACGTCAGCAAGCTGACGCAGCCGCCCAATCCACGATGATCCAATTCACCGCCACGCAGCTCAACGGCTGGATCGCCATGTACTGGTGGCCGCTGGTGCGCGTGCTGGCGTTCATCGCCATTGCACCGCCGTTTGCCAATACCGAGATCCCGACGTCGATCAAGGTGGCGTTCGGCGTGGTCATCACGGTGGCGCTGGCGCCCATGCTGCCGGTGCCCGCGGGCGTGTCGGTGGGCTCCTATGAAGGGCTGTGGATCACGCTGGTGCAGGTGTTGATCGGGCTGGTACTCGGCTTTTGTGTGCAGCTCGTGTTTTCCGCCATCAGCGGCGCCGGCGAAGTGATGTCGGTGCAAATGGGTCTGGGCTTTGCATCCCTGCTCGACCCGACGCAGACCGAGAGCAGCATGCTGCTTGGCCGCTTCCTCAGCCTCACGGCCGTCACCGCGTTCATTGCCGGCGACGGCCATCTCGTGCTCCTGCACGCCCTGTTTGACAGCTTCACCGCCCTGCCCGTCTCGGCGGCGCCGCTGGGCAACCCTGGCTGGCAGACGCTGGCCGGCGGCGGCACGATCGTCTTTGCGCTGGCCCTGCGCATCGCCCTGCCCATCATCGCGATCATGATGATCGTCAACCTCGGCTTTGCCGTGCTCTCGCGCACGGCGCAGGCGCTCAACCCGTTTGCCGTGGGCATCGCCGCCACGCTGGTGGTGGGGCTGATGCTCGTCATGGTGATGATGACGTCGCTGGCGCCGGTGGTGGAACGGTCGGTGATGGATGCGCTGGATTTAGGCGGGCGGGCGTTCAGCCAGTTCAGCACCCTGCCTCGATAGGCAGCGCGCGCAGCCGCAGCACTGCCGGCCCCGCGTGCGATGATCGCGGTATTCCGCCGACCGATCTTCAAGGGAGTCTCACCACATGAGCCGCCGCGTTCTTGTGACGGGTGCCAGCCGCGGCATTGGCCGCGCCATCGTCTACCAACTGGCCTCCGACGGGTTTGACGTGTCCGTGCATTGCCGCAGCGGCCGTGCCGAGGCCGAAGCCATCGTCGCAGACATCCATGCAAACCATGGCAGCGCCCGCGTGCTGCAGTTCGACGTGCGCGACCGCGCTGCCTGTCGCACCCAGCTCGACGCCGACGTTGAAGCCCACGGCGCCTACTACGGCATCGTCCTGTGTGCAGGCGTCACGCGCGACGCCGCCTTCCCTGCCCTGACCGACGAAGACTGGGACATCGTCCTCGAGACCGGGCTGGATGGCTTCTACAACGTCGTCCACCCGCTCACCATGCCGATGGTGCGCGCACGCAAGGGCGGGCGGATCGTCACCATCGCGTCCGTGTCCGGCGTGATGGGAAATCGCGGGCAGGTCAACTACAGCGCTGCCAAGGCGGGGCTGATCGGTGCGACCAAGGCACTGGCCGTCGAGCTTGCATCGCGCAAGATCACCGTCAACTGTGTTGCGCCCGGGTTGATCGAAACCGACATGCTTGCCCACATGGAACACGTGGACCAAGCCCTGCAGGCCATACCGATGCAACGCGTTGGACAGCCCGCGGAGGTGGCTGCGGTGGTCGGCTTCCTGATGTCCGATGCGGCGTCTTACGTAACGCGGCAGGTGATCGGGGTCAACGGGGGCATGGTGTGATGCGCCGCAAGGCTGCCGCTCTGGGCGCAGAGCCCACGCTCAAGCCTCACTTCGCGCGCTGATTGGCGAGCCGCTTTACGCTGCGGATGCACGTGGTGCTGATCAGGGTGTGGTCGGCGGCATGGGCAATTGCCGGCAACAAACTGCTGCGCTGAGGCGCGCCCGTCTCTACCGGCGGCGCGCCAGCAGATCGTCCACCACCGGCACCACCGCCAGCAGCATCAAAATCGACGCCAGCGGAATCGTAGCGGCATAGCCCAGATGCTTGAAGCCCAACGCGCCCACCACGCCGCCCACAAAGAACATCACGAGCAAGGACGCCAGCAGCCGCAGCTTGGGCCGGTTGGCCACCACAGCGGGCAGATTGTGGTGCCCATGGTTCCAATACAGCGCCTTGCCGATTTCGATGCCGATGTCGGTGGCGAGGCCGGTCACGTGCGTGGTTCGGATCTCCGCCTTCGAGATCTTGGTGATGATGGCGTTCTGCAGCCCCATCAGGAAGCACAGCAATGCCACGGTAGCCGGCACGAACACGACCCGGTATTGTCCGAGCGTTGTGCCCATCAGACCGAAGAGCAGCAGCAGCGCGGCCTCCAGCATGAGCGGCAGCGCAAATTCGCTCTGCGTGCTGCGGCGACGCCCCCAGTTGACGAGTACCGCCGTACAGGCTGCACCGCACAGAAACGCCAGCAGCGAAGCAAAACCCGCGAGCAAGAGCACAACATTGCCCAACACCAGGTCATCGGCCATTGCCGAGACAACGCCGGACATGTGCGAGGTGTATTGCTTGACGGCGAGGAATCCGCCTGCGTTGGCGGCGCCCGCCACGAAGGCCAGTGACTGACCAAGGCGCCGGTTGGCGTCTTCTGAGCGTTCCGGGCTGGTCAGGCGGCGAAGATACTGGATGGGCATGACCAGTCCTGACGGTAGGTGAGCCGACATGATACGCCGCGCTCCCTGCCCGCCCGACTGCGCCGCATCAAGGATTGATGTACTGGAACAGCGACATGCCCTGCATGGCCGTGAAGGTCTTCTGCGCGGCCTGCAGCGACACTTGCTGCTGAGAGAACTGCGAGATGGCAGAAGTGTAGTCCACCGATTGCAGCTTCGAGATCTGTTCCTTCAACTGCTCGCCGTAGTTCGAGCCGCTGCTGTTGAGCGTGGTGAGCTGCGCCTGCTGCGTGCCCACCGTCACCTGCGCCTGCAGGGCCACTTGGTAAGCGTTGTCCAGATTGCCCTGCGCCGTCTGCACGGCCTTTTGCAGGTTAGCGACGTCGGTAGCCTGCGTGGCTGCGTTGATCGGGGTCGACAGCGCCGTGATCAGCTTCTCGTACGTCTTGAAGATGCTCTGATTAGCGTTCGGGTTGGACGCATCCGAGTTGGGGATGCGCACGAACACCGAATCGCCCGCCACCGAATTCGGCATCGAGATGTTCTGGGACACCTGCACCACGGGTGGCTGGCCGCTGCCGACGTATTGCACGGAACCGCCGGTGTTGGTGAACGGATCGGTCGTGCCGTTGGCGCCGCCAAACAGGGCTACGCCCGCGGCATCGCGCTGATTGGCCGTCGACAGCAGTTGCTGGTACTGCTGCTTGACCTGCGCCAGCACACCAACGCGCTGTGACTCCGTCATCAGCGAGGTGTTGGCGCCCACCAAGGTCTGCTTGCCCTGCTGCAGCGTGGTCACCAGGTTGGTCAGCGCCGAAGACACGCTGGTGAGGCGCGCGTCGGTGGTGTCACGGTTGGACTGGTATTGGTCGTTGGCGTCCTGCGTTTGCTGCAGTTGCGCCATCTGACCGAACGCGCTGGGGTTGTCGCCCGCACTGGTGAGCGCGATACCGCTCGCAATCTGCTGCTGCAGCGTAAGCAGGTTCGATTGCGTGTTCTGCATCGAAGCGGAAGACGCGGCAAAGAATTGGGCGCTACTGACTCGCATGATCGGTCCGGACGAAGGGCTTTAGGACGTTATCGGCAGGCGGGGCGTTTTCTTCAGCACTACCCATCAGCCGCCGGCAATCGACAGCAGGCTGCCAAACAGCGAATTGGCCGTCTGCATCACCTTGGCCGAAGCTTGGTAGGCCTGCTGATACTTCATCAGGTTCATCGCCTCTTCATCAAGGCTCACGCCCGACACCGACTGCTGCTGTTGCGTGGAACTGGCCAGCAGCGCCTTCTGCGAGGTCAGGTTGGTGCTGGCGCGGTTAGCCTGCACACCGACCTGGGTGACGAGGTTGTTCCACGCCGAGCCAATCGAAGTCGTGCCGCCGTCCAGCAGGTTGCTGTTGCGCAGCTTGGCCAGCGCGCTGGCGTTGCGGTTGTCGGTGCTGTTGGCGGTATTGGCCGAAATAGCGAATGTGTCACCGTTGCCGGGCGAACCCGACAGCGTCATCTGTACGCCGTTGAACGCGTACGTCGCGCCCTGGGTGTACGGCGCAGTGCCGCCCGCGTACGTGGTCGACGTGCCACCCACCGTGACGGTGACGCTGCCCGGGAATCCCGACAGCGAGCCGCCAACGGCCGAGCTGTAAGTCAGGTTGATGGGCGAGCTGAGCGGCGAGCCGGCATACGTGCTGTCCACGCCCAGCGAAGACACCGTGGCGCTGCCCGTGTTGTTGCTGCCCTGGTTGAGCACCACGGGCGAGGCTGCGGCCACGTTGTGGTAGTCGGTGGTGAGCGTCTGCATGGTGGCGGCCGCGTTGGCAGTCGGGCGCACCAGGAAAGAGTCACCGCTGTTCATCGTGCCCGACAGGTTGAGCGTGACGCCGTCGATCGTGGTCGGCCAGCTCGACACCGTTACGGAGGCGGAGCCGTCCGGATAGTGCGAAACGGTATAGGCGCCGCCCTGGTATTTGACCTGGTAGTCGTAGCCCTGTCCTGCATTGGCGTTGGTGATGCTGGCAGTCAGCGTGCCGCTGCCCGTGTTGTTCGTGCTGGGCGCGACGCTCGGGCTGGCCACGGAGAAGAGATCCGTACCCATCTTGCCGTTGGCATCCATGCCCAGCTTGTTTTGCGCGTTCACGTCGGCCGCCACGGCCGTGGCCAGGCGGCCGAGGCTGTTCTGCGCCGGAATCAGCGTGTTGTTGCGGAAATCCATCAGGCCGCCCAGCGCACCGCCGCCGAGCTGGCTGTCGTCGATGTTGACCGTGCCGCCCGGGCTCTTGTAGCCCACCGACAGTTGCGTCGGGTCGTACTGCGACGGCACCGCCGTCAGCTGGTAGCTCTGGTTGCCCTGCACGAGCGCCTGGCCGTTGCCCACGTAGATGTTGAACTGGCCGTCGCCGGTCTGTACCACGCTGGCCTTGATCGATTGATTGAGCGTCTGCACAAGCTGGTCGCGCTGGTCGCGCAAGTCGTTCGCCGGCTGACCGGTCGACGCTTCCGCCTTGGAAATCTGGTCGTTCAACGAGGCGATCTGCTGCGCGGTGCCATTGACCGCGCTGATCTGCGTCTGCACCTGCGTGTTGACCTGGCTGTTGAGCGAACTCACCTGGCCGGCAATCGAATTGAAGCGGCTTTGCAGGCCCGCAGCAGCGTTCAGGAAGACCTGGCGCGCGGTGGTGTCCGAAGGCTTGGACGCCAGGCCGTCCGCGGCATTGAAAAAGCTCGTGAGCGACGAAGTCAGGCCGCTGTTGCTGTCCGACATGTATTTGCTCAGGCCCGACACCAGGCTGTTGAGCTGATCGGCTGCGCTGGTCGAGGCCTGACCGCTTTGCACCTGCGCGGTCAGAAACTGGTCGTAGATGCGCTTGACGGTCGTGACGTTGGCGCCCTGCCCGAGATAACCCACGCCGGCGTACAGCGGAATGTTCTCCGTCTGTACGGCTTCCTGGCGCGAATAGCCGGGCGTGCTGGCGTTGGCAATGTTGTTGCCGGTCACCTGCAGGTTGATATCGGCCACCCGCAGGCCGGACGCGCCAATATTCAGAAGGGAGCTGCTCATAGTTGTCTCGGTGCGGGCAGCACGAAGCCGCCGAAATAAGCTCTAGAAACAACATCGGCCGGACAAGAACAAACTTGAGCCGGCCGATGCTGCCAAATATGCCTACTAAGTCACTTAAGCGATCTGCTTGAGCACCGCCATGATCTTGTGGGCGTAGTTCGGATCGGTGGCGTAGCCTGCGCGCTGCAAGCCCTTGGCGAACGACGCCGCATCGTTGCCGTTGCCGGCTGCCACGACATTGCTGTAGCGCGGGTTGTTGGCCAGCAGGTTGGCGTAGTCCTTGAACGCCTCGGCGTACGAGCTGTAGGCGCGGAACTTCTCCTGAACCTTGTGGGCGACGCCGCCGATGTATTCGGTGGTGGTCACCGTGGCGGTCTTGCCAGCCCACGAGCCACCGGCCTTGATGCCGAACAGGTTGTGCGTGTTCGTGCCGTCCTTTGCCTTGATCTCGCGGCGGCCCCAGCCCGACTCCAGCGCGGCATGGCCGATCATGAAGTTGGCCGGAATGCCGGTTTCCTGCGCGGCCTGCGATGCGTGGTCGATCAGCTTGTTGTAGAAGCTGCTCATGCGCTCGCCCCGCGGCTCCGATGCCACCGTCGACAGATCGACCTCGGGTGGCGCGCTTGGGCTCTGCGCCTGCGCGTCCGCCTGCTTGCGCAAGGCGGCCAGCGCACGCTGCACGCGTTCTTCCAGGCCCGGGCGGGGCACGGTGCTGATGCCCGAGCCGTCGTCTTCCGTGCCGGGCGCGACGGCTGCGGCCATGCTGTTCAGCGACGAACGGGCGATGGCCTTGGCGGCATCGCTGGTGGCACCGGCGGCCCCTGGCAGCGCGGTATTGGTCGCCGTCGTATTGGACAGCGCAGTATTCACCTTGCCACCCGCATCCGGGTTCACATGGTTGGCCTGACGCAGCATCTGCTTGAGAAGCTGGTCTGCCACGCCCACGCCGCGCGACGCCATGGTCTGCGACAGCTGCTGGTCGAGCATCGACGTGTACATCTTGCTCGAAGACGAATCGAGCGGCCCGTTCTGCGGCGATGCATCGCGCATCTGCTTGAGCATCATGTTCACGAAGATCGCGTCGAACTGCTTGGCGACGGTCTTGGCCGCGCCAGTCGGATCGGTACGCGCCGTTTGCTTGAGCGACTCGAACCCGCGGGAATCGAGCGCCAGGCGGCTGGTGAGGTCGGTTTGGTTCATCGTGGCCTCCGCAGCGTCAGATGATTTCCAGGTCGGCGCGCAGCGCGTTGGCCGCCTTCATCGCCTGCAGGATCGAGATCAGGTCTTGCGGGTTGGCGCCAATCGCGTTGATGGCCTTGACCACATCCGCCAGGTTGGTGCCGCCCTTGACGTTGATGAGGCTGCCGCCTTGCTGCTTGACCTCAATGTTCGAGCGCGCGCCCGCCACCGTCTGTCCTTGCGAGAACGGCGCCGGCTGGCTCACCACCGGCTCCGTGCTGATGGTGACCGACAGGCTGCCGTGCGCGACCGCGCAGGGCTCGAGCTTGACGAGCTGGTTCATCACCACCGAGCCTGTGCGGGCGTTGACCACCACGCGTGCCGCAGCCAGCGCCGGCGTGACGTCAATATTCTGCAGCTTGGCCAGAAAGCCCACGCGGTCCGACGCCAGGGCCGGTGCGCGCACGTTGATCGTGCGGCCGTCGGCGGCTTGCGCCGTATCCGTGCCGAACTGCTTGTTGATGGCGGTCACGATGTTCTGCACGGTGCCGAAATCCGTCGTGCCCGTATCGAGCTGGATGCTGCCCGCCTCGCCCACCGTGGCCTGCACGGCACGCTCCACCGTCGCGCCGTTGGCGATACGGCCCGCGCCGAGCTGGTTGATCTGCACCTTGCTGCCATTGGCCGATGCGCCTGCACCGCCAATCACCACGTTGCCCTGTGCCAATGCGTAGAGCTGGCCGTCCACGCCCTTGAGCGGCGTGAGCAGCAGCGTGCCGCCGCGCAGGCTCTTGGCGTTACCGATGGACGACACCGTCACATCGATCGTCTGGCCCGGCCGCACGAAGGCGGGCAGCGTGGCCGTCACCACCACGGCGGCGGTGTTCTTGAGCTGGATGCTGGCGCCGGCAGGCACATTGATGCCGAACTGCGTGAGCATGTTGTTGAAGCTCTGGACCGTGAACGGCGTCTGCGTGGTCTGGTCGCCGCTACCGTCCAGGCCGACGACAAGGCCGTAGCCGATCAGCGCGTTGTCGCGCACGCCGGCAACGGTGGTCAGATCCTTGATGCGGTCGGCGTGTGCCGTGGTCGGAACCACCGCCGAAATTGCGCTCAGTGCCACCAGGGCTGCGCCGATGATGCGATGCAAAGTCATGGCAGATTCCTCAGAACGGCGACACGGTCAGGAAGAACCGCGACAGCCAGCCCATCTGCTGCGACTCGGCCACATAGCCCGTGCCGCGATATTCCATGCGTGCGTCCGCCACCTGGGTGGACAGCACGGTGTTTTGGTTGTTGACGGTCGTGGGGTTGACCACGCCCGAGAACTTGACCGATTCGGTGCCCTGGCCCACGGCGGTCTGCTTCTCGCCGCTCACCACCAGGTTGCCGTTGGAGAGCACCTCCACCACCGTCACCGTGATGGTGGCCGTGAAGTTGTTCTGCGCACCGTTGGCGCCCTTGCTGTCGAACTTGTTTGCGTCGCTGGCCGACACACCCAGCAGCGACAGCACGCCCGGGTTCATGCCAGCAAATGTCGGCACCGAAGCGGTCAGGCTGCCCGTGCGGTTGACGCTGCCCGAAGTCTGCTTGCTGGCCGCCGTGTTCTCGGTGATCACGATCGTGATCGTGTCGCCCACCATGTGTGCGCGGCGGTCTTCGAACATACCGCGAAACCCACCGCTGCCCGATGCCACTTCCTGGTAAATCGCCCCGTTCTGACGCGGCGCCATCACCGGCATCGGCGGGCGTGCGGTTGTCGGACCTTGCACGATCGGGGCCGGCGGCGGCAGCATGCCGCACGCCGTAGCGAGCAAGGCGGTCGTGCCGAGCACGACCAATCGAACGACTCGAACAGCCAGCACAGCGCGGCCGCTGTGCTTGCCATTCTGGAGCGAGTGAACCGGGGGGGTATGCATCGCACTACATCCTCAAAAACTGCGCTGTCCAGCTCAAAGCTGTGACAGCTTCTCCAGCATCTGGTCCGACGTCTGGACCGATTTGCTGTTGATCTCGTACGCGCGCTGCGTCTGGATCATGTTGACCATTTCTTCCACCACGTTCACGTTGGACGTTTCAACGTAGTTCTGGTTGAGCGCGCCGACGCCGTTCGAGCCGGGGTTGGCCAGGTTGGCCGTGCCCGACGCTTCGGTTTCGGCGTACAGGTTTTCGCCCATGCTGCGCAGGCCGGCCGGGTTGATGAAGTTGGCGAGCTGGAACGTGCCCACCTGCGTGTTGTTGACCGTGCCCGGCGTGGTGACCGTCACAACACCGTCCTTGCCGATCGTCAGGCTGGTTGCGTTCTGCGGCACCGTCACGGCCGGCTGGACCGGGTAGCCGCTGGAGGTCACCAGCTGACCCTGTGCGTTGATCTGGAAGCTGCCGTCACGCGTGTAGGCCAGCGTGCCGTCGGGCATCTGCACCTGGAAGAAGCCGTTGCCGTTGATGGCCACGTCGGTCGAGTTGCCGGTCTGCTGCAGGTTGCCCTGCGTGTGCAGACGCTCGGTGGCGACGATGCGCGTGCCCGTACCGATCTGCATGCCGGAAGGCAGCGTGGTCTGTTGCGACGACTGCGCACCCGGCTCGCGCACGTTCTGATACAGCAAGTCTTCGAACACGGCGCGCGAGCGCTTGAAGCCCGTCGTGTTGACGTTCGCCAGGTTGTTCGAGATGACATCCAGCTGCGATTGCTGGGCGTCCATCCCGGTTTTGGAAATCCACAGGGAGCGAATCATGTTCGAGTCCTTGGTTGATTCAATTCAATGCGCCAGCCGTTCAGGCGTGGCGCAGCAGTTCATTGGCCGACTGGGCATTCGTGTCGCTCGTGTGCAGCGATTTCATCTGCATTTCGAGCTGGCGCGAGATCGCGATCATGTTGACCAGCGAGTCGGTCAGGTTGACGTTGCTGCCCTCAAGCGCCCCGCCGGTGATGCGGACCTTTTCGTCCACGCCTGCGTCCTGGCCGTCGCGCTGGCGGAACAGGCCGTCGGCGCCGCGGTCAATGTTCGCCGGGTCGATGCTCACCAGCTTCAGTCGGCCCAGCGACACCGGCGGCGTGCGGCTATCGGCGCTGATCGCATTGACCGTGCCGTCCTTGGCAAACTGCACCGAGGTGTCGGGGGGCAACGTGATCGGACCACCGTCGCCCAATACGGGCTGGCCTGAGAGCGTCTGGATCGTGCCGTCCGGGCCCAGTTGGAAGGCGCCGGCGCGGGTGTAAGCCTCACCGCCATCCGGCGTCTGCACGGCAAAGAAGCCGGGCCCGTCGATGGCCACGTCCAGGCTGCGGCCGGTGGTTTCGATCGGGCCGGGCGCCAGGTCCGTACCGATGGCCGAAGCCATCACGTAGCTGCGCGTGGGCGAGCCATCGCCTTGCACACCCACCGTATGGAACGCGTCGATCTGCGCCTTGAAACCCGTGGTGCTGGCGTTGGCGAGGTTGTTGGCGCTGGCAGCCTGTTGGTCAAACAGGTGCTTTACGCCAGTCATCGACACGTAGATCGAGCGGTCCATGCGAGTGTCCTTGGTGTGCGGTCAGTCAGCTTCAGGCAACGACAATTACAACGTCACCAGCGTCTGCAGGATGGTGTCCTGCGTCTTGATGGTCTGCGCGTTGGCTTGATACGAGCGCTGGGCAATGATCATGTTGACCAGCTCGGCGGACAAATCCACGTTGGATTGCTCCACCGCCGACGATTGCAGCAGGCCGAACGACCCCATGCCCGGGGTGCCCAGGTTCGGCGCGCCGGAGTTGGCCGTTTCCACCCACTGGTTGCCGCCGATGTTCTGCAGGCCTTCCGGTGCCTTGAAGTTGGCCATGGCGATCTGGCCCAGCGTCGAGGTGCGGCCATTGGAGTAGCGTGCGGTGACGGTCCCATCGGTACCGACCGCATAGCTGGCCAGGCGGCCGGTGGCGTAACCGTCTTGCGTCACGCCCGGGGCGGTGTCGTTATAGCCGCCGCCGTACTGCGTGGTACCCGTGAAATCCATGGTGGCAATGCTCATGCCGCCAAAGGCCACGTTGACCTTGCTGGGCGACGAGGTAAGCTGGCCGCTGCTGTTGAACGTGAGCGACGTCACGGGGTTGCCGCCCGTCGGGTTGTTGCCATTCACCTGCGAATACACGTCCCAGCCAGTGGCGGTGCGCACGTAGTAGTTGGTCAGCATGTGGGCCGTGCCCGTACCGTCGTACACCTGCTCCGAAACCGAGTGGTTGAACGTGGCCGAGTTGGTGGGCGAGAACGGCGTGGTGGTCGGCACCGTGGCCGCAGCATCCAGGTTCACCCCGAATGCGGTGTTGGTGGTGGCCAGCGGCGCCAGGTCGTTGACGGGAATCTTCAGATTGGTCAGCACGGCGGTATTGACCTTGCCGGTCGAATCCACGCCGTAGCCCGTCAGGTTCTGGCCCGTGGCCGAGATGATGAAACCGTTCTTGTCGGTCTCGAACTGGCCGTTACGCGTGTAAGACACCTGGCCGCTGGACGGATCGACCATACGGTAGAAGCCCGTGCCATTGATCGCGATGTCCAGCGGGTTGCCGGTGTTGGTCACATTGCCCTGCGTGAACGACTGCGAGACCTTGGTCACGCTCACGCCCTGGCCGATCTGGTTGTCGGACGCACCCACCAGCGAGCGTGCATACACGTCACCAAATTCGGCAGTCGATTTCTTGTAGCCGACAGTGTTGGCGTTTGCCACGTTGCTGCCGATCACGTCGAGGTTGGCAGCGGCGGCGTCGAGACCGCTCAGGCCTTGCTGGAATCCCATAGTGTTCTCCCGTAGAAGATAAAAGCGCGGGGTCTGCCCGCAGTTCACCCGTGTTTATTGAATCGATGCAACGTCGGACAGCTTGGCGGTTCCGCCAGATGCCAGCACCAGCTGCATCGTGCCGTTGTTGATGGTGACGCCGGCCACCTTGTCGGTGCCCAGGGCGTTTGCCGTGACGACCTTCCCACCCTGCGTGGCCGTCAACTTGATGGAGTAGGCGCCATCGGCGAGCTGGTTGCCCTTGTCGTCCTTGCCGTTCCAGGTGTAGTTGCCGCTGCCGGCCGTCATCTGGCCGAGGTCGACGGTGCGCACGGCAACGCCTGCGGCGTTCGTGATCGTGACGACGACGTCGTCGGCCCCATTGGGCACCGAGACGCCGAAGTTGGCTGCGCCCGACGCCAGCGTCAGGTTGTTGGTCGGCACCTGCACCGTGCGGCCGATCATCGACGACGCCTGCGTGGTCGCGTTCTGCGTGAGCATGCTCGACATCGTGGTGTTCAACTGTTGGATGCCATTCACAGTGTTGATCTGCGCAAGCTGCGAGGTCATCTGCGAGTTGTCCATCGGGTTGAGCGGATCCTGGTTCTTCAACTGCGCCACGAGCAGTTGCATGAACGTGTTCTGCAGGTCGCTGCCCTTGGTGATGGCAAGCTGGTTGCCGGAGGTCGTGCCCGCGGTGCTGTTCGTGTTGGTCGTTGAGCTGACGGTCATGTTCGTGTCTCGCTAGGAAGGTGCCGCTTACTGGCCCAGGGTCAGAGCCTTGGAAGCCATCGTCTTGGTGGTGTTGGCGACCTCCACGTTGGCCTGGTACGAGCGCGACGCAGAAATCATGTTGACCATTTCGTCCACCACATCGACGTTCGGCATGGTCACGTAGCCGTCGGCATCGGCCAGCGGGTTGCCCGGCTGGTGCATGCGCTTCATGGGGGTGACGGTGTCCTCCACCACGCGGTCGACCGACACGCCGGTGGCGTAGTCGTCAGACTGCTGCGCGGGCGAGAACACCACCTGCTTGGCGCGGTACGCCGTTCCATCCGGGCCCGTCACGCTTTCGGCGTTGGCCAGGTTGGAGGCGACCACGTTCATGCGCTTGGACTGCGCGGTGAGCGCGCTGCCAGCTACATCCATCACCTTGAATAGCGACATGTTGATTCCGATGTCTTCAAACACTGTTGCCGGCATGCCTGCCGGACCCATCCGGTGTCCTGTATGGCGGCTTGCTCCGGACCGATCGTTCCCGGCCCGGAGCGCCACACAGTTCCCGCCCCTCTTTCGCCGCGCGTGATTGCTGCGCGGTCGTCTTAATGCCTGTCTGCTGCTCTTGCTGCTGTTGCTACATCACGCTAGCTGTTTTGAATGGCCGCCAGCATCGACTTGATCTTCTGCGTCACGATGCTCAGGTCGGCCTCGTAGCGCACGGTGTTGTCTGCAAAGCGCATGCGCTCGCCGTCCATGTCGACCGTGTTGCCGTCGATGGACGGCTGCTGCGACGTGCGGTACTGCACCTCGCCCTGCAGCGCCTTGGTCTGCTGCGAGAGCGACGCCTGCATCAGCGACACATCGCCGGCCGGCGCGCCATCCACACTCAGGTGGCCCGCAGCCGTTGCCGTCATCGGCAGGCTGTTACCGCCTTGCTGGCCGACCGCCTTCTGCAGCGCCGACTGAAAGTCGAAGTCGCGTGCCTTGTAGTTGGGCGTATCGGCGTTGGCGATGTTCGAGGCCAGAATCTGGTGCCGCTGCGAGCGCAGGTGCAACGCCTGCTCCTGAAAACCGAACAACTGATCCAGCTTGTCGACCATGTCTGTCATTCCTTGCGCGTGGCGTCCTGGTGATTGCAGCCACCCGCCGGGGTTGCGTTCTGTCTTGCGTTTGCGTGCTGCGCGTTCCGTCCGGCAGGAGGGCCCGGCATCAGCGGCCCCTTCAAAACCGCCGATGCCGTCTCCCGAACCGCTGAACCGCTTGTCATGCTGAGTTGCCGTCATGCAGCCTCAATGGAAAAGGCCTGTCTGCGAATCCGGTCTCTGGCTGAATGGGCAACTCGCCATCTACCGGAGGCAGGCTGCACGGCCAGGAACCGCGCAACGCCAGGGACTTCACCACGTTGCAAAGTCTAGGGGCGGGTGTGCAACACCATTCGTTCGAATAAGGGGGGGATTGGCCGACATTTCCGCATTTGGCCCTCGCGCACGCGTGGCTACACTTCACCGGACTTTTGATGAAGGGGCTGTCCATGTCCACGCGGTTTGCACGCAGCGCGCACCACCCGATCCGATCAGCCGCCACGGCCATGCCGCTGGCCGCGCGCCAGCGCAAGCTGTTGCTGATCCTGGCGCTGGGCCTGCTGGCCAGCGTCGTTCATCCGATCCTGGCGCACGCTCAAGGCATGGTGCGCGTCGGCTATCCGCCGGCCCAGGCTGCAGTTGTGCAGCCGGCCCCGCAGCCCACCACCATCCAGGGCCCGAACGCCATTCAGATGCAGATTCAGCAACAGCTGCAGTCCCAACTCGACATCTTGGGCGGCACGAATGAGACGGGTGCGCCACATGCTTCGGTGGAAGTTGGCCCCGTGGATGCACGCGTGGCCAACCAGCCTTGCGATCAGATCGACCTGATGCTGCCCGCGGCCAACCGCCTGCGCGGCCGTATACAAGTAGGCGTGCGCTGCCGTTCGCCGCATGCCTGGGCGGCCTGGGTGCCGGCCACGATCCAGATTACGGGGACGTATTACGTTGCGTCGCACCAGCTGCCGCCGGGCAAGACGCTCGATATGAGCGATCTGGAAGCCCGCACGGGCGATTTGTCGACGCTGCCGGCTTCAGTCGTGCAGCAGCCGGCCGATGTCGTGGGGCGTGTACTGCTCACGGGTGTGGCCGCCAACCAGCCGCTGCGCGCGGAAAGCCTGCGCCTGCCGATGGCGGTGCAGGCCGGCCAGACCGTCAAGCTCATCGCCGAGGGCGGTGGCTTCCAGGTCAGCAGCGACGGTCGGGCCTTGAACCAGGCCGCGGTGGGCCAAGTGGCCCAGGTGCGCACCGCCAACGGCAATGTCGTCTCGGGCATCGCACAGTCCGCCGGCGTCGTGGCGATCCAGTTTTAGGATCAAATTGATAACGGCGGATCACTTTCCTGCTGTGATGCGTAATCGATACCTGCCGCTAAAGTTTGGGCCGGGGTTGGCCGATATGGGTGTTAGGATGAACGCGCTCTTCGGAGACACCCGTGAAAATCAACCATATCGTGAACAACACGCCGGCCGTTGCGCCGACCAAGGACGCTGCGTCCGGGTCGACGCGCGCCACCGGCTCGTCCCCGGCCACCACGACGGCTTCGGGCACCACGCGCCACACTGGCGATTCGCCGTCGCTGTCGGTCCAACAAGTCTCGCGCCAAGTGGGCAGCGGCGACTTCGACGCCGCGCGCGTCGAGCAGATCCGCAGTGCCATTCAGAACGGCACGCTGAAGATGGACGCCGGCAAGATTGCCGATGCGGCGCTTTCCGACGCGCAATCGCTGCTCTCTACGCGCTCCAAGAAGGTCTGACGGGCGTTTCCCGTCGACCGTCCCCTGTATTTTCTGACGCCGCCGGTCCATTCGGACTGATCGCGGCGGGGCGGTGTGCCGGCCGGCGGCTGCCCAAGCTCCCAAGCCGAAGGTAGTCAACATGGACAACACACTGCTGATCCGCACCCTTGCCGACGAGCAGGAACTGCTGCGCGCCGCCACGCTCACCCTGGATGCTGAAGCGCAGGCGTTGCGCGATGGCGACATGGTCGAGCTCGAACGCATCACCCAGACCAAGCAAAAACAGCTCGCCGCCCTGGGCGAGGCCGACCGCGACCGCCGCCTGTGGTGGGCCCAGCATGGCGGGGCCGATCCGTACGGGCTGGTCAAATACCTGCGCACCGACGAAAACGCCAGCCGCCTGTTCGACGAGAACCTGGCCTTGGCCCGCCTGCTGCGCCAGCGCAACATCGACAACGGCACCCTGATCGACCTGCGCCTGCGCGCCACGCAGAACGCACTGTCTGTCCTGCATGCCGCAAACAACGGCGGCGGCACGCCCTACGGCCGTGACGGCAAACAGCCGCTGTCGATGCCGCGCTTCTCGGTGGTCGCGCAATAAGCCACCAGAACCCATCTTTTGAGCACAAAAGCCGCGCTTTACGCCCACGTCAATGGGCGTGAAGTGGGGCTAGCTGCTGCCGTCTGATCCTGCTATGTATAGAGGGGTCTAGCACACCACCAATCGGGGTAAACAAAAAGGTTTACATCCCATTGATGGGTGCAACAAGCATGCTGGGGATTTATTCTGCGATTTCGGCGGAGTTAATCCTCCGCGCCTGGCGACATAAACAAGAAAAACCGGAAGGAAATTGCGCCTAATGGCGTGCCAAGGTTTCGGCCCGGCGGCACCGCACTGCGGTGACTGCCGGTTGAACGGGGAAATATACCGAGACCGCGCGCTAAAAGCATTTTCTATCGGCACGGCCGCATTCATTTTGGACCGCAGGTTCAAATATAGACGCGGCAACAAGCTGATTCCGGAAATGGACAAACAAACCATAACCAGACAGGCGGCGCAGTGAAATCAATCGTAGTGGAGGCACACCCTTTGGTGCGTGCCGGCGCGACCCATGTGTTGCAATCCCTGCCGGCCATTACCGAGGTGGTCAGCGTCGAGCCGGACGAAGCCCTCTTTGAAAATCTTGCGGCGCATGCGGACGCCGAATTGGCCCTGATCGGCCTGCCCTTGCCCGGCATCGACGATCTGCCGGCCCTCTCGCGACTGTTGCAGCAGCCCCATCCCCGACACGTTGCCGTGCTCGGCGAAACCGATTCCGCCGCGCATGTGCGCACGCTGATGCAATTGAATGTTTCGGCATATCTGCTGAAAAGCTATTCCGGCAAATTGATTGCGGCAGCATTGGAATTGGTGCTTGCGGGCGGCCGTTATGTGCCGGCATCGATTGTGCTGACACGGCCTGAAGCCAATGCGGCAGGTTCTTCCAGCGGAAATGGTAATGACGATTGCGCCTTGCTCGGCCTGACACAGCGTCAATATGAGATTCTGGTCCTGCTCTCACGCGGGCATCCGGTCAAAACCATCAGCCGCATGCTGAGCATTTCCGAGGCGACAACAAAGGCGCATATCAACGCGCTGTATCGTCGGCTGGAAGTACGCAGCCGTACCGAGGCCGTCTTTGTTGCCACGCAGCGCGGCGCCATGCTGCTGAATCAGCCGAACATCGGAGCGGAGACCGCTTCGACGCCCGCCCCGCCGCTGCGCCTGGCCCGCACGGGCTGACGCCCACCCTTACCCTGGTTGTCCGCACGACAAAAAACGGCGCCCGGAAACCGGACGCCGTCGCAAATGCCCGCCCACGCTGTCGAGACGCGGGCGGTGACAAGGAAAGCAGATCGCGAAAAGCTTAGAACTTTGCGCGGATGCCTACGCCGAAGGTGTCGGCCGTCGACAGATCCGAAACCTTGTCGCGGAAATACGCCGCATACACATCGGTGCGCTTGGACAGCGAATAGTCGTAACCGACTGCCCAGGTGTTGCGCTTCACGTCTGCGGCGCCCGACGTCTTCGTGTACGCGTACGAGGCCAGGATGCTGCCGGGGCCAACCGGGATCGACACGCCGAGCTGGCCGCCGTTGCTCTTGGCGTCGCCCGTGCTGATCGTGTTCTTGATGTACTGGTATTGGCCGTACAGCTTGACCACGCCAAAGTCATACGTCGCGCCCAGCTGCCCCGCCGTCTGGCGCGAGAAGCCAGCCACCAGGCTGTTCAGGTCGCCCGGCGCGTTGTCGTAGCGCACCTGCTGGAACGCCGCCGTCGCTGCAAAATTGCCGCGGAAGTACAGCAGGCTGCCGCCCCACTTGTTCTGACCGTTGTGGCCGGCTTGCTCGCCTGCGCCGTAGATCAGGGTGCCCGTCAGGCCGCCCATGTCCGGCGTGGAATACATGATCGAGTTGTCCCAGCCCGAATCCCCCACAAGGCCCGAGATGCCCGCAGCGCCCGAACGGCCATTGCCGAGGTAGGTGTGGAACACCATCGGCGAGAACGTGTACGAATCGATGAACGGGTTGAACAGGATCGTCGAAACGAAGTACGGCGGCGTGTTGCGGCCCAGCTTGATCGAGCCCCAGCTATTGGACTGCAGGCCGACAAACGAATTACGTGCGAAGAAGTGGTCGCCGTCAAAACGGCCGGACTTGCCCGTATCGGGGCGGAAGAACGCCTCCAGCGTGAAGATCGCCTTCAGGCCGTTGCCGAGATCTTCGCTGCCCTTCAGGCCCCAGTACGACGTCGACATACCGCCCGAATTGACACCCCAGGCGCGGTCCTGGCCCAGGTTCTTGGTGGCGCCCGCCCAGGCATCCACCTGGCCGTACAGCGTCACAGACGATTGGGCCTGCGCTGCGCCTGCTGTCAAACCGGCGGCGGCAGCCAGCACGGCCAGCGAAAAACGTCGCTTGAGTTGCATTGTTGAGTTCTCCCTCGTGTGGTTCCGTTGTGTTGAATCGACTGAATCAGCGTTGAGGCGGCAGGTGGCTCAACCCGTCGCCGCTGAGATGGCGCCGTGAATGCAACTGCCGTGCCAATACGTTGTCGGCAAAGCGCCGCTTCACAAATGAGTATGTTTTCTCGGAAGGGGCGCAGACTAGCTTGAATACCCCAGGCGGACAAGTCCCCATCGCGGGGTGTGTGGCGCCGTTTCTGCACCGGTCTGGCGCAGTGCGCTTTCAGTCGTTTTGAAGCACCCGGATGTCGACTTCGCGCGTGTAGCGCTCGGGCGAAAAATCGCAGTACGTGAGGGAGATCGGCGTGTCCGCCACGCTGTAGCCGATGCGGCGCACGCGCACCAGCGGCACGCCTGCATCCACACCCAGCTGCGCAGCCTGGTGGGCGTCGGCCACACAAGCCAGCGGTGCCTCGCGCGAGCGCGCGATTGTCAGATTGGCGCGCTGAAACACCTGCACGAACAGGCGATCTTCAAAGTCGCGCGCCTCCAGCATCGCCGCCAGCCGCGACGTCAGCCAGGTACGCAGCAGCATGATGGACTGCCCTGCCACCAGGGCTCGGCGCTCGACAAACGCCACCGGTGCGCCCACCGACAGGTCGAGTGCGGCAGCCACGGTGTCGTCGGCCGGTTCCAGCCGAAATGCACCGACCGTATAGACGGCGCCTGGCACATATTCCAGCGCGGCGTCAGACTGGCCCGGTGCATACAGCACCGGCCGATGCGGCCCCACGCGATCGAGCACCACGCTGCGCTGCCCGCGCGACCGCTTGAGCAGCCCGCGTGCCGCCAGCTCATTCAGCGTCCGGCGCGCCGTCAGTCGGGATACACCGTAGCGCTGAGCGACTTCATTCTCGCTGGGCGCGATGCTGCCGGCCGGCAGCGCTCCGTGCAGGATGTCGAGCCGAATGCGGTCGGCCAGTTCGAGGTATTTGGGCAGGCGGGGCGTCATGCCGTCGTTATACAGGAACGATCATCGCGCGCAGCAATGCAAATGGCCCACCGGACAGGTGGGCCATTTGCAATGCACGCTTGCGCGCGCCAGGCAGGGTCTGACTAATCAGGCGATCAGGAATTTATCGCGGTTCTTGCCGATCCAGGCCGGCGCACGGCCGCGGCCGGACCACGTCGCACCGGTCTTCGGGTCGCGATACTTGGGCGGCACCGGGGCCTTGGCACCGGCACGGCGGCCGCGACGCTGGGCCAAGCCCAGGTCTTCAGCCGTCAGGCCATATTCGGCAACCGTCTGACGCACTTGCTGGATAACCGCTTCCAGCTCTTTGGCGCGCGCAGTTTCGATCTGCTCTTCCAGTTTGGCCTTTTGTGCAATCAATTCCTTGTATGTCGCCATATGCGCTCCTGTTAAATTCTGGTGTGAAGTCTGGTGTGGATCAGATATTAGATCAATTGTATTCATAACTGAAATCAAATTTCAACGTTTTTGATCGGGACCCCTCAAACCGCTCCACTAAGCCAGGAATCAACTCATGGCACACCGGATGCTCAGTTTCATCCGGAAAGCCGGATTGACGCATCGGATTAGCGTACGCGATGATGCAAGGCCGCATGCCGGTATCGCTCTGCATTTCGGTGCCATCACCATAGCAAGCGCCGCCGGGTCCCGCAATTCCAGCTATTTGCCGCAAGCCGCAATCTGCAGCAGTACAGCAAACGCAATATCAATTCATATGCAGGCCGCCGCGCGCCGGCATGCCATTGCACCGCGATTGCAGCTGCTGCGGCATGCCGATTTGGTCCGGCAGTAAAACGATTCAAAGCAGCACACCCTTGGTTGCAGTTGGATGAGACAACGATGAATTCGCCCTTGCCGCGTCGTTTTTACTATCTGCTTTTGGTGTTTGGCGTGCTGGCAGGCACCTTATTCGCCGCCGCGACTTTTTTCTTTCCGGAACGTTCGGTCGAACGGATCAGCGCATATTTGATCCTGACAATGGGAACATGCGTTTTGATATGTGCAATCGGGCTGACGCTGACGCATCGCTGGATGGATCAGCATTTCGCCGCGCGGGAAAGTGGTCATGGGCCGGATACTGAATTCCCACTCCCGCCCGCATCCGCATCCGCATCCACATCTGCATGCGAGCAAACCGTTTTGAAACCCCCGCCACAAATCGACGACAGCGCGGCCGGCAAAACGAAACCAGAATGTGTTGTATCGACCACAAACTAGACTTTGCGGCGCGCACGAGTTTTGCGCATCATGAAGGACACTGCCCCGACTTCCTGTAGGCGGCGCGTTTTCATCGCCCGCCGCAGAAGTCCACGCTGAATGACAGAGGACGGGCAATACCTCAGGTTGGAGCGCGGGATGCAAGACGAAAATTCCTACCCGTTGTCAGCGCAAAGCCTTCCGGTTCCGCTCTATGTGGTGCTCGAAGGCCGCATCGTCTTTGCCAATGCTGCAGGCGTTTGCATCCTGCGAGCGCTCTCGGTCGACCAACTGCTGGGCGAGCCCTTCTCGCGCTTCTTCCAGGACTTGCCCGCGTGGCTGGAGCCCCCCAGCAAACAAGACGCCGACCCAACGCAGCCCCACGCCGGAGTCACGCCGGACGCGCAGCTCGTCGCCGGCATCTGCGCCGGCAATTCCCGCGAGGTCGTCAGTGTCCGCCTGACGGTCACACCCACCCGTTTTGACGGCTTGCCAGCGCAGCAGGTCGTCGTACACGGGCTGCCGCTGCCGCTCGATGCGCAACTCCCGGGCAAGGCCGGCGAGCGCGTGCTGAGCGCAGACGCCATCGGCGCCGCGTTGCCGCACGAGCATCTCGACCATCTGCTTTCCACGCTGCCTTCCGCCGCGTCGCTTGGGGAGCGGCTGCATGCAGCGCTGCGCGCGCTCGAAGCCGCCTTGCCAGCGGCCTTGTGCGTGGTGGTGCGTGTCGTTTCCGGCCGGGCGCGGCTCTATGGCACACAGCGCGCCCGCGCGCGGTTGGCTCTGCACGACGGCCATGCGGCGAATCTGTCGTCCGCAGCCCAGGGCGAGGTCGATATTGGACTGGCCGGCATTGCGCCGTTACTCAATGAGTTGGCCCCGATCGAACTGGTTCGCGAAGCCAACGCGCCCGCCGCGCTGCGCGAAGCGCTCATCCCCATGGTGGACACCGCGCAGCTGGCATGGCTGTGCCGCATCCCGGCCCAGCACGGCGGCATGGCCGTCGCCGACGATCTGCTGTGCCTTTTCTTTCCAGCACCCAACCCGCCCGATGACGCAACGCTGCGTGCGGAGTGCGGCTGCTACATCGCCGCCCTGGTCAAGCTGCTGCGCCTGGAGAATGAATATCGCCAGTCCCGCGAGCTGCGCGATCAGTATCGGCTGGTGGTCAACCACCTGAGCGAAGGCGTGCTGACGCTCTCCACCGATGGCCGCGTGCTGTCGTACAACCGCAGCGCGGCAGAGATCCTGCGCATGTCGGGCGCCTCATGGAAAGGCCGCCCGCGTGTGGCGCTGAGCGACATGATGCTGGGCGAAGACGGCGCCATCCTGCCGCGCGCCGCATGGCCCTCCACGCTGGCCGCGCGCACGGGGCGCGCCATCAGCAACGTCGTCGTGGGCGTGCCTGCAGGCAATGGACAGATCGTGTGGCTGCGCGAATCGGTGCTGCCGATGTTCTCGCCGGACAGCGCCTCACCGCACGCGGTGCTGGTCATCTTTACCGACATCACGGCCGAGCGCTCCGCCTACGAGCAACTGCGCCTGCTGGAAACCAAGGATTCGCTCACGGGACTGCCCAATCGCGCCGCGTTCATCGAGCGGCTGGATGCGCGGCTGGCACTGCCCTCCACCGGGGAATCGGCGCTCCTGTATATCGGGCTTGACCACTTCAAGACCGTCAACGAGGCGATCGGGCACCACATGGGCAACCAGGTGCTGAACATGGCGGCGCAACGCATCCGGGGGCAGGCGGGCCAGCGTGCACTGCTAGCCCGCCTGGGCGGCGACCAGTTCTGCGTGGCCATCGATGATCCAAACGCCGCCGCTACGCTCGCGCAGCAGGTGCTCGACGCGCTCGCCAGCCCCTTTACCGGCGGCGAGCGCGAAGTGCACCTGTCGGCCAGCATCGGCCTGGCAGCCTACCCGGAAGACGGGGGCGATGCGGCCACACTCGTCAGCCATGCCGAAGCCGCCATGTACCGCGCCAAGGAGAGCGGACGCGCACGCATCGCTCGTTATTCGCGTGCGCTGGAAACGCAGATGCTGCGCCGCTTCACACTCAACGAGCGCATGCGGCGGGCACTGGGGCGCGGGCAGGTGCGGCTGGTGTATCAGCCAAAGTACGCACTGCATTCAGGCGAGCTGGTGGCAGTTGAAGCGCTGATGCGGTGGTCCGACCCTGAGTTGGGCGCCGTGTCACCGAGCGAGTTCATCGACGTGGCGGAGGAGTCCGGCTACATCCTCGAACTCGGCCGCTGGGCGCTCATGCAGGCGTGCGCGCAGGGCGAAGCATGGGCCCGCAAGTTCGGCTTCGCGGGACGCATGGCGGTGAATGTGTCTGCGCGGCAATGCGATGCCGGTGTGATCGAGCGCGACGTTGACGAGGCGCTCAAGGCCTCGGGCATGGCGCCGGGCCGGCTCGAGCTGGAATTGACGGAAAGCGTGCTACTGGCCGACCGTCAATCGACACAACGGCTGCTGATGAGCCTGGCCGCGCGGGGCGTACGCATCTCGCTCGATGATTTCGGCATCGGATTCTCGTCGCTGTCGTATCTTCGCAGCTTGCCCATTCACAACATCAAGATCGATCGCTCGTTCATCAGCGGCGTGCCCGGGGTGGCGGACTGCGTGGCGCTCACCAAGACGATCATTGCGATGGCGCGCGCGCTGAACATGACCGTCACGGCCGAAGGTGTGGAGACGCCCGAGCAAACCGCCTTCCTGACCGCGCATGCGTGCGACGAAGTGCAGGGATTTCTCTTCGGACGCCCACTGGAAGTGTCGGCCCTGGAAGAGTTGCTCCGCACCCGAAGCCGCGCACAGGCATAAAAAAACGGACCCAAAGGTTTGACCTCGGCTCTGTTTCTTTTTGGGGCTCGACGCGCAGGTCGAATTGAAATCAACGCGTCGATACGTTGCCCACCAGGCCGCCCAGTGCGGCACCGCCCAGGGTTGCACCCGGGCCGCCAATCAACGCAGCACCGGCCAACCCGCCCACGCCGGCACCAATGGCGGTATTGCGTTGGCGTGCCGTCATGTCGGCACAGCCGGTTGCAGTCAGCAAGGTGGCACCGGCCAGCAGAATCGTCAGTACCCGAACCATGTTTTTCTCCTTGAATGCGTCGGTCGCGATCAAGCCATCGCGTACCGAGAGTTTCGTCAACGGGTGCGCGACATGCTGTTTCAAGTTGTAATCAATCGTTGCAATTTGCAGGTCGGCTACGTCTGCGAAGCCGTGCCGCATTCGCAAGCAGCGCCGACCAAAAGCCGTCACCACGCGGCCCGGATGGTGTTTCCCACAGACTTATCCACATGTTCTGTGCATAACCTGCGCGGCCTCCCAAGACCCAAGTCACAAAAGGGCTTGACGGGTTTTGGCAAACATGCCGATCACGTAAAACCGGTGCGCCTGCGCAAAGTTATCCACATCGGGCACAGCTGTTACATCGTGCAACAAACCCTTTCCCATCAACTGGTTGCGGAGGGTTTTGCAAGCGGTGTGCGCGTTGTTGTGGACAAGTGGGGGCGCCCGGGAGCGCGGCCTTGAGGCGTTCGATTAGTTGCGGATACAGCGCTGGAGCAGTTGGGGATACGGATAGCTACCGTGTTCCGCAAAGCCTTACAGGGCATGGCACACCCGCACTTCCGCACCTCCGGATCAATCATCGAAGGCGTGTGGCTCGCGTGCCGCACGCCTTTCCTATCCAGCCGAGTCAGAAGCGATACCCCACCGACAGAAAGCTCGCCAACGGGTTGATCCGCACCTTGGTCGTCGTTGTTACGGTGCCCACTGGCGCCTGCGTCGTCAGCGTCGCCTTGGTGGATAGCCACATATACGACACCGATGCGCCGATCGACCAATGGGCGTCGAGGTTGTAAGTCAAGCCGGCATTGACGATGGGGGCGAACGATTTGCTGAGCGATGCCGTGGTCGAGCCGACCAACATGGAGCCCGTGGTTGGCGAGGCGAGAATCTGCCCGGTTGCCAACGGCCGGCTCAACTCGATATCCCGATACCAGACATAGCCAAGCCCCACGCCAAGGTACGGCCTCACGCGCGCATTCGGTTCACCAAAGTGGTATTGCACTTGCGCAGCCGGGCTCCATGCCCGGGCGGTGCCCAACTCACCAACCGGTGCGAGTGATCCGGTTCCGCTCAGGTGCAGCTTGGGCGGAACGCCAAGCACCGTTTCCAGGGCCACATGATCCGTGACGAAATACCGTGTGGTGAGCGCGAAGGTATTGGCGTTGGCCAGCGTCGACCCGCTGCCGGGCACCTCGGCCGATTGACCGAGTGCATGCACCGTCAGCGGTTGGCTGGAATCTTGAGGGGCGAGATGCATCCAGCCTGCATTGACGACCCACTGCCCTGCCGATTGCGCATGAGCGAGCGAGGTCGCCGCGATCGACAACAGCATTGCCGCGCGTGTGTACTTCATGTTGTCTCCGATTTTTCTAATGTAGGTACTGCAACTGCAGGAATGCGCCACCATGCGGCGCGGGGCACTTCGCCTGCTCACGCGACAGTGCGCAGGCGAGGAGTTCCTCCTTCAGCCGGATCAGCCACGACGCTGCTTCACCGGCATTTCAATCAATTGACGGAAAAGGGAAATGGAAAGCGGCCGAGTACTTCACGCGCGGCGGCAATCGATGCGCAGGCGTTGAGCCTGACCGTCGCCATAAGCCCTCTGGATTTGTCTTCCGCCACTTCCAGAGCCTCAAAGGCGATACCCGCATCCTTGAGTGCTGCGGACAGGGCTTCACGCGTCTCCCGGTGTCTGAGTGCGGGCTTGAAGATCTTGCCCACGGCGGTCAGCGGCATCGTTTCAATGATGTTGACCTGCCGGGGCAGCGCTGCACGCTCCGCAATTTCCGCCTTCAGGAGGGCCAGCAGATCGGCTTCCGTGGCAGACGCACCGGCACGCAGCTGCACGTATGCCACGGGTAGTTCGCCTGCATGAACATCCGGGCGCCCGACCGCGGCGGCAATCTGCACCGCGGGGTGCCGATGCAGCGGCGCTTCGATGGTGAGCGGATCAATGTTGTGGCCGCCGCGAATGATCAGTTCCTTCTTGCGGCCGGTAAGCCAGAAGTAGCCCTGTTCATCCTGCCGGGCCAGGTCGCCGGTATTGAGCCACCGCCGTCCATCGCCCGTATCGACCCACAGCCCCTCGTTCTGCGCGGCCTGGCGGTAGCCCGAAAACACGTTGGGGCCAGACACCACCAACACGCCCACCTCGTCTACAACGCAATCACGCAGGTATGCGCCGCCCTCGTCCAGCACCACGGTCTTCATCTGCTGCGCAGGAACGCGCAGGCCGATGGAGCCAAGACGGCGCTCGCCCATCGGCGGGTTGACGCTGCTCACGCAGGTTGCTTCCGTCAGACCATAGCCTTCGAGAATCTTGATGCCAGTCTGCTCCTGGAAGCGGCGAAAGACTTCGACCGGCATGGGCGCGGCGCCGCAGAGGCCGTATTCGAGCGATCGCACATCGCGCTCGCCAACGGGCACCTGCAGCAGTGAAGCGTAGAGCGTCGGCACGCCGCTGAAGAAGTTCACGCGGTGGTGCTCAACGATCTCCCAGAAGCGCTGGATCACGCCGTCGCCGCGATAGCCTTGCGGCGTGCCAAGCACGACATGCGCGCCCCTGGAAAACGGCAGCAGCCCAGTCACCAGAACGCCATTCACGTGGAACAGCGGCAAGCCGCAAAACACCACCTTGCCGGGGCCGATCCCGTCGCCTAGTACCTGTGCGGTGCTCCATGCGTTGGCGACTTCATTGCCATGCGTGCGCATCGCAATCTTCGGCAAGCCCGTGGTGCCGCCGGTGCAGAAGTACGACGACGCATCGTGTGCAGCAATGTGCCGTCGGCTGTTCAGGCCGTCTGCACGCTGCGCCTGGATGGCGCTGTTGAAATCGTGGATGCGCACCGACATCGGGACGGCGCCATGCACGCCCTGCGGGCCCAGCAAGCGCAGCGCTTCGTTCCTTTGGATCTGCGCGGCACATTGCGCCGCGCCATGCACGCGGTCGGCCAGGTTCACCAGCACCAGGTGCCGCAGGCTCTTGATGGCGGGCAAGTGCGGCTGCAGCTTGACCCACGTATCGGTGCCGGGAAACGGTGCCAACGTGACCAACACCGACGCACCGGCGGCATTGAGCAGCTCGGCCAGCGCGGGCCCTTCGAGCAGCGGATTGAACGCCGCGACGATGCCGGCCGCCTGACCGCCCCAGATCACGAAATGCGTTTCCGGCAGGTTGGGCAGCACAAACGCAATCACGCTGTCTTTCTTGACACCGATGCTGTCGAAGAAATTGGCCGTCTGCGTGACGCGCTCAAGAAGCGCCGCGTAGCTCCACGTCTGCGGAGTGCGGTGGTCATTGACGCTCAGAAAGAAGCTCAATGCCGGCGCCTGCGGATTCAAGCTGGCGCCGCGACGGATCATTTCGTATGTGCTCTGCGGAAGATCGGGCGGAAGACCCTGCCCTTCCACGGCTTCCACGTCTTGCAGGCTGGAAAAACCGGACATGGCGCTTACTCCTCGGCAACGATGCGATTGCGCTGCATGCCCAGATCGATCCGTCCGTCCGACGAGTGGATGCGTGCTTCCACCACGTCGCCAGGCTTCAGGTATTGAGGGCGCGCCGCCTGCACTTTCAGGAACATCTCCCACTTCGCCTTCTCGGGCAGCATCGCGGCCATCTTCTGCTTGGTCGGCGAGGGAACCGACAACGCGCAGCCCGCCGGCGTGCCGGTGGCCAGCAGATCTCCGGCTTCCAGGTCATGCACGCGGGACAGCTCGGTCAGCGTCTCGGCCGGCCCGTAGACGAGGTTGGCTGTCGTGTCGTTCTGCCGCAGCTTGTCGTTGACGGTCAGCTTGAGCTGCAGGCTCCTGAGCGCAGAGATCTCGCGCGGTTCCAGCAGCGTGAGCCACGGGCCGACCGGCCCGAACGTACGGAACGACTTGCCCTTGTAGAACTGCATCTGCGGAATCTGGACATCGCGCGCGGAATAGTCGTTCACGATCACGGCGCCCGCCACGTATTCGTGCAGGTTGTCGTCTGTCACGTCGACTGGCCCGTGAATCGCCTGGCGCATCACGAGGCCAAGCTCGATCTCGTAATCGAGAAACTGCACGCGCTTCGGTTTGATCACGTCGCTGTCGGCCGGGACGATGCAGCTCGACGCCTTGGTGAAGATCATGTTGTACGTCTTCACGTCCGGGTCCATGCCGGACTCGACCATGTGCTGGCGGTAGTTCGCGCCCTGGCAGATGAACTGCTGATTGCGCGTGACCGGGGACAGCAGCTTCACCGCCGACACCGACAGCGTTTCCCCACCCAACGCAGCCAGCCCTGCAAGCGTGCAATTGCGTACGAAGTCGCCCGTCGTGGCATAGCTGCCAGGCACGGGCGTAATGCGCGTATCGCGGATCACGCCCCATTGCGTCTGATCCTGGTATTCAAAGCGAACGATATTGATGGACATGGCGAAAAATGCGTTTGATGGATAACGGCAGACGGCGCGTTGCGCTGCCTCAGGCAAAGATCCGGGCGAGCGTTGCCAGCTTGCGAAGCGTCAGGTCGGGGCTGCGCCGCAGGTTCCGGATAAGGGCTGCCACGGCTGCCGGCGTCAGCTTCGGCTTGGTGAAGCTGGCCGGCATGGTCTGGCCCCACTGCGACATGGCCTCGCGGCTCACGGGATGAATGCCGGTCGGCTGATCTGCGGTGAAGAGGTCACCGTCGCAGTAGTGCTCGTGCTTGTCGCCCCACGGGTCTTGCCAGTAATCGAAAATCTGGCTTCCGAGAATGTGCCGCCCCAGCCCCCAGGCGTGCTTCCACCCCTGTTCGCGCAGCATGCGGTGCCCCATGCCGACGGCATCGGCGTCGATCAGCTCGAAGGCGCTGTGGCTGTACTTCGAAACAAACCCCTGAGCCAGCGCGAGCGTGTGGTGATCGGCCGGCGTGTCGCCCAAATCCAGCCGCATGAATGCAACCGCAGGGGAGCCGTCCGGCAACACCTGCACGTCGCTCGGTATGAAACCGAAATGCTGCGTGTACCACGCGCAGGTGGCCTGAAAATCTGCAAGCTCCAGGACAACGTGCCCGAGGCGAATCACCTCGGGTGTGCTCACGGGCGGCCGTTGCGTTTCGTTGATGCGCAAGGGGGCATCCACTGAGTTGAACGGCAACGGTGAACGGTGCGGCAGCTCGGCTGCGGGCGCCTGGCCGGCAATGGCGTCTACGCGGAACCCGGACGGATCAACAAGCCGCACGCGCTCGCCACCGCCCGGCCACGCCGATGGCTCCACCGACGATGCCCCGGGCAGTTTCGCCAGGGCATCCAACGCTGTGCGTCCGGCAACCTGCAACCCGAAGCCGGCAAACGCGGCTTTTGGCGCCTTGCGCACGACATAGCAGAACGGCGCCGCGCCGGTTCCGCGCAAGAGCAATGTCGCCTCATCGCGCCGCACCGTCACGAGACCAAAGTCATTGAGGAACCGCTCGGCGCGTTCGAGATCGGGCCGATCGAACATCAGGTAGGCGAGCGCCAACGCCTTTGTCGTCGGTTGGGGATGACGAGCGGGCTGTGCTGTGGTGAGTTTCATGGCAAGACACTCAGGCGGATTGAACGGCGGCGGCAGTGGCGGGCTCTGGCTCGGGACGGGCACCGAGCATCGCCAGGCTCTCGCTGACGAGGCGGTCAGCATCGGCGGCTGGCCCGTCATGGACGACCGTGCGGTCCGGGCGCACGACGGCGGCCCAGCCAACGGGCACCGCATCGGGAAGGAACGTGCCGTTGAGGTCTTCCCAAACGCCGGGCACGTCACGGTGCAACGGCTGCCCACGATGCGCGATCCGAGCGAACGTACCGCCCAGGCGTTCGAATGCGGCTGCCGTTGCGGGCGCCAGCGACGCGCGGGCGTCGCATCCGAAACTGACAAGCGTGTATCCGTGGCCGAACACGTCGTCGCTCAGGCGCGTCTGCCCTTGCGCATTCCTGACCCAGCCCTGCTGAATCACTCCGCCGCGCGTCAGCTTGGTTGACGAGCATCCTTTGACAAACAGGCCGGTCTTGAACGCGTTCTTCGGCTTGATGCGCAGTTCCTCGAACTGCGAGCGCAGGCCGGGCACCAGCCGGGTCAAGCGCATCACGCCGTGCGTCAACAGCGCGATCGGGGCGCTGCGCGGCATCACCAGCTTGCCCATGAATCGCGCGAGATTGATCATGGCTTTCGCGTGCGGGCGGCGCTCCTCGTCGTAGGTGTCGAGTATCCGAGCGTCCGCCCGCCCCTGAAGCACCCAGGCCAGCTTCCAGCTCAGGTTGGCGGCGTCCCGCAGTCCGGCAACCAGCCCCTGGCCGACAAACGGTGGCGTGATGTGAGCCGCATCGCCCACGAGGAAAACCCGCCCAACGCTGAACCGGTCGACGGTTCTGGCATGGAAGCGATACACCGCCTTGCGCTCGATCGTGATGCTGTCAACGTCCGTCCACGGTGCGAGCAACTGGCGAATGCGGCTGTCCGACTCCATCTCTTCGCGGCTCTCGCCCGGCTGAAGCATGAACTCCCAGCGCTCGCGCGCACCGGGGGCGACCATGTGCGGCGTGGGACGCCGGTGATCGCAGAGGAATTCAACGTGGTCGATCGGCTTGGGAACATGTCGCGCGTCGACAATGAGCCAATCCTCGGCATACGTCGTGCCCCTGAATTCCTGGCCGATCAGGTGCCGCACGAGCGAACTCGCACCGTCTGCGCCCACCAAATAGCGGGCGCGGACCCGACGCACCTGCCCGCGTCCGACATCCAACGAGGCCAGTACCCCATCCGGCAGATTCGTCAGACTGAGCAGCGTGGTGCCGAGCGCGACATGCACATTGCCATGTGCCGCCAGACGGGCGCGCAGGCAGCGCTCCAGATCGGGCTGATAGAACGTGACGAGCTTCGGATGACCGTCCAGGCTGCCTAGCGTGTTGACCCGCCCGAATTCGCCCAGCCAGGGCGAATGCATGCGGACATGCGGAATGGCCACCGTTTCGAAATCGCTTTCCCCGATGCCGGCCAACTGCAGGATTCGCAAGGCCTCGTTATCCAGCGCGATGGCACGCGGGGCCATGTAGATATCTGGCGCCTTGTCGATCGCCATCACGCTTACGCCCTCGCGCGCCAGCAGATGGGCCACCATCGCTCCGACCGGGCCGAGCCCCACGACCAGAACATCCACCTGAGATGGCAACGCGCCTGCCGCCTGGGGGCGCGCATCCTCTGCCACGCGTGAACTGGCACGCGTATGTGCATTTGTCTCCACCGCTACTCCATTTCTTGGTCTACGTCTCAGTCAGGCTTCTTTCGCCCTTTTTTTGACATTAAAGTCATCGCTGATGATTTTGTCAATATCGACATTCGAATCTATAATTCCGGCCACGACAAGGACCACCAGACCATCATGGCCACCACCGAGACACGCCGAACTCCGAAGCGCTCCGTTGCGAAGACGCCCACTCCTGCGGCGCCCGCCGCTGACGAACGCGAGCCCCGTGGCGCACGGCGCAAACGGGAAACGCGCGCGCGCTTGCTGGATGCCGCGCTTCGGCTCATGGCTGAACGGGGCATGGAGGGCGTTGCCATCAACGAGATCACCGAGGCGGCGGACGTTGGTTTCGGGTCGTTCTACAACCACTTCGAGTCGAAAGAAGCCATCTACGCCGCGCTGGTAAGCGCGGTGTTCGACGAGTTCGCCGATTCGCTCGACAAGGTGACGGAAGGGCTATCCGACGCGGCCGAGATCATTTCGGTATCGGTACGGCATACGTTGGTCCGGGCGCGGCGCGAGCCTGTGTGGGGCCGCTTTCTCATTCGCGAGGGCTTCTCGGCGCGCGTGCTGACACACGGCCTGGGCCAGCGCTTGCTGCGCGATATCGAGCGCGGCATCGCGGCAAAACGGTTTGTCCTGGCGGATCCGTTCATTACCTTTCTGTCAGTCGGCGGCACCGTGCTGACCGCAATCTCGGCGGAACTCAACTTCTTGGCGCCCGATGCGCCGGCCGCCAACATCGTCAAAGAGTTGGGGTTTTCAGGGGAGCACTTCCCCGAACGTACGGCGGCTGCGCTGCTCCAGACGCTAGGGATCAAACGCGCGGAAGCCGAAAAAGTGGCGGCCCGGCCGCTGCCCGTTGTGGAGATGGCAGACAGCGCAAGCTGATTTGACCGCCCGCGTTGGCGCGCAGGCGTGTATGCGGCAATCTCACGGGGCGGCGGCGCTGACCGCCGGATCCAGGCAACCGGGCATCGGACGCACCACCTGAGACGGTGCAGCAGTGTGAGCCAGCAGGGCCGTGGCTATCTGTGAAGCCAGCGCTTTCAGCGCGCGTCGATGGCCTTGGACCACGCCTTCGATACCGGGGGATACGTCCTCCCGAACGACGCTGCGGCAAGTCAGCACCTCACGGTCTTCCATAGTGCGAATCGACCAGACGGCATCGATCAGGACATGCGAGCCGCGCCACGCATCAAACCGCTTTATATCGACGGCCACGCGGTATGCTGGCCGTCTGCCATCGTATGGAAGGCCGTGCAGGTCGATCGCGCCGGTCTGCAATGCCAGCCCGGACGACAGCGCCCCACGAATCTCATCTGCCACAGGCGAAGCCCAGCGGTCCATTTCCAGGACGTCCACCTGACCTGACCCGGCCTGGACGATCAGACGCCTGCCCGCCACCGACGGCGGCACACGCACCGGCAGCACATCCACCAGGAACGCTTGCACAGGGGCCTGTGCCCGCGCTGCCGCCGCAACGCCATCGGCGGCCACCAGGCTATGGAAGCGCGCCGGCGGCGAGGTGCAAGCCGTCAGCGCCGCGCTGACAACCGCGCCAGCAAGCACGCGGCCAATCGGGGAACGGAACAACTTCACCGCGCATCTCCTTTCTTGCCAAACAGCAGCGACTCCGGGTGGCGCTCCAGGTAGTCCGTCAGCGCATTGAGCGATTGAAGCGTGCGCGTCAATTCCTGCATTGCCTCGTGCACATCCGACTGGAGCGGCGAGTCCTGTCGCAAGGTTGCCTGCGCTGCGTTGAAGGTCTGCTGCGCGGATGCCAGCGTGTCGCGCGCCTGCGGCACCACGTCTGTATCGAGATGACCGAACAGCCGGTTCGCGTTTTCGAGCGTGCCATTCAGGTTGTTGCCAATCTTGTCAAACGGCACCTGGTTGAGTTTCTTCGCGATGTCGGCAAGCTGCACCTGCAGTTCATCCAGCGAATTCGGCACGGTCGGCAGCTCCACCGGCGACCGGTGCACATCGACCGTCGCACGCGGCGCCTTGGGGAACATATCAAGCGCAACGTACAGCTGTCCGGTCAGGAGGTTGCCCATGCGGAGTTGCCCGCGCAAACCCTGCATGACCAAGTGCTGCAGCAGCTCATGGCCGCCCGGCGTGTCCGGCGCAGGAAGCGACGTGTTGGTGCGCCGGCTGAGCCGCGATGGATATAGCGCCATGGTGACGCGCATGCTGAACGTTTTGCCCGTCTCGTCATATTCGATGCCGATATCGGTGACGTTGCCCAGTGCAATGCCGCGCAAATCCACAGGCGCACCCACAGACAGACCGCGCAGCGACTGGTTGAATCGCATGACCACAGTCAGCGGCGCGCCGTCGGGCTCGCGCATTGCGTCCGATTCATCGGACGCCAGCGAGAACACCGCGCTGTCCGGGGGCGGCGGCCCATCCGGCTGGCCTTGGGGCGTCTGGAACGCCAGCCCGCCAACGATGACGGTGGCCAGCGATTGCGTATTCAGCTTCAGGCCGCTGGAATCGAGCCGGAGGTCGACCCCGCTGGCATGCCACCAGCGCGTGTTGGTCCCGACGTATTTGTCGTAGGGTGCGTTGACGAAGACTTTCACCTGCACGCCCGCGCCCTGCTTGTCCAACGCAAAGCCCACCACTTGCCCCACTTGCAGGTGGCGATAGAAGACCGGCGCACCGATATCGACGGAACCGAGCGAGTCGCCGTGCAGCGAGAACTGGCGCCCCTGCTGATCCGTGGTGACGGAAGGCGGACTCTCCAGCCCCACGAACTGGGTCTGGCTGTCTTTGGAGCGCCCGATATCCACGCCGATATACGCGCCGGAAAGCAACGTGCCCAGCCCGGATATGCCGCTCGCGCCCACGCGCGGTCGGACCACCCAAAACCGGGTGTCCTTGGCCGCAAAGCGCTCGGCTTCGCGCGCCAGCTGGATCTTCACCGTCACGCGCTTCAGATCCGGTGTGAGCGAGATGGCTTGTATCGTGCCGATCTCGACGTCCTTGTACTTCACCTTTGTCTTGCCTGCCTCAAGGCCCTCGGCATTGGAAAAGGTGACGGTCACGACAGGGCCTTTCTCGGCGATGGTCTTGGCGACCAGCGCAAGCCCGATCAACGCCGCGATCAGCGGCACGAGCCACACAATGGAAGGAAGCCAACGCCGTGGAGGCGTGATTTCGGGAAGAGGTAGATCGATAGGACGCATTGCTTACAAGGAAGAGAAGGCGGACGGACGGTGTGCGCGAGACCCGCTCAGGAATCGGCGTGCGCGGGTGCTTCGTCGGTGATCGGGTCCCAGATAAGCCGGGGGTCGAATTGCATGGAGGCGATCATGGTCAGGATCACCACAGCGCCAAATGCCAGTGCCCCCGGGCCCGCGGTGATGACAGCGAAGGAGCCGAAGTGCACCAGTGCAACCGTGAGCGCCACCACGAACACATCGAGCATCGACCACCTGCCGATGCGTTCGACGAGGCGATAAAGCCGTGTCCTCTCGTGCGGACGCCATGTCGAGCGCCGGCGTGCCGCGAATACCAGCACCGCAAGAATGGCGAGCTTGAGCATTGGCACCACCACGCTCGCAATAAAGACGACCGCAGCGAGGCCCCAGTCGCCGGAGGTCCAGAAGTACGCCACCCCGCTCAGGATCGTGTCGTCTTCCGAGCGCCCGAGTGAGGTGCTGTGCATCACCGGCAGCAGGTTGGCCGGGATGTACAGCAGCGCGGCAGCCAGGAGCAATGCGGCAGTCCGCGAAACGCTGGCCGGGCGGCGTTCGTGCAGGGCCGTATGGCAACGACGGCACCGCGGATGCGACCCGACGCCATCCCGCTGTTGCACGCTGCCGCACGTGTGGCAGACCACCAGCCCCGCCTGCTTTGCGGAAACGGCCTTGAGCGAGTCCGCCACGAACGGTTCTTTCAACGACGCGCCAGTTCGCAGTTCGCCAGACGGCGCTGCGCCATCCCCACCCTTGATCTCGTCGCACGCATGCCAGAGCCTGTGCGGATCGAAGCGCGAAACCAGCGCCAGAAGCACCGTCAACGCGCCGAAGGCAAACAGGCCTGCACCGGGAATGACGCGCGCGAGGCTGATCATCTTGACCGTCGTGACCAGCACGCCGAGCATGAACACTTCGATCATTCCCCAAGGGCGAAGCCATTGGAGAAAGCGGATGACGAGGCGATATCCGGGCGGCACACTGCCGGCGCGCAACGGGAGCAACACGTAAAGCAACGCGAGCAATTCCATCGATGGGAAAAGCGTGGTGGTGAAAAACACGACCGCAGCCACGACGCCCATGTGTCCCGCCCAAAGTGAGGACACTGCATCAAGCAACGTGGCTTGCGACGTCATCCCCTGGGCCTTGAGGGCAATGATCGGGAAGCACTGCGCGATCACCAGCGTAATGAGCGCTGCCACCGCCATCGCAGCTGCGTTGTCGAGGGTCGGCCGGGCGAGATGGGCGCTGCTCAGGTCGCTCGCACAACGCGAGCATCGGACGTTCAAGCCTTCCAACGGCGGCGGCCGCCGAAACACGCGGTCGCACTCATGGCAGGCAATCAGGTGGGTGGATTCCATGGGCGTGGACGGAGCCAAACGGCATTGCGGGCGAAGCACGGCACTCCACGCGAGTCGCGTGGAGGCCGAGCCCATCCAAAGGCAATGTCAGTCCTTGGCGATCGTCTGGACAGTGTTTGCGGGCAGTTCACCCATGGCCTGCAGCAAGGCAGCCGTGTCGCTCATGCGCCGGCTGGTCGCACGCACGGTGTCGAGCTGCGCGTTCAGGTACTGCAGCTCGCTCGACTGCTCGGCAGATGCGGGCAGCGCGCCCAAGCGGCGGCGCGAGGCGGTCTCGTTGAAGGCCGTACGCGCAGCCGTCGAAGCGACTTCTGCTGAAGCGAGCGTCTGTGCATCGTTCTCCAGCGCGGCGAGCGTGTCGGCAACGTTTTCAAATGCCGACAAGACCGCCGACTTGTACTGCAGGACCGTTGCGTCATACAGCTCGAGCGTGGCGCGGCGGTGCGCCATCAACGCGCCGCCGTGGAAGATCGGCTGACTCAGCCCGGCGCCCACGGCCCATAAGCCGCCCGCCCCCGACAGCAGCGCAGGCCAGCTCAACCCACCCCGACCAAGCGAGGCAGTGAGCGACAGGCTCGGGAAAAGCTGTGCGGTGGCCTCGCCTGCGTCCGCAGACGCTGCCCTGACCGCAGCAGCGGCGGCGCGGATATCCGGCCGGGCGCGGAGCAGATCCGAGGGTACGGCCACAGGCACCTGGTTCGGCAGCGAAAGGCTGCTGAACTCGGGTACCGCAGGCGCTGCATCCGGTGTGCGGCCCAGCAACACGGCCAACGCGTGGATCGACACCGCACGCTGTTGGCGCAACTGCGGCAGCGTCGCCGCCAGCGATGCGGCGCTCTGCGTCGATGCCAGCGCCTGCGCATGCGAGAGCGCCCCCAGCTCGTACCGCCGCTGGCTGTCCCGCGCCGTCGCGTCTGCCACCACAACAAGACGTTCGGTCAAGGCGATCTGCTGGTCCAGCGCAGCCGCATTGATCACGGCGCCGACAATATTCGCCGCGAGGGCACGCCGTGCTGCCTCCAGTTCGCAGCCACGCACATCCACCCGCGCCGCGCTCGCGGCATTGGCATAGCGCGTGGCACCGAACAAGTCGAACGTGTAATGCGCCTGCAACTGCCCAACAAACACGTTGTAGCGCAGCGCTTCGGGGCCTACGCCCGTGAGGTTCGGGGTACGCTGGCGTGCCACCTGCGCCCCGGCGTCCAGGGACGGCAATGTTGATGCACCCACCTGCGCACGCAGTTCCTCCTGGGCGGCGGACAAGGTCTTCTGCGTTGCAGCCAGCGTGGGGTTATTGCGCAGTCCTTCTTCCACCAACGCGTTCAGCGCATCGGAGCGATAGAGCCTCCACCATTGCGGCACCGGCGCGGCGCCCACATCAAACTGCTGGGCAACGCCGGCCGCTTCCACCGTCTTGGCTGGCTGCGAGGTTACGCCGTAATGGTCCGGCGAAGGCGTGGCAGGCGGCACGGCGGTAGGCGCCAGGGAGCACGCCGTGAGAGCGAGCACCGACGTTGCGACAAGCGCGCACGTCATACGAGAGTGTTTCATGATCAATTCTCCAGGGCGGCAGAGCCGGTCGAAGGCAGGTCCCGTTCGTCCGGGCGCACCTTGAAACACGCGGCATACAGCGCCGGCAGGAAGAAGATGGTCAGTACCGTGGCGATGGTGATGCCGCCCATCAGCGCGGTGGCCATCGGCCCGAAGAAGCCCGAGCGCAGCAGCGGGATCAGCGCCAGCACGGCGGCAGCGGCCGTCAGCATGATGGGCCGGAAGCGCCGCACCGTCGCGCCGATGATGGCGTCGAAGCGCTTTTGGCCCGCCGCGATGTCCTGGTCGATCTGGTCGACCAGAATCACGGAGTTGCGCATGATGATCCCGAACATGGCGATCACCCCGAGCAGCGCCACGAACCCGAACGGCTTGCCGAACAGCAACAACGCAATCACCACGCCGATCAGGCCCAGCGGCGCCGTCAACACGACAATGAACGTGCGCGAGAAGCTCTTGAGCTGGATCATCAGCAGCGTCAGCACGGCAATGATCATCAGGGGCATCTCGGCATTGATCGACGTCTGGCCTTTCACGCTCTCTTCCACTGCACCGCCAATCTGGATGCGATACCCCACGGGCAGCTTGGCGCGTTCTGCCGCGAGGGCCTGATCGATGTCACGCGTCACGCCGATGCCCTGCGCGTTGCCGCGCACGTCTGCCTGCACCGTGATGGTCGGCTGGCGATCGCGTTCCCAGATCACGCCGTACTCGAGCTTGTTCTGCACATGCCCAATCGCACCGAGCGGAACCGGGCCGTTGGGCGTCGGCATGGCCAGGCCGGCGAGCTTGGCGGGGTCGACGCGCTCCGTCTTCGGCGCCCGCAGGTCGACGTTGATCAGCTTGTCGCGTTCGCGATACTGCGTGACCGTGTAGCCGGACAGCGTCATGGCGAGGAAGTTGGAGACTTCTTCCGACGTCACCCCCAGCTGGCGCGCCTTGATCTGGTCGATCTCGAACGACATCGAACGCTCTGCCGGTTCATCCCAGTCGAACTGCACGTTCTGGGTGCGCGCGTCGGCACGGACCTTCTCGGCCACCTTGTCAGCGATGTTGCGCACGGTGGCGATGTTGTCGCCACTCACACGGAACTTGATCGGGAAACCCACGGGCGGGCCGTTCTCGAGCTGGGCCACACGGGTGCGAACGCCAGAGAAATCCTTCTCGAGCGTGGCGCTCAGCCACCGCGACAGTGCGTCGCGTTCTTCAACGTTCTTGGCCGTGATGACGAACTGTGCGAAGTTCGGCTGCTGAAGCTGCTGGTCCAGCGGCAGATAGAAACGCGGGGCACCGGTGCCGACGTAATCGACAAAGTGTTCGATCTCCTTTCGACCATCCAGTGCTTTCTCCAGGCGCTTTGCCTCGCGCAGGGTGGCGACAAAAGACGCCCCTTCCGGCAAGCGCAGATCCACCAGCAATTCGGGCCGCTCGGAGTTCGGGAAGAACTGCTGGGGCACACGGGTGAACGCCACCATGGCCAGAGCAAACAGCACGGCCGTGACACCCAGGATTGCCCATCGGCGCCCGATGCAGAACGAGATCCAACCCGACAGGCGCTGATAAAAGCCGGTGTTGTAGATATCGTGCTCGTGGCCATGCTCGGCTGCGCCGTTCTTGTGCTCGGGCAGCATGTGGTAGCCCAGCAGCGGCACCAGCACCACGGCCGCAAACCACGACACGATCAATGAGATGGCCGACACCTCGAAGATCGAACGCGTGTACTCGCCCGTGCTCGATTTGGCGAGCGCGATCGGCAGAAAGCCTGACACCGTCACCAGCGTGCCGGTCAGCATGGGGAATGCGGTACTCGAGTAGGCAAAGGCGGCGGCGCGCAGGCGGCTCCACCCCTGCTCGAGCTTCACGGCCATCATCTCGACCGCAATGATGGCGTCGTCCACCAGCAGCCCGAGTGCCAGCACGAGCGTGCCCAGTGACACCTTGTCCAGCCCGATGCCGAAGACGTGCATGCAAAGTGCGGTCACCGCCAGCACGATCGGGATGGAAATCACCACCACCATGCCAGTACGCAAGCCCAGCGATACCAGACTCACCACCAGCACAATCGCCACGGCTTCACCGACCGAGCGCACGAATTCATCCACGGAGTGCTTGACGGCATGCGGCATGCTGGAAACCGGAGACAGCTTCAGCCCAGCAGGCAGCGTCGCCTGAAGTTCGACCGCCGTGGCGTCGAGCGCCTTGCCGAGGTCGATCACATCGCCGCCCTTCTGCATCGTGACACCAATGCCCAGCACGGCATGGCCGTTGGCGCGCATCTGCGTCACGGGCGGGTCGTCATAGCCGCGGGTGATCTTCGCGATATCGCCCAGCCGGAAGGTGCGCTTGTTCACCGTGATCAGCATGTCGGCCAACGCCTGCACATCCTTGAATGCGCCGGTCGGTCGTACGAACACGCGATCATCGGCTGTCGTGATCGTGCCGACCGGTGCCACGGTGTTCTGTGCGTCGATGGCCTGTGCGATCTGCTGCGGCGTGATGGCGAGCCGAGTCAGCTGCGCATTGGAGATTTCGATGAAGACGTGCTCGGCCGGATCACCGAAGTAGTCGACCTTGGCGACGCCCGGCACGCGCAGCAGGACGGTGCGCAGCTTGTCTGCATAGTCGTGCAGTTGTGCCGGCGAGAAGCCGTCCCCTTCCAGCGCATAGATGTTGGTGTAGACATCGCCGAACTCATCGTTGAAAAACGGTCCGACCGTGCCCTTGGGCAACGTCGCGCGGATGTCGCCCACTTTCTTTCTCACCTGATACCAGGTCTCCGGCACGTCCTTCACGGGAGCGGAGTCCTTCATGGCGAAGAAGATCATCGACTCGCCGGGGCGCGAATAACTCTTGATGTTGTCGACATACGGCGCCGCCTGAAGCTGGCGTCCGATGCGGTCGGTGATCTGCTCCTGGACTTCGCGCGCGGTGGCGCCGGGCCAGTACGTCTGGATCACCATCGTCCGGAAGGTGAACGGTGGATCTTCAGACTGGGCAAGGTGCGTGTAACCGATCACGCCAAAAAGCGTGGCCAACCCAATCAGGAAGATCACCAGTTGCTGGTGGCGCAGCGCCCATGCCGACAAGTTGAAGCCGCCTTCGTCCGCCTGAGATGCTGACGCCGCCACTGGGGCCGTGCCTTGCACGATTTCGCGATCGTCGGCGCTCATGATGGGAAGTCCTCAGGGTGCAGCGGGGCGACCACTTGCACGTGCTGACCGGCATTGACGGCATGCACGCCCTGCATCACCACGCGATCACCATCGCGCAAACCGGAAGCGACCAGCACGCTGCGCTCGTCGTAGCGCGCGATGGTGACGGGGCGCAATTCCAAGGTATCCGTGTTCGCGCGCACCACCCAGACCGCGGGCTCTTCGCCCCTGTGAAAGAGTGCGGTGACCGGCAGCTTGAACGGGCGCGCGGCTCCCGCGTCGCTCTTCGCATCGAAGGCGATATTGGCGGTCATGCCCATGCGCACCGCTGCGTTCGGCGCCACGAGCGACAGCTTGACGCGCCACGTGCGGCTTTGCGGATCGGCCGTGGGAGACACCTCGCGCACGCGTGCCTCAAAAACTTGCGAGGGCGCAGCCGGGAGGCTTACGCGAGCCGTGCTTCCCACGGTCAGTGAAGACAACGCGCCCTCGGGCGCATCGCAAACGATGTCGACGTCACCCGTCCAATCGAGGTGATAGATCGATTGGCCCGCCTGGACGTTCTGGCCGGTGTCCGCATCCTCCGAGGTGATGACGCCATCGTGGTCGGCCACCAGCGTTGCGTAGCGCAGGCGATCGCCAACGAGTGCGGCCTGTGCCCGCGCGGAATCGCGTCGCGCAAGCGCGGATGCGTAGGCGTCCTGCGTCTGCTCCATCTGTGCCGGCGCAATCAGGTTCGCCTGCGATTGCGCACGGTCGCGGTCAAGCTGTTGCTTGGCGAAGACGAGCCGATGTTCGGCAGCTTCCAATTGCGCCCGCGCATTGGCGAGGTCGTTGCGCAGATCCGACTGATCGAGCATCGCCAGCACCTGACCTTGCTTGACGGTATCGCCGATGCGCACGCGACGCTCGACCACTTTGCCGGCAACACGGAACGACAGCGGTGTGGAGTACCGCGCCTGCACCTGGCCCGGCAGTGTGTTGGCAACGGCGTTGCCGTCCGGATGCAGCGTCAGCGCAACGACCGGCTTGGGGGCGCTGACCAGGGTTTCGCTGTGGTGGCAGCCCGCGAGCAGCACGGCGCAGCAGGCGGCAATGAAAAGAGGCGCTCGTTTGGAACGCCCGACAACGGAGAGGTGGGGGCGCGCTGTCGTTTGCGCATGTCGACCAGGATGTTTCACGATGTTTCCAAGCAAGTGATGGCCTAACGAACAATGGGTAACGCACATCCCGCAGCCGCGCTTCTTCTGCGCGGTCGGCTCTCGGGCTACGCGTCACGGAACTCGGATGTCGGGTACGCGAGTCGCCTGTCTCCACGGCGTTCAGGAACCACTTCTCGGCAATTGGCTGCACTCAGCTGGCAAGCCATGGCGGACGGCTCTCTGGCCTTTGTCGCCGGGCGCTTGCCCCATCACCGCGTCCTAACTCAGGGCACATGACCCTGATCGACCCTACATTTCGACATTAAACTCATAACTGATAAACTTGTCAACTATGACGTGAGCCACTATCATCAGGGATGAAAACACCATTCCAAACCCCTATGCGGAACCTCACGAATTGCGTGAAAGAAGGCGGCCGCCAGCGGCGCGGTGCGCGTCGCAAACAGGAAACACGGGCTCGTCTGCTTCAGGCGGCGCTATTGCTGTTGTCTGAAAAAAACATCGAGCGCGTCGCCATCAACGAGATCACCGAAGCCGCCGATGTGGGCTTCGGCTCGTTCTACAACCACTTCGAATCGAAGGAAGGCCTCTTTGCCGCCCTGATCGACTGGGCGTTTGAAGACTTTGCCGACAGGCTGGATGCCATTGCGCATGGCCTGACCGATCCGGCCGAAGTCATCGCCATCGCGGTCCGTCACACACTGCTGCGGGCGCAACGCGAACCGGTCTGGGGCCGGCTGCTGATGCGCGAAGGCGTGTCCACACGCGCCCTGACGCGCGGCCTCGGTTTGCGCCTGCTGCGCGACAGCAAGCGCGGGCTTGCGGCCAAGCGCTTTGTGGTGGCCGATCCGTTAACCAGCGTGCTTTCCGTAATTGGGACAGTGCTCGCCGGTGTTGCGGCGGAGCTGCACTTTGCGGCGACCGCGGCCGTTTCCGGGCGCGACCACCCGGCCGCTGCGGTGCGTGTCGAGCACCTGGCCGAACGTGCGGCCGTCTTCGTGCTCCAGGCGCTTGGAGTCAAGCGCCCTGAAGCAGAAAGAATTGCGCAACTGCCCTTACCCGCAGTCGAAGACGGTGACGCGGCACACGCCGTCTAAGCCCTCGCATTGTCTGGCGAGGGCGCATGGATCAGGCTTGATAGAGCGCGCTCGCCAGATAGCGGTGGCGCAGTTCCCGCAGCGCGGCTGCAAGAATGGCACTCGCAGGCAAAGCCAGTAGCACGCCGAAGAACCCGAACAAATGGCCAAAGGCCAGCAATGCAAAGATCACCGCCAATGGGTGCAAGCCAATGCGTTCGCCGATCAGGCGCGGCGTGAGGAAGACGTTCTCAACGATCTGGCCGAGGCCATACACCACAGCAACAGCGCCGATACCGTAAAGGTCGCCAAACTGCAGCGCGGCGGCCAATAGGGCAAGCGCAAGGCCCACGGCAAATCCGACATAGGGGATGAACACCGCAAGACCAGTGAACAAGCCCAGAGGCAATGCAATCTCGAAACCGGCCAGCGTCAGGGCGATGGGGTAAAACGCGGCCAGCACGACCATCACCAGGAGCTGCCCGCGCAGGTATTGCGAGAGCATCCGGTCGATGTCGATGACGAACGCCCGCGTCCTGGCGAGCCATCGGCGCGGAACAAGGCTTTCCATGCGCCGAAACATCTGGTGGCGGTCGTAGAGCAGATAGAACAACACCAGCGGAACGAGCACCACGTTACCCACCACGGTCAACATTGCGTTGCCGCTTGAGCGCAGGTATTGCCAGATGGCAAGGGCATACGTGCCATCGTCACCATTGCGCGGTCCGGCCAGCAGATCACGTAGATGTGTTAAATCCAGGTCGACACCAAGCCCAAGAACGGCCAGCTTCGGCTGCAGCCATGCATTGAGGTTGGCAAGCAACACAGGAATCTTTGCCTGGAGTTGCGGACCCTCGGTCTGGACGACCGCAAACATCAGCGTAACGAGCAGTGCGGCCATCGCCGCAAAGCACAGGATCATCGCCAACGCTGCGAGCCAGCGGGGCACGCGGTGCCGCGTCAGCCACTCCACCCGGGCTGCAGCATGTAGGCGATGAGCGCGCCAAGCAGGAACGGCGTCAGCACGGGCCGCAATGCCCACATGAGGACACCGACGGCAAGCGCGACAAGGCCCCACAACCAAGCCTGGCGCCGGATCAGAGCGGGCACCAGCGTTCTCGATAAACGCGCATGCCCCCGGTGATCGACATTGCACCGTTCGCAAGGGCCAACAACGGTGCCTGACCGAGAAGACGAAACCCGCAACTCACTTCTCCTCAAAGTACGCGACGGTGTGGTCAATGAATGCCCTGACCCTGGCGGGCACCAACGTTCGGCTCATGTAAGCGAGGCGAACCTCCGCTGCGGTATCCAGGATTTCATGTTCGCCAAGCAACCGGACGAGGCGCCCTTCGCGCAGATCGTCTTCAACCAGCGCCAACGGCAACAGCCCCATGCCGAGTCCGGCCAGCACGACTTCACGGTTGAATGCGGCGTTGTTCGAGGTGATTTCGTATTGCAATGGAACCACGAGAGGCGCTCCATCCGCGCGGAAGGTCACGATGGGCTTATGCACCGAAGGCGGCACGGTCACGAAAACGTGGTCCGACAGGTCAATCGGGTGACGCGGGTGCACATGCGATTCCAAGTAGTCAGGTGCAGCCACGATGGCCAACGGCAAGCGCAGCAGCATACGAGGCACGGCCAGATCGGTTGCCAGCATGAAGGGCAATACCAGGCCGATGTCGTACCCCTCCGTTGCAAGATCGACAACACCTTCCGCCAATGTCACCTCCACCATGAGGTTCGGGTGCATCCGCTTGAACGACGACACCAGCTCAGCCAGCCACGCAGATGTTGCTGTCGTATGGGCGACCAACCGCAGGACGCCGACAGGTAGATGACCCTGGCTGCGCGCATCCGATTCAAGGCAGTCCAGATCGTCGAGCACACGGCAGCAGCCGTCATAAAACCTGTGCGCCGCGTCCGTCAGCGAAAACTGCTTTGTGGATCGGTGAAAGAGGCGCGCGCCGAGACGCTCCTCCAGAGCTGTCATCGCCCGTGAAACGACGGATGGCGATACACCAAGCATCTGCCCCGCCCGCCTGAAATTCCTGACCTCAACGATCGTACGGAAGAGCCGCAAGCTCTCGAAATGATCCATATGCACCTCGAACAAGGCTCGCCGGTCGGCGTACGTTGATGCGGCAGTTGCCTGAGACGTTGAGCGCACTGAACCGCCCGGCAGTCGCCTGCAGCCTGTTTAAGGCTCGTTCCGCCGCGAGTCTGCGTAATCTAGTCATAATTGATAACTTTGTCAACTATGATGATTTATGGACAGCGGGAAAAATTTCGCAGGGGAATAGTTTCGGGGCGCAAGCGCTTCCTCACGCGTCGACTGCGACGAAGCGTATGCAAGGAGAAGATTGATAACGCCGGGGCCGTTCGCTCGTGAGCCCGACCACGACCGCGGCGATTTAACGACGCCAGCTACACAGTGGCGCGTCGCTGTACGCCGACGGTGTGAGATCAGCCGGCAAGATCGGCGGGTGTGTCGACATCGCGCAGAATGCCCGCGTCATCGGACGCAATGCGGATGAGCTTGGCAGGGTCGACCAGTCGGCGCGCCCCCTCGTCACCGTCGAGCGATGTGAGGCCCGCGAAAAAGTCGGCGCCGAAGCCCATTGGGTGGCCCCGCTGCCCCGCGTGAAAAGGTGCAACGCAATGATGCGGATCGAGTGCGTTGGCGACTTGGGTGATGGTTTCGCAGGCAATCCACGGCATGTCGGCCAGGGCGATGATCCACCCGCCGGCTTGCGGGCGCGCAGCCACACCGGCAGCCAGACTGGCACCCATGCCGCGTGCGGCATCGGCACAGCGGAGGACTTCGCAGCCTGCTTCGCCTAACAGTGCGGCCAATTGATCGACCTGCGCGCCATGCGTGGCAGCGGCAGGCACTACGGCTACCACATCGCCCAAGGCCTGCTTCAGGTGGCGGGCGGCCTGGACTGCCACGGGCGTGCCGTCGGGCAGCGGGGCAAGCAGCTTGTTGACCACGCCCGCTGCATCAAAGCGGCTGCCGCGGCCTGCAGCCAGCAACACACCAACAACAGGCCGCTGCGGCATCAGACCACCTCGGTCTTGAGCGTGACTTCCACGTTGTTACGCGTGGCGTTCGAATACGGGCACACCTGGTGCGCCTGGGCCACCAGTTTCTCGGCATCGGCTTGCGACAGACCGCTGATCCGTGCGGTCAGGCCCACCTTCAGGCCGAAACCGCCCTCCTCGCGCGTACCGATACCCACGTCGCAGTGGATCTCGATGTTGCTCGGATTGAGCTTGAGCATGCTCTTCGCAACGAAGTCGCACGCCGAGCCGAAGCACGCTGCGTAGCCGGCGGCAAACAGGTCTTCGGGCGTAGTGGTGTTGGGCTTGCCGGGGCCGCCCATGGCCTTGGGCACCGACAGGTCGTGCGAGACCTGGCCGTCTTCGGTTTGCGTGTGGCCGTTGCGGCCGCCTGTGGCCTTGGCGTGGGCGGTGTACAGGATATTCAATGCCATGACATGCTCCTCCGGTGGGTGAACAACGCAATCGCGAACGCAAGAATCGGTCCGCAAATCTGGGAGATACGAGGCTGCAAGAACAAGAAAGCCGGCACACAGGACTGCATGCCGGCTTCCATCTCATCACACGATGATGACAACTAGACCGTATCGAACGGCAGCTTGCGCTGACGCTTGCCGGTCAGGGTGAACAACGCGTTGGCCACAGCCGGTGCAATCGGCGGCGTGCCGGGTTCGCCCAGGCCGGTCGGGTTGTCTTCCGATGGCACGAAGAACACGTTCACCGGCGGCGCGTCGGGCATGCGCACGGGCGGGAAGTCGGTGAAGTTGCTGTTCTTGGTGGCGCCGTTTTCGATGTCGATGGCAAAGCCGGGTTGAATCATCGCCAGGCCGAACACGCAAGCGCCCTGGATCTGCGCTTCCGCTCCCATCGGATTGACCACGCGGTTCGCATGCACGCCAGCCGTGACGCGATGCACGCGCGGCTTGCCCTGATCGACGGAAACCTCAACCACATATGCCACCACCGATTCGAACGACGCATGCACCGCCACGCCCCAGGCCTGGCCCTTGGGCAGCTTGCGCTTGCCGTAGCCGGACTTGTCGACGGCCAGTTGAAGCGCCGCACGATGGCGCTCGTGCTCCTTGCCGGTAAAGCGGGCCAGGCGGAAGGCCACGGGGTCTTGCTTGGCGGCATGCGCCACCTCGTCGACCATCGTTTCCATCACGTAAGCCGTATGCGTGTGGCCCACGGAACGCCACCACAGCACCGGCACGTTCACGTCCGGATGGTGCACCGTCAACTGCATCGGGAAGCCGTAGTCGTTTTCGATCACGCCCTCGACCATGGTCTCGTCCACACCGTTCTTGACCATGAAGGCTTCAAACGGGGTGCCCTTGAGGATCGACTGGCCGACGATCACGTGATCCCAGCCGACGACCTTGCCGCTGCTGTCCACGCCCACGTTGACGCGGTGCAGATGCATCGGGCGGTAGTAGCCGCCGCGGATGTCGTCTTCGCGGCTCCAGATCACCTTGACGGGGCCGTTGTGTCCGGCCGCCGCATAAGCCTTGGCCACATTGGCGGCTTCCACCACGTAGTCCGACGTGACGATCGCGCGCCGGCCAAAACCGCCGCCCGCCATCATCGTGTTCAGCTCGATCTTCTCGGGCGATACGCCGAGCACCTTGGCGATGGCACCCTGGTCGATGGTCTGGAACTGCGAGCCGACCCACACCTTCGCACCCGTGGTCTTGCCGCCGTCCTTCTGCAGATCGATCGTGCAGTTCAGCGGCTCCATCGGCGCGTGCGCGAGGTACGGGAATTCGTAATCGGCCTGAATGCGCGTTGCGGCGGATTGGATTGCGCTCACGTCGCCAGCCTTGGCCACCGTTCCGGGCTGGCCGGCGAGCTTCTTGTACTCCTCCATCAGCGCCGGTGTGGACACCGTCGAGCCGGCGTCTTCCCACGTGACCTGCAACGCATCGCGGCCCTGCTTGGCTGGCCAGTACCCGTCGGCAATCACGGCCACACCCGTGCCGCCACGGTCGGTCGGGATCTGCAGCACATCGACCACGCCCTTCACCGCCTTGGCCGCCGCTGCGTCGTACTTGGCCACCTTGCCGCCAAAGCGTGGCGGGCGGGCCAGCACCGCCACCTTCATGTTGGGCAGGCGCGTGTCGAGGCCAAACTTGAGCGAGCTGTCGAGCTTCGCGCGCGCATCGAGGCGCGGCGTCGGCTTGCCGACAATGCGGAACTGCGACGGATTCTTCAGCGTGACCTGCGCCGGCACCGGCAGCGCCATCGCCGCCTGGGCCAGTTCTCCATACGTGGCGCGGTGGCTGCCCGACGTGACCACGCCATTGGTGGTGCGGCATGTCGACGGATCAACCTTCCATCGTTCGGCTGCCGCAGCGATCAACATCGCCCGGGCACGCGCGCCCAGCTCGCGGTATTGCTGGAACGAGTGGTTCAGCGCGGTCGAACCGCCCGTCATCTGGATGCCGAAGCCGGGGTCTTTGTACGGGTCGCCCGCGGGCGCCAACATGCCGCGCACGTTGCGCCAGTCCACGTCGAGTTCTTCGGCCAGCGCCATCGGCAATGCCGTGTGCACGCCCTGACCGAATTCGAGCCGGTTGACCGCCACGGTGACCGTGTTGTCCGGGGCAATGATGATGAACGCCTGCGGCGGCGAAGGCGGCTTGGCCTTGGCGTCCTGCGCGCCGGCCAGCATCGGCGCCACACCCAGCGCCAGACCGCCGCCGGCCAGCGTCGTGAGCTTCAGAAAGCTGCGGCGATCGAGCGTTGCCGGCCCGGCATCCGCAGACGCCGCCTGATGTTGCGCGCCGCCACCGGCCAGCGCTTCAAGATTTCGAATACGCATCGTGAATTCTCCGGTGGGGCTCAGGCCAGCGATTTCGCCGCGTCGTGAATGGCCGCGCGAATGCGCTGGTACGTCGCACAGCGGCACAGGTTGCCGGCCATCGCGCTGTCGATATCGGCGTCGGTCGGCTTCTTCTTGGTGCGCAGCAAACCCACCGCGCTCATCATCTGGCCGCTCTGGCAGTAGCCGCATTGCGCCACGTCGTGCTTGACCCAGGCGTCAAGCACGGCCTTGCCGACCTTGTCATCGGCGATGTGTTCGGACGTGGTGATCTGCTGGCCGGCCACCGCAGAAATCGGCAGCACGCAGCTGCGCGTCGGCTGGCCGTTCAGATGCACGGTGCAGGCGCCGCACGACGCGACACCGCAACCGAATTTCGTGCCAGTCAGACCGAGGTTGTCGCGCAACGCCCAGAGCAGCGGCGTCGACGGATCAGCATCAACTTCCACCGGTTTACCGTTGATGTTCAACGTGACCATTGTGGGATTCTCCTTGTGGGGCGTGAGGGAGTCTTGCCGTTATAAACCCCTTGATATAGCGGGCTGGCGGCATGGACGGGGTGTATTAAAGCAGGTTCGGATGGGTTCTGCTGGCGCCCACATCACATGGCTTCTGGCGGGCTGCACACGTTTTCGTCGGCTCTCGGATCCGGTGTTTCGTCTATCCCAAAAAACCGTCCGGAATCCGCCCACGCAGCTTGACAACACCCCGGCGCCGCCATCACTATCGCCAGATGCATTCTCAGCAGACCAACCTCCGTACCGCTCCTGCCCGCACCCTCTCGTGCGTGCGCGGTCTGCTATCCGCTTCTCTACTACGCGTGTAAGCGCGTAGACCTCTCTTTCCCCCTCGTTCCGGTGTTTGACCGGTCCGTGCCCTAAACGGCGACGGGCCTTGTGTGTGGCGCAATCCGTGCGCCGAATCGTTGGAGCCTCTCATGCCTGCCTCGATCCTGTTTTCGCTACGACTACCGACCGGTTGCCAGACCACGCGCCCGTGGCTGTCTGGCCGCCACATCCCGACCCCGATTCCGGCCACCCCGGACGCCGCCCGCGCGGCCGTCCCCGTTGTACGAAACCGATCTCGATCTCGCAGGACGCACTCACCATGTTGAAGAACCCCGCCACCAAATACCGCCCCTTCCCCGCCATCGCCCTCACCGATCGCACCTGGCCCAACAAGACCATCACCCGTGCTCCGATCTGGATGAGCACGGACCTGCGTGATGGCAACCAGGCCCTGTTCGAGCCGATGAACGCCGAGCGCAAGATGCGCATGTTCAAGATGCTCGTGCAGATCGGCTTCAAGGAAATCGAAGCCGCTTTCCCCGCCGCCTCCCAAACCGATTTTGATTTTGTGCGCGAGCTGATCGAGGGCGGACACATCCCCGACGGGGTGGCTATCGAAGTGCTCACGCAGGCGCGCGAAGACCTCATCCGCCGCACGATGGAATCCCTGCGGGGCGCCAAACGCGCCATCATCCACGTCTACAACGCAACGGCGCCGGTGTTCCGCCGCACGGTGTTCAACACCGACCGCGAAGGCGTCAAGCGCATTGCGGTGCAAAGCGCCAAGCTGATCCGCGAGATTGCGGAAACGATGCCCGAGACGCAGTGGACGTATCAGTACAGCCCGGAAGTCTTCAGCGGCACCGAACTGGACTTCGCGCTGGAGGTGTGCAACGCGGTGACCGAAGTCTGGGAGCCGACGCCCGAACACAAGATCATCTTCAATCTGCCTGCCACGGTGGAGATGGCCACGCCAAACATCTATGCCGACCAGATCGAATGGATGCACCGCAACCTGGCGCGCCGCGATTCGATCATCCTCTCGGTGCACCCGCACAACGACCGCGGCACGGCCGTGGCAGCCGCTGAGCTGGCCGTGATGGCCGGCGCCGATCGCGTGGAAGGTTGCCTGTTCGGCAATGGCGAGCGCACCGGCAACGTGGACCTCGTCACGCTTGCGTTGAACCTGTACTCGCAGGGCGTGGATCCGGAGCTGGATTTCTCGCACATCAATGACGTGGCACGGACCTGCGAAGACTGCACGCAACTGCCGGTGCATCCGCGCCATCCGTACGTCGGCGATCTGGTGTTCACGGCATTCTCGGGCTCGCACCAGGATGCGATCAAGAAAGGCTTTGCGGTGCAGAAGCCCGATGCGCTGTGGGAAATGCCCTACCTGCCGATCGACCCGGCCGACGTGGGCCGCACGTATGACTCGATCATTCGCGTGAACAGCCAGTCGGGCAAGGGCGGCATCGCCTATCTGCTGGAATCCGGCTATGGCGTGGCCATGCCGCGCCGCCTGCAGGTGGAATTCAGCAGCACCGTGCAACAGCTGACCGACCAGAGCGGCCGCGAAGCCACCGGTGCCGACATCTGGGCGTTGTTCCAGCAGACCTATCTGCGCGGCGATGGCGCGATCGGCTACGTATCGCACCGCCTGACCGAGCGCGATGACGGCAGCCAGCATATTCGCCTGGTGGTCAATATCGCCGACCGCGAGCACATCTGCGAAGGCTCCGGCAACGGGCCGCTCGATGCGCTGGTGCATGCGCTGTCGCACGTACTCGCAGCGCCCGTGTCGGTCCATCACTACGAGGAACGCGCACTCGGCCAGGGTGCCAATGCCGATGCCATCGCGTTTGCAGAAATGGCCGCGCCGGGCGTGGCGGGCAGCGTCTTCGGCGTGGGCGTGGATGCCAACCTGACAACGGCGTCGATTCGCGCCGTGGTGGGCGGCGTCAATCGTTTGATCGCACGCGCCGGTAACGGCTTGCTGCGCAGCGGCAAGAGCGCGGCAGAAGCGGTGTAACGCACAAGTCGGGCTCACACAGTGGAGCGCGAGTTGCTAAATTGAAGAGATGAGGCTCGGGCCGCGCCCGGGCTCATCCCTTCACAAGCGCGCCAGCGTGCACATCCACTGCCACAGGAGAACCGACATGACCACTCGTCCGACCGCGAAAGAGAATGCCAAGCGTTTTGCCAGTGTGATCCAGGCGCTGCAGGCATGCGAGGCCGCTTGCACTCACTGCGCGACGGAATTCGGCAAGAACGGCCACGCCGAAGCCATGGCGCGCTGCATCGGTGTGTGCACGGATTGCGCCGAATATTGCGCCCTCACGCGCAAATTCCTGGAGCGCAACAGCGAATTTGCAGAACTGCTTCTGGAAGACTGCGCCGAGATCTGTTCCCAATGCGCGGAAGAATGCGATCATCACGGCCAAGGCCACTGCAGCGCCTGTGCAACGGCCTGCCGCGCCTGCTTGGACGCCTGCCTGAAAGTCGCCGGCGTCGAAGCCATCACCGCCGAGCCGACTGTCTTCTGATTCTTTTTTTTCAACGCGTATGAAAATTGGCGAACTCGCCCAGCGCACGGGCATCAGCATTGAGACCATCCGCTTCTATGAAGCGCAGGGCCTGCTGCCCCCGGCTGCGCGCGCCGCCAATAACTATCGCGTCTACACCCCGGAGCATGTCGAGCAGTTGGCCTTCATTGCGAAGTGCCGGTCGCTCGACATGGCGCACACCGAAATCCGCCGTCTGCTCGAACTGCAGGCCAACCCGCAGGCCTCGTGCGAAGAGATCAACAACCTGCTGGACGAGCACCTGCGCCACGTTGAAGCGCGTATCGCAGAGCTGACCGATCTCAAGGGCCAGATCGAGGCGATTGGGCAACGCTGCACGACGGCAGCGTCCGTGGCTGAGTGCGGCGTGCTGCAGTCGTTGCACGAAGAGCCCGTAGCCGCCCATCCGCAAGGCCACAGACACGAACATGGCGAGGGCGAACACGCGCACCGGCATATTCGCGGCGTGCATCGCTGAGCGACGTGCGGATTGTGGACGCTACGCCGGTGGTCGAGTCCGACGACATCAAGGTGGACTCGGCCTCCACGCTGGTACCAGCCTAGCGCAATAGGAAACGCCACCCCGGCGTGATCGCGTGGGAGCGGACGATTCTGGCCGGCGAAAGCAGGCGCTACTCGCCTGACGACCCCATCGTCTAACCGGGCTGATCGAGTGACCTTGCGCGTCGGCACTTCAAGCGCGCACGCGCATCACCCGCAGGCCGTTGAACACCACCAGCAGGCTCGCGCCCACATCGGCAAAGATCGCCATCCACAACGTGGCGTCGCCCATCACGGCCAGCGTCAGAAACACCGTCTTGATGCCAAGCGCCAGCACGATGTTCTGGCGCAGCACGGCCACCGTGCGTCGGCTGATGCGGATGAAGCTGGCGAGCTTGCGCGGGTCGTCGTCCATGATGGCAACGTCGGCGGCTTCCAGCGCGGTGGCTGTACCGGCGGCGCCCATGGCGAAACCGATGTCGGCGCGCGCCAGCGCCGGGGCGTCGTTGATACCATCGCCGACCATGCCGACGAAGCCGTGTTGGGCGGCCAGTTCACCGACCACGCGTTGCTTGTCGGCAGGCAGCTGCTGCGCGTGCACGTGGTCGATGCCGACCGTCTTGGCGATGGCCTGTGCTGCGCGGCGGTCGTCGCCGGTGAGCATGACGGGCGTCACGTCCAGCGCGCGCAATGCGGCGATGGCCTCGGCGCTTTCGGCGCGCTCGCGGTCGCGCACGCCAAAGAGCGCCACGGCGCCCTTCGTATCGCAGAGCGTGACGGCGGACATGCCCTCGGCTTGCAGTGACTCCGCAGCGGCACGCCAGTCGGAGGTATCGAAGCCACGCTCTGCGACGAGCGCCGCGTTGCCCAGATGCCAGCGCACACCGTTGAGGGTGCCGGCCACGCCACGGCCCGGCAGCACCGACAGGTCTTGCACCGAGTTCGCATCGACCGCGCCGTGCGCTGCGGCCGCCTGCACAATGGCCACGGCAATCGGGTGCGTGGTGTTGGCATCCAGCGCTGCAGCCACTGCCAATGCATGCAATTGCGTCGTGTCGGTTGCGGCGCTCAACGCTGCGATGGCGCGGCGGGCGCCACCCGGCAACATCACCGCATCGAGCACCGGGCGGCCGGCAGTGAGCGTGCCGGTCTTGTCCAGCGCCAGCGCGCGTAGGCGCCGGCCGCTTTCCAGATACACCCCGCCCTTGACGACGATGCCACGGCGTGCGGCGGCGGCCAGTCCACTGACGACCGTGACCGGCGTGGAGATCACGAGCGCGCACGGGCACGCGATCACCAGCAGCACCAGCGCGCGATACGTCCACGCCAGCCAACCGTCGGCCGTGACGAGCGGGCCGATGACGGCAACCGCCAACGCCAGCACCATCACCGCGGGCGTGTAGATGGAAGAGAACTTGTCGACAAAGCGCTGCGTGGGCGCCCGCTGCGATTGCGCTTGCTGGATGGCCCCGGCAATACGCGCCAGTGTGCTGTCCGCAGCCACCGCCGTGGCTTGCGCCTCGACCACGCCGTCGGTGACGATCGTGCCGGCCAGGATGGTGTCGCCAACGGCCTTCTCCACCGGCAGGCTTTCGCCTGTCACGGGCGATTCGTCCAGCGCCGCGCGACCGCTCACGATGCGCGCGTCGACCGGCACGCGGCTGCCGGTGCGCACACGCAGGCGCGCCCCAACGACAACGCTATCGACCGCCACATCGCGCCAGCCGCCCGCGCCATCGGCCAACTCTGCTGTGTCCGGTGCGATGGCCGTCAGGGCGCGCACGGCATCGCGGGCCCGCACCAGCGCGCGTGCTTCGATCGCTTCTGCCACAGCAAACAGGAAGATCACCATGGCCGCTTCGGCCCACTTGCCGATCAGCAGCGCGCCGATGACGGCCACCGCCATCAGGAAGTTGATGTTGAACGTGAGCGCGCGCACGGCAATCCAGCCCTTGCGCAGCGTGGGTCCGCCGGCCAATGCGATGGAAGCCAGTGCCAACGCCAACACCGGCCAGGCGTGATCGCCCAGCGACCAGGCGATGGCTTCCGCACCGAAGGAAGTTACGCCGCCGATACCGAGCAGCCACGTGCGGCGCGAGATGCGGGTGGGCTCCGCAGACGCTGCGGCCAGGCGCTCGCGCTGTTCAAGCACCTCGCCATCCATGCCGATGGCGCGCAGCGCTTCCAGGAAGGGCGTCACATCGTCAACGGTGTGGTGGATAGTGAGATGCCGCTCAAGCAAATTGAAATCGAGCGCGACGACGCCATCGGCGCTACCCAGCTTGGTGCGGATCATGCGCTCTTCGGTCGGGCAATCCATTTGCTCGATGCGCACGACGGTGCGGCCGGTGGCGGCTGCGCGAGCTTGGGCATCGAAGGGGGCCGCGGCTACCGGCGCGTGGCCATGATCATGATCATGACCGTGGTGATCGTGATCGTGATGATCGTGGCCATGGTCATGCGCAGGTTGGGCAGCGTTCCTTGCGACCGGTTGCGCATGACCGCAGCAACCGCCGCAGCCGGAGACTTCCGGCTTGGCGTGGTCGTGGACAGGCAGGGAGGAGGCGAGATCGGGTTTCATGCCTCCATTCAAAACCCTGAAGAAACTTCAGGGTCAAGCCCCGCATACCGCTGCTTCAGATAAGGGTCTTTCATCCACTTGGCGACGATGGCACGGGCTTCCGGCCAGTCGCCCAGGCCCGATTCCGCGTTGATATGGCCGCGCGCGCCCAGGTTCACGGGCTCCGCACCCCACGCTTCGGCTTGACCGTGGCTCCAGGCGGCGTCGCTGAACGGATCGTCGGTGCTGAAGACGAGCACGGCAGGAAACGGCAAACGCTGCTGCGGAATCGGCCGGAAGTCTGCCAGTTCCGGCGGCATGCCGGCGCGATCCAGTTGCGGCGGAGCAACCAGCAAGGCCCCACGAACCCGCACGGCACGCGCCGAAGTGGCCGCCCAATGCGCCGTCAGCACGCAGCCCAGGCTGTGCGCCACCAAAACGACATCGCCGGGCGCTGCGCTGACTGCGGCTTCGAGCGCGGCCACCCAATCGGCACGCTTCGGGGTCAACCAATCGCGCTGTTCGACACGGCGGTCACCATGCAGGCGTTCCCAGCGCGATTGCCAATGCTCCGGGCCAGAGTTCTGCCAGCCGGGGAGGATCAAGACGGTGGGGGTGGCGCTCACGATGTCTCCCGCAGCGGATGGTGAGTTGAGATGCGCGACATTTTGCCGGGATTTCGTGGGCGGCGTCGGCGCCACTCATCGACAAATCCGCTCAATCCATCCAAATATTCTGTTTCACAGGCAGATGACGCGCTTCTACAGTCGCTCATAAATCCCGCCAACAGGGATTCCGAATCCAACACTCGGAGGAGACCATGCTCGCACTGCTCGGGCTGTTGACCATCGTCGCGCTGTTTGTCGTCATCCTGACCAAACGCATGTCGCCGCTGGTCGCGCTCATCGCCATACCCGTCATCGCCGCGCTCGTAGGCGGCTTCGGGCTGAACACCAGCAAATTCATCATCGGCGGCATCAAGGACGTCGCGCCCGTGGCGGGGATGTTCATCTTCGCCATCCTGTACTTCGGCATCGTGACCGACGCCGGCATGCTGGACCCGATCATCGACCGCATCCTGCGCACCGTGGGCAGCCGTCCGCCGCGCATCGTGGTGGGTTCTGCCCTGCTGGCGCTGCTGATCCACCTGGACGGCTCGGGCGCGGTGGCGTTCCTCATCACCATTCCGGCCATGCTGCCGCTGTATGACCGCCTCGGCATGGACCGCCGCATCCTCGCGTGCGTGACGTCGATGGCGTGTGGCGTGAACTTCCTGCCGTGGACGGGGCCGATGATCCGCGCATCCGCATCGCTGCATATGCCCGTCACGGACATCTTCAACCCGCTGATCCCGGTGCAGATTGCCGGGCTCGTTTTCGTGTTTGCGTGCGCATGGCTGCTGGGCAAGCGTGAAGAGAAGCGCCTGGGCCTGGCCAACCACGCCGCCGGCACGCAGGTCGTCGCGCGCCCCCTGACGGATGCAGAGCAGGCGCTGCGCCGCCCGCGCAATTTCTGGATCAACCTCATCCTCACCGTCGTGGTGATGGGCGTGATGGTGAGCGGCAAGGTGGACCCGGTGGTGATGTTCATGCTGGGCGTGGTGGCCGCGCTGATGATCAACTACCCGAACGTCGATCAGCAACGCCAGCGCGTGGACGCCCACGCCAAGGCCGCGCTGATGATGGCGAGCATCCTGCTGGCGGCAGGCGTGTTCACCGGCATCATGAGCAAGTCCGGCATGCTCACGGCAATGGCGAAGACGGCGGTCGATTTCATTCCGCCCGGCATGGCGCACCACATCCCGGTGGTGCTGGGCGTGCTGTCGATGCCGCTGTCGCTGCTGTTCGATCCGGATTCGTTCTACTTCGGTGTACTGCCCGTCGTGGCCGAAGCGTCGAAGATGCTGGGCGTTGCGCCGGTGCATGTGGCACAGGCCGCCGTGCTCGGCCAGATGACCACCGGCTTCCCGGTCAGCCCGCTCACACCGGCGACGTTCCTCGTGGTGGGCCTGTGCGGCATCGAGTTGGCCGACCACCAGAAATTCTCGATCCCCTTCCTGTTCGGTGCCTCGCTACTGATGACCGCAGTGGCCGTGGTGCTGGGCGTGCTTCCGTGGTGATGGCATGAAGACTGCGTTGAAAACACTGCGCATCGGCGGCGGCGCCGGATATTCGGGCGACCGCATCGAACCGGCGCTGGAACTCGCAGAGCACGGCGACATCGACGTGTTGATGTTCGAATGCCTGGCCGAGCGCACCATCGCGCTCGCACAGCAGGTGCGCCGCAAAGACCCGTCGCATGGCTACGACCCGCTGCTCGAAGCGCGCATGCGGGCAGTACTGCCGGCCTGCGCGGCGCGCGGCATCCGCATCGTCACGAACATGGGCGCGGCCAACCCGCAGGCGGCGGCCGAACGCACACTCGACATCGCCCGCGAGCTGGGGCTCAAGCTGCGCGTGGCGGCCGTGACGGGCGACGACGTGTTCGATCTGCTGCAGGCCCGCGGCCACGACTTCACGCTGATGGATGGCGGCGCGCCAGTCGCATCGCTGCAGGCACGTATGGTGTCGGCCAATGCGTACCTCGGCGCGCAGGGCATTGTCGATGCGCTGGCGCAAGGCGCGGACGTCGTCATCACCGGGCGCGTGGCCGATCCGGCGCTGGCACTTGGGCCGCTCGTCCATGCGTTTGGATGGCGCATGGACGACTGGCACCGCCTGGGCTGCGGCACGCTCGCCGGGCACCTGCTCGAATGCGCCGGACAAATCACCGGCGGCTACTTTGCCGACCCCGGCATCAAGGACGTACCGGCACTCGCTCGTCTGGGCTTCCCGATTGGCGAGGTGGGCGAAGACGGCTCGGTGCGCATCACCAAAGTCGCCACGGCCGGCGGCCTTGTCACCGAAGCCACGTGCAAGGAGCAGTTGCTGTACGAGATCCACGACCCGGCGCGCTACCTCACGCCTGACGTAGTAGCGGACTTCTCCAACGTGCGCATGCACGCCGACGGCAAAGACCGCGTTGTCATTGAAGGGGCCACCGGAACACCGCGCACGGGCCAGTTGAAGGTCTCGATCGGCTATCTCGACAGCTATATCGGCGAAGGTCAGATCAGCTATGCCGGCCCCAACGCGGTGGCGCGCGGCAAGCTGGCGCTCGACATCGTGCGCGAGCGGTTGGCGCTCACCGGCGTGCAGATGACGGAAACGCGCTTTGAGCTGATCGGCGTGGATGCGCTGCACGGCGCAGCCCTCTCCCGCATCGATGGCGAACCGTACGAAGTGCGCGTGCGCGTGGCTGCGCGCACTGAATCGATGGCGGAAGCCGTGCGCGTCGGCAACGAAGTGGAAACCTTGCTAACGTGCGGCCCGTCGGGCGGCGGCGGGGCGACCAAGAGCGCGCGCGAAATCATCGCCGTGGCATCGACGTTGATTCCCGCTGAACTCGCCCCGCACGCCGTGCACATTCTGGAGAGCTGACATGCCCCGCACCCTACGCGACCTCGCCCACACCCGCGCCGGCGACAAGGGCGACATCTCATGCATCTCTGTCATCGCGCTCCGTCCGGAATGCGCGGAAGAATTTGCCTTGCTTGAGCAGCACGTCACGGCCGAGCGCGTGCGCGCGCATTTCGCTGAACTCGTTCGCGGCGAGGTCGAACGCTACGTGCTGCCGCAGCTTGGCGCGCTCAACTTCGTACTCCACGGCGCCCTGGCCGGCGGCGTGACGCGCTCGCTGGCGCTGGATGCGCATGGCAAGTCGCTGTCCAGCGCACTGCTCACGCTCGAGATTCCGGGCTAAGCTGGCGCACCACGCCCGGCATCGCCATGAACCTCTCCGTCAAGCAGCTCCGCGCCTTTGCCGCGCTGCGCGAGCACAAGAACTTCACGCAGGCGGCACAGACGTGCCACTTGTCGCAATCGGCCTTCAGCGCGCTGATCCAGAACCTGGAGGCCGATGCCGGCGTGCGCCTGTTCGACCGCAATACGCGCCATGTTGAACTGACCCCCGAGGGCGAAGCCTTTGCGGAATCGGCGCTGCGCCTGCTGGCCGATTTCGAGGCGACGTTCTCCGAGCTGCGCGATCGCGCCGCGGCACGCACCGGACGCGTGACGGTGGCCGCGCTGCCGTCGATCGCGGCGGGGATTCTGCCTGGCGTGCTGGCCACATTCTCTGCAGAGCATCCGGGCATTCAACTGGCGCTGCACGATCAACTGTCGGACTCATGCATCGACATGGTCCGGCGCGGGGCGGCGGACTTCGCCATCGCGGCCATGGGCGCCGACATGGCAGGCCTGGCCGCCCAGCCGTTCTGCACCGACGACTTCCACCTCGTCTGCCATCAGGAGCACCCGCTTTCGCGCAAGCCGGCGCTGGCCGTGGGCGATCTTGTCGATACGCCGTTCATCCACCTTGCGCGCAACACGAGCATCCGGCAATACCTGGATGCGGCGCTGCATCCAACGAAGCTGCGCAGCGGCATGGAAGTCGAACATCTGGCCACGGCGGCGGCGCTGGTGGCGGCCAACCTGGGCATCACCGTCATTCCTGCGCTGGCGCTGTTCCAGTTCCGCCTGCCGGAGCTGGTGGTGCGACCGCTGCCCCTGCCGGGGCTGGTGCGCACGCTGTATGTCATCCGGCGCGACGGGCGCAGCCTTTCGGTGGCGGCGCAAGGGTTGCTGGACTTGCTGCTGGCGCACCCGGCGCGCGCGGCGGCGCCAGTTTGACGGCGCGCAACCCGGGCACATCCGGGGGTGCAGCATCGCCCACCTGCGCTGCTACAGTGAGGCATCCCATTCCGATTCTGCGGAGCGCCCCATGCATCAGCGCATTCTTGCCGCTTTCGACGGCACCCATGAAGCCCACTTGGCGGTCGAGGAAGCAGCCGCCCTTGCCCGCGCTTTCAACGGCCGCGTCCGGGTCGTCTGGGCGATCGGTTCGCCTACCATGCCTGAGTCGCGCGAAATCTATAGCGTCGACAAACTGCGGGAAGAAGCACACCGGACAGCCAGCGCATCGCTAGTCGAATTGCAGCGCCAGTTCGACGCCGACGGCACCCCCGCCGAAACCGGCGTGCTGATGCTCGACGCCACCGATGACGATATCGGCAACGCGCTCGAGCTCGAAGCCGAACGCTGGCAGGCCGACACCATCGTTGTAGGCTCGCAAGGCAAGCACGGGCTCGCGCGCCTCCTACTGGGCAGTGTGGCCGAGCGAACGACGCGCCTGTCGCACCGCACCGTTGTCGTGGTACGCGCCCAGCACCCTCAGCATGCAGCCGGCTGAAGTCGAATATCCCCACTATGCAACCTGTTGCATAGAAAAAGTTGACTGTGCTATGTTGCGTTCCACGTTGATGCAATCCGTTGCACTTTTTGCCCAGGAGCCAGCATGCCGCAGCCGATTCCCCAGACACTGAACGCGCCCGCGCAGGCCACGCTCGAGGCCTGGCATGCCATGCTCGAGAGCGGCAACATGGACGATCTCGACCGGCTGTTCGCCGATGAAGTGATCTTCCGCTCACCCGTGGCGCACACGCCTTACCCGGGCCGCACGGCGACTACGCTGGTGCTTCGCACCGTCAACACCGTCTTTGAAGACTTCCAATACCACCGCAGCTTCGTGACCAGCGACGGCGCCAGCGTGGTGCTGGAATTCAGTGCCAACGTGAGCGGCAAGGCCCTCAAGGGCATCGACATGGTGCGCTTCAACGCTGAAGGCAAGATCGTCGAGTTTGAAGTCATGGTCCGTCCGGCCAGCGGCCTGCAGGCGCTCGGCGCGGCCATGGGCGCCAAGCTGGGCGACAAGCTGGCGCTGCTCAAGGCCGAAGCCTGACCCCCTCACCTCGTCCCTCATTCCATAACGATTCCAACGGAGACTGCCATGTCGCTGCCCCCGATTCTGCAAAACCGCCTGTCCGTGCCCGTGGTGGGCTCGCCACTGTTCATCATTTCCAACCCCGACCTCGTGATCGCGCAGTGCAAGGCGGGCGTGGTCGGCTCGTTCCCGGCGCTCAATGCGCGGCCGGCCGAGCTGCTGGAGACCTGGCTGCAGCGCATCACCACGGAGCTGGCCGAATACGACGCGCAGCACCCTGACAAGCCGTCGGCGCCATTTGCCGTCAACCAGATCGTGCACAAGTCGAACGACCGCCTGGAGCACGACCTGGAGCTGTGCGTGAAGTACAAGGTGCCCATCGTCATCACGTCGCTGGGCGCGCGTGAAGACGTGAACCAAGCGGTGCACAGCTATGGCGGCATCGTGCTGCACGACGTCATCAACAATAAATTCGCCAAGAAGGCGATCGAGAAAGGCGCGGATGGCCTGATCGCCGTGGCGGCGGGCGCAGGCGGTCACGCGGGCACAACGTCGCCGTTTGCGCTGATCCACGAAATTCGCGAATGGTTCGATGGCCCGTTGCTGCTGTCGGGCGCCATCGCCAACGGCAACGCCATCCTGGCGGCGCTGGCAGCCGGCGCTGATCTGGCCTATGTCGGCTCCGCGTTCATCGCCACCGAAGAAGCGAATGCGATCGAGGGCTACAAGCAAGCGATCGTGGAAAGCACCGCCAGCGATATCGTCTACACGAACCTGTTCACTGGCGTGCACGGCAATTACCTGCGCAAGAGCATCGAAGGCGCTGGCCTGGACCCGGACGCGCTGCCGGAATCGGACCCGAGCAAGATGAACTTCGGCTCGGGCGGCGGCGCCAAGGCCAAGGCATGGAAAGACATCTGGGGTGCCGGCCAAGGCGTGGGCGCAGTCAAGCGTGTGGTGCCGGCAGCGGAACTCGTCAAGCGCTTTGCCGAGGAGTTCGAAGTGGCGCGCCATCGGCTGAACAACATCGAAGCGCTGCGCGCTCCAGCTGGCAGCAAGGCGACGGCTTAAGGCTTAGGCCCGGGGTTCAAGCAGGGACTGAGGCTGGCTCCAGCAACGGCAGCACATCGTCTGCCCACGCGAGCCAGCCTTCTTCGTAAACGATGCCGCGCTGAAGCACCGCGTGCTGCAGCTGCTGCGCACGCGTGAGGTCAGCCCGGGCAAAATCGCGCTGTTCGATCTCGCGGAACGTATTCAGCCGCGTGCGGTGCTGCTCGATCAGGCGCTGCATCTCTTCAGCAAAACCGAGCGGGCCGATCACTGCGTCAGCGCGCAGCTTCACCAGCACTTCTTCGCGGTTGTCCGACGACACGGTCGGCTCAAGCACCCAGCGCGCGAGTTCGTCGCGGCCCGGCGGCAGCACGGTGTAGGTCTTCTTGCGGCTGTCTTCCTCTTCCTCCACGCTCACCCAGCCGGCTTCGGCCATGCGACCGAGTTCGCGGTAGATCTGCTGATGCGTGGCGCTCCAGAAATAACCCATCGACTTGTCAAAGCGTCGGGCAAGCTCGTAGCCCGACGAGGGCTTTTCCAGCAGGGATGTCAGCAGCGCGTGTTGGATGGACATGATGTGATTTTTTATATAAGCCGTTGATTCTAAATGCAGAATACCCGCGTCGTGGAAGATTTTTTCCCACGAATTCAAGGTGTTTCTTGGCAATGCAATGGGTGTCTAGCCATGGCGTTTTGAACGGCAATCACCCCTGACCTAGATTCGTGGAGTCACTGTATGTCCGAAGCAGCCGCGCACGCCGGCAGCGTCACCGTCGAGGTCTTCAATGCGACGCAACAGCAGCAAGTCATCGACACCATCCTCTATGTGCAAAACGTTGAGTTCAACGTGGGAATTTCGCTGGAGGACCAACCGGACCTTTTGGACATCGAGACGCATTACTTAGCGCCAGGCGGGCAATTCTGGGTTGCCCTCGCGCAGGATGGCAGAGTCGTCGGCACCATTGGCTTGCAGGCAAAGCCGAATGGCATCGGCATTCTGAAAAAGCTGTTTGTGCTGGCGGACTACAGAGGCAAACAAACGCAGTGCGCAGCGAAGTTGTTCAGCGCCCTCATCGCCTTCGCTCGCGCGTCTGGCATGGTCACTATCGTGCTCGACACACCATCGCTCGCAACGCGCTCTCATGCCTTCTACAAGGCGAATGGATTTCGGGAAATCCCGCAGAGTGAGGTGCCGGTGAAGTACGACTACCCCGACCGCAATTCGCTCTTCTTCCGCCTTGATCTCAGCTGACACCGCGAGCCCGGCATTGACATCGGAACCGGTCGGTCTATATAATCGACTCCACCTTCAAACACCGCATCGATTGCGAAACGAATCAATGGCAAACCCGGCTGGCGTGGGCCGCCCCCGCGAATTCGAACTCGGCGATGCCGTGCGCGACGCCATGGATGTCTTCTGGGACCACGGATATGAAGGCGCGTCCCTACCCGACTTGATGGCCGGTACTGGCTTGTCGCGCGGCAGTCTCTACAAGGCATTTGGCGACAAGAAGACGCTGCTGCTGGCGGCGCTCGACCTCTACATGGCGGACGGGCTCAAGGCGACCGCCGACATCCTGTCGCAACCTGGCCCCGTGAGGGACGCAATTCGCGACTCGCTGTTGCGCTATGCGCGCCTGTCCGTTGGCGAGGAGGGCCGGCGGGGGTGTCTCGCGGTTGCGATGACCACCGAACTGGCCGCGCGCGACGCGGACGTCGCGGAGCGCACGGGGCGCATGTTCCGGCGCCTGCAGCAGCTCTATGCGGGCGCAATCGTCCGCGGACAGGCGAGCGGCGAGATCGCCGAGCAGGACGAACAGGTGCTCGCGCGTTTGCTTGTGTGCCAAGTCGAAGGCATGCGCGTGCTGGGGAAAACCGGCGTGCCCGAGGGCGACATGCTTGCGTTGGTCGACCGCACGATGCGCCTACTCGACTGAATTTTTTTCCTCACTTTGGAACTGATTGGTTCCGTATGGGAATGGTCCACATGCTACGAAATGATCCCGTCTCACCCGACCCGCGTCGCTGGGCCATGTTCTCCATCCTGCTCGTCGGCGCGTTCCTGCCGCCGCTCGACTTCTTCATCATCAACGTCGCGCTGCCGTCGATCCGCACGGACCTCGGAGCTTCGTCATCGGCCGAGCAACTGGTGATTTCGTCCTATGCCGGCCTGTACGCAGTGACGCTGATCACCGGCGGGCGATTGGGCGACCTGTTCGGTCGAGGCCGCATGTTCTTTCTCGGGCTGATCGGATTTGCGACGGCCTCAATGCTGTGCGGCTTGGCGAGCTCGCCGTTGACGCTCATCGCCGGCCGCGCGTTGCAAGGCTTGACAGCCGCAATCATGGCGCCGCAGGCACTCGCGTCGATCCAGGCGATCTTTCCGGAAGCGGAAAAGCCGCGCGCGCTCAGCCTGTATGGCGCAGTGTTCGGCCTCGCCGCCGTGGTTGGCCAGGCGCTGGGCGGCGTTCTGATCTCGCTGAATCTGTTGAATCTGGGTTGGCGCACGATCTTCCTGGTCAACCTGCCGCTGGCGATTCTGGTCGTGCTGTTCGGCGTTCCCCTGTTGAAGGAGACGCGTGCGCAGCATGCGCGCAAGCTCGACCTCGGTGGCACCGCGCTGTCGATGCTGACGCTGGGCGCGCTGATCGTGCCGCTGATCGAGGGACGCGAAGCCGGCTGGCCAGTATGGGCATGGTTGTCGCTGATCGCGGTGCCGGCGCTGGGCAGGTTCTTCTGGCGCTACGAGCGCAGGCTGGGCAGCCGCGGAGGCGCCCCGCTGCTCGATCCGGCCGCGCTGCGCGCCCCGGGCCTCGGACGTGCCTTGCTGATCGCGCTGCTGCTCTACGCGATCGGCGCGTTCTTCCTGCTGTTCTCGGTGTATCTGCAGAATGCATTGCACGTTGACGCGCTCAGCGCTGGCCTCGTGTTCTTGCCGTTCGGCGTGGGTTTCCTGCTCGGCCCGTTGTCGACGCCGTTCTGTGCACGACTCATCGGCGCCTACGTCAACCCGTTCGGCATTGGCCTGGAGGTTGTCGGACTCGTCTGCCTCGCATGGTTGATCGATGGCACGCCGACCGGGATGCTGCTCGCATCCGTGCCGCTCGCCGTCGCATTGTTCGTCATCGGTTTCGGACAGGGGCTCGCCCTGCCCACGCTGATGCGCATGGTGACCGGGCGCGTCGCACCGGCGCTTTCCGGCATGATCGCCGGCATCGCGAGTTCGACGCTGCAGGTCAGCACGTCGCTCAGCGTAGCGATCATCGGCGGAATTTTCTATACGGTCCTCGGCACGCGCCAGGATCCGGCCGCCATTGCGCACGCGTTCATCGTCGCGCTTCTCTCGATGGCGTTGTTCCTCGCCGTCGGCGCCGCGCTTGGCATCTCGCTCGCACGAGCACCCGCCGCGCCTAGTTCAGGCCGAGGGGCTCGCGCATCTACCCCGGGTGGAACGCGCCCGTGATGGTCATGGAGAACGGCCGGCGTGTCGCCAAACCGGTCGCACTCCTGCAGCCCCGTGCTGACATCGACACAGACACCGATACAGAAAAGACAACCATGAGATGTCGACATCCAATGACCAAGCTGTTTGCGCTCTGTAACCTCCTGGCAATGTCCCTGCTGCTGCAGTGTGCAGCCCACGCGGCCGCACCTTTCGCACGTACCTCGGCGCCAGGCTTCTACCGATTCATGTTGGGCGGTTATGAGATCACCTCGCTCAATGACGGCACACTGGAATTGCCGGTCGACCAGTTTCTGACGAACACCACACCGCAGAAGGTCAACGAAGCGTTGGCCCGTGATTACCTGCAAAGTCCGCTTGAAACGTCCTACAACGCGTTCCTGGTCAATACCGGTACCAAACTGATCCTGGTCGATACCGGCGCCGGCAACATCTTCGGCGCGCGCCTTGGCCGTCTGACAGCCAACATGAAGGCCTCCGGTTACGCGCCCTCGCAGGTCGACGAAATTTACATCACGCACATGCACGCAGACCATATCGGCGGGCTGACGACGGATGGACAGATGCACTTTCCCAATGCGATCGTCCGCGTCAATCGTCGTGAGCTGGATTACTGGCTGAGCGAGGCGAACATGGCCAAGGCGCCCGATGGCAATCGCGGCGATCAAAAAGGCACCTATCGTCGCGCCATGACGATCATGGAGCCTTACATCAAGGCGGGCCGCGTACAGCCGTTTGATGGCGAGCAAGAGCTGAGCCCCGGCATCCGTGCGTACCAGAGCACCGGACATACACCCGGGCACGTGGGTTACATGATCGAGAGCCAGGGAAATCGCTTGATGGTGGTGGGCGACATCATTCATGTCGCGGCCGTTCAGTTTGAGGATCCGACAGTGACGGTGGCGTTCGATAGCGACAGCCAGTTGGCGGAACAGGAACGCATCAAGGAATTCACCGGCATTGCCAAGGACAAGATGCTGTTTGCGGCCGCACACGTTCCTTTTCCCGGACTGGGGCGCTTGCAGGCGGATCAGCATGGCTTCCGCTGGATTCCCGTCAATTACTCGGCGGGCAAATAAGCGCTCACGCGTTTTCTATCCCTCCTGGAAAACGCCGCCTCTCACCTGGGGCCCTACGTCGGCATGAAATCCTGTGCCGCCTTCACAAGCCATGTCCGCAGCGCCTGCAACGGCGGATAGTCGGCGCGGCTGGTGGGCCAGGCGAGGTAGTAGCGCTCGGCACTTTCCATCTCGGGCACATGCAGCAATGCACGCACCAAATCACCTTGCTGCAGCTCGTGGGTGATCAGAAAACGCGGCAGCAGGGCCACGCCCAGGCCGGCAACCGCAGCTTGCGCGGCCGTGGCAAATTGGTCGAACAGCATGCCCTGGGGTTCGGCACCCGCCACCTGATGGCTTGCCAGCCAGCGCGGCCAGGCGTCGGGGCGGGAGGCCAGATGCAATAGCGGCGCATTCAGCAAATCGCGCGGCTGCGCAAAGTCGTAACGGGCCAGCAGCGCCGGGCTGCAAGCGGGCACGACGGTTTCGCTCATCAAAAAAGCCAATTCCGCCCCCGGCCAGTGCGGCGTACCGAAATGGATGGCCGCATCCACCGCCTCCAGCTGAAAGTCGAACTGCGACAGCCGTGTCGTCAGATTGATGGTGATGCCCGGGTGCTCGTCGAAGAACGCCGGCAGGCGCGGCGCCAGCCAGCGGGTGCCGAACGTCGGCAGGATGGCGAGATTCAAGCTGCCGCCTTGCGGATTGGCACGGAACCCGACCGTGGCGCTCGAGATGCGCATCAACGCGCCGCGGATTTCCTCCGCATACGCCTGGCCCGCCGCGCTCAGGCGCACGGTCTGGCGCTCGCGCACGAACAGCTCAGCGCCGAGGCGATCTTCCAGGGCGCGAATCTGCCGGCTGACGGCACTCTGCGTCAGGTGCAGTTCAGCGGCGGCGGCCGTGAAGCTCTGGTGCCGCGCGGCGGCCTCGAACGCGCAGAGCAGGGACATCGGCGGCAGAAAGCGGCGGGACAGGAACATGGAAGCGCTGAAATTGTGCGATGCGAAAGTCGGCCGGTCATTCTAATTTGGAATGACATCAGGCCGGATTATCGTTTGACCGCCGCTCACTGGCCAACCTAGCATCGCTTCACCACTGCCAAATCCACCTCAGTCATGAGCGCTGCGCATCAACTTCCCGCGTCGAGCTTCATCCACGCCAACGAAATCCGCTCACGCTTTTCGCGCGCCATGTCGGCCATGTACCGCGAAGAAGTGCCCCAGTACGGCACCCTGGTTGAGCTGGTGGCCGACATCAACGCGCGCACGCTGGACGCTCAGCCCGCGCTGCGCGCGCAGATGGCGCAGTCGGGCGAACTGGAGCGGCTGGATATCGAGCGCCACGGCGCCATTCGCGTCGGCACGGCCGCCGAGCTGGCCACGCTGCGTCGGCTGTTTGCCGTCATGGGCATGGAACCGGTGGGTTACTACGATCTGTCGGTGGCCGGCGTGCCCGTGCATTCGACGGCGTTTCGCCCGGTGACCGATGCCGCGTTGCTGGCCAACCCGTTTCGTGTGTTCACCTCGCTGCTGCGGCTTGAGCTGATTGCGGACGCCGCCCTGCGCGAGAAGGCCGCTGCCATCCTGGCGCGCCGGCAGATCTTTACCCCGCGCGTGCTCGAATTGATTGCCCAATGCGAAGCCGACGGCGGCTTGGCCGACGCAGATGCCGACGCGTTCGTACGCGAGGCGCTGGAGACCTTCCGCTGGCACAGCACCGCCACGGTCGACGCCGGGACGTATCGCGCGCTGCAAGCCGCTCACCGTCTTGTGGCCGACGTGGTGTGCTTCCGCGGCCCCCACATCAACCACCTGACACCGCGCACGCTCGACATCGACGCCGCACAGGCCGCCATGCCCACACGCGGCATGGATGCCAAGGATGTGGTGGAAGGCCCGCCGCGCCGCGACTGCCCCATCCTGCTGCGCCAGACCAGCTTCAAGGCGCTGCAGGAAGCGGTGCGCTTTACCGACGATGCAGGCGCCCACACGGCACGCTTTGGCGAAATCGAGCAGCGCGGCGTGGCCCTCACGCGCAAGGGCCGCGCGCTGTATGACCAACTGCTGGCGGAGGTGCGCAGCATGGGCAATGCCGGCAGTGCCGCACCCAACTACGGAAGCCGGTTGGCCCAGGCGTTCCGCGCCTTTCCCGACAGCCATGACGCGCTGCGCGCACAAGGCCTAGCGTTCTATCGCTACACGCTTACGCCGTCGGGCCATGCACAGGCCGACGCAGCCGCGGCAGCCGATGCGTCGTTGGATGAACTCCTCGCCAAGGGCTGGGTGCAGGCCGACCCCATCACGTATGAAGATTTCTTGCCAGTGAGCGCGGCGGGCATCTTCCAGTCCAACCTGGGCGGTGAGGAGCAGAAGCAGTATCAGGCCCACGCCGCGCAGCAGGCCTTCGAGACCGCGCTGGGCGCACGCGTGCATGACGAAATCGCGCTGTACGAGGCAGCGCAGCAGCGCTCCATCGATCAGGTGCGCGCCGTGCTGCGCGGCACGCCCGTGGTGGATGCCGCATGACCGGCCCGCACACGCCAGCCGCCATGCCGGGCTTTGCCGCCCCGTTCGCGAACCCTGCCGGCTCGCCCATCCGTGAACTGTTTCCGTACCTCAGCCAGCCGGGGATGATCTCGCTGGCGGGCGGTTATCCGTCGCCCAGCCTGTTCGACGCTGAAGGCCTCGCGCACGCCGCCGGCCAAGCCATGACGGGCGATACGCAGGCCTTGCAGTACGGCGCGACTGAAGGGCTGCCGGTCCTCCGCACAGCCCTCGCTGCGCTGATGGACGCGCGCGGCATCCAGGCCAGCGCCGAGCAGATGATGGTGACCACAGGCTCGCAGCAAGCCTTCGACCTGTTGGTGCGGGTGTTGATCGAACCCGGCGATACGGTGCTGGTGGAAGTGCCGGCCTACCCTGCCACGCTGCAAGCCTTGCGCCTGGCGCAGGCCCGCATCGTGCCCGTACCGATGGACGAACACGGCCTGCAGACCGACGCACTGGCCGGCCTGCTGAATCAACTGCCTGCCACGCAGCGCCCCAAGCTGCTCTACACCGTACCGAATTTTTCCAACCCGCGCGGCACGCTGCTCGCCGCCCAGCGGCGCGAAGCCCTGGTGCAGCTGGCCTGCGCGCACGGCTTCTGGGTGGTGGAAGACGATCCCTACGGCGAGCTGCGCTTCGATGCGGCGGAGGGCAACGACGCCGCCATGCCACCCACGCTGCGCGCGGTGGGCGATCGGCAGGCCGTGGGCGGCACGAACCCGGTGGTGTATCTCTCCAGCCTTTCCAAGACCGTCGCACCTGCGTTGCGGATCGGCTGGATGCTGGCCGACAGCGGCCTCTTGCGCCGCTGCGCCATCGCCAAGCAGACGGTGGATCTGTGTACGTCTCCGCTGGCGCAGACGGTGGCAGCGCGCTATCTGGAAAGCGGCCGCTATCCGGCCACGGTGCGACGCACACGCGTCGAATATCAGCGGCGCATGCAGGCTCTGGTGCAAGGCATCGCCACGCAGCTGGATGGCCGAGTCTGGTGCGCCGCGCCCGCGGGCGGCATGTTTGTCTGGGCCACGTTCGCGCCGTCAATCGACCCGCAAGCGCTCTTTGATGCCGCCGTATCGCAGCAGGTGCTGTATGTGCCCGGCAAGGCGTTCTACCCGGACAACGCGCAGCTCAACACCATGCGCCTGTCGTTTGCCGCGCCCGAGGTGCCGCAGATCGAACAGGCCGTGCAGCGGCTGGCGGCCGCCGTGGCGCTGGCCATGCGTTGACGCCTCCTCAGACAGACACCATCTTCATCGCGTAGCCATGACGCCCGACAACCTGATTCCGGCCTTGCGCGACATCGTGGGGGCCGCCAACGTTCTGACCGGCGACGACTGCGCCGAATACGAATCCGATTGGCGCCAGCGCGTGCGCCGCAAGGCGCTGTGCGTGGTGCGGCCCGGCTGCACGGCCGACGCCGCTGCGGTCGTGCGCGCGTGCGCACAAGCCGGTGTGTCTATCGTGCCGCAGGGTGGCAATACGGGCCTGGTGGAAGGCTCGGTGCCCGATGCCAGCGGCGGGCAAATCATCCTGAGCCTGCGCCGCATGCAGACCGTGCGCGCCATCGACGCCGCCAACATGACGATGACGGTGGACGCCGGTTGCGTGCTCCAGTCGCTGCAGGACGTGGCAAGCGAGGCCGGGATGCTGTTCCCGTTGAGCCTGGGTGCGGAAGGGAGTTGCACCATCGGCGGCAACCTGGCGACCAATGCGGGCGGCACGCAGGTGCTGCGCTATGGCAATGCGCGCGAGCTGTGCCTGGGGCTGGAAGTCGTGCTGGCCGATGGGCAAATCTGGGAGAGCCTGCACGGCCTGCGCAAGGACAACACCGGTTACGACCTGCGCAATCTGTTCATCGGCAGCGAGGGCACGCTGGGCATCATCACGGCGGCCACGCTACGGCTGTATCCGCAACCGGCCGCGCAATTGACGGCGTGGGCCGCGGTGCCTTCGCTGCAAGCCGCCACGGCATTGCTGGCGTTGTCGCACCGGCATCTGTCTGCGGCGCTCACGGGCTTTGAGGTGATGAGTCAGGAAGGGCTCAGGCTGGTCGACACGCACTATCCGCATCTGCGCGTGCCGATGTGGCGCGAAACGATGTGGTGCGTGCTGCTGGAAGCGTCCGACAGTGAATCCGAAGCGCATGCCCGTGCGCAGTTTGAGCACCTGCTCGAAACCGCGATGGAAGACGGCATCGTGACCGACGCGATCATTGCCGAAAACATCCGGCAAGCGCACGACCTGTGGCACATCCGCGAAAGCATCACCCTGGCCCAGGCCGCCGAAGGGCCCAACATCAAGCACGATGTGTCGGTGCCGATCTCGCGCATCCCCGAGTTCGTGGCGCAGACCGATGCGCAACTGCAGGCGCTCGCGCCCGGGCTGCGGCTCATCAACTTCGGGCATCTGGGCGACGGCAACCTGCACTACAACGTACAGCCGCCGGTTGGGGTGGACGCTGCGGCGTTCGTTGCCGCGCATGAGGCTGCGATTGGCGATGCGGTGTACCAGTCTGTCCACCGCTTTGGCGGTTCGATCTCGGCCGAGCATGGCATCGGCGCGCTCAAGCGCGATCACCTTCCACACTACAAGGCGCCTGTGGCCCTGCAGTTGATGCAGACGATCAAGCAGGCACTCGACCCGCAATATCTGCTGAACCCGGGGCGAGTGCTCGAACGGCCGCCGGGTCAGATGGCGCGATAGGTATCGCTCACGGCCATTGATTGCATGGGGCGGCGCAGCGTTGGATCGAACGGATTGATCTGCGTGGTCAGCCGATTGGCCTCGCGCAGCAGCATGTCGTACACGATGGGCAGGCGATCTGCGCTCAGGCGGTTGGCGAGCGTACCCACGGATAGCGCGGCGACGACGTTGCCGTTGCGATCGAACACCGGCACGGCAATACCGGCCATGCCTTCGAGCAGCCCGTCCGTCTTGGCGCTGTAGCCGCGCTCGCGTGCTTTCCTGACCTCGGAGCGCAGATAGACCTCGTCGTACACGCTGTAGTGCCGGATGCGCGGCAGGTTGTAGCGCAGCACTTCCTCCTGCTCGGCGTCGGGCAGGTGGGCGAGGATCACCAGCGCGCCCTGGCCCACACCGAGTTCGATCCGCCCGCCCACATCGCCCGTGAAGGTGCGAATCGGGTATTGGCCTTCCACGCGGTCCAGGCACACCGCATCGAAGCCGGAGCGCACCAGCAGCAGCACCGTGTCGCCCAGGCTGGCATTCAACCGCAGCAGGGCCGGCCGGGCGACGGAGCGCAAGTCGTTCACCGCGCCCGCCTGGGCCGCCAGACAGAAGAAATCCAGGCTCAGGCGGTACAGCTTGTTCTGCTGATCCTGCTCGACCATGCCCTCCTGCGTCAGCCCCTGCAGCAGGCGGTGCGTGGTGGCGGGAGTCATTCCCAGCGTCTTGGCCAGGTAGGTGACGCGCACACCTTGGTGCTGCTGCTCCGCCATGGTGCGCAGGATCTGGAAGGTGCGGTGCATGGCGCTGCGCTGATGCGCATCGTCGTCGGAATCTATGGACATAAAGCTGGAATGGACTGAATTTGGTTGATCGATTGTATTCCGATGGACGGAATAAATACGATAAAAATTCCAACTACAGCGTATACACCTAGGCGAAATCGAAGTTTTGGCACACCTGTTGCAATAGCATATCCATATTGTTCAATTGGAAGAGTCTGGCGACGCCCCCAGTCGCAAAGGATCACCGATGAGTTTTCTGCGCCTGAACCATGTCTCCAAGCAGTACGGCGACCTCCGGGTCGTCCAGGACTTCAACCTGAACGTGCACAAGGGCGAATTCGTCTCGCTGCTGGGCCCGTCGGGCTGCGGCAAGACGACGACGCTGCAGATGATTGCGGGCTTTGCAGAGGTGACCGAGGGCTCGATCGAGCTGGACGGCAAGGACATCACCCGTGCGAAAGCCAACGCGCGCGGCCTGGGGATCGTGTTCCAGACTTACGCGCTGTTCCCGCACATGACGGTGCGTGAAAACGTTGAATTCGGGCTGGAGATGCGCAAGTGCCCCGCAGCAGAGCGCCGCGAGCGCGCCCTGCAGACGTTGGCGCTCGTGCATCTGGACAAACATATCGATCGCTACCCGCGCGAGCTGTCGGGCGGCCAGCGGCAGCGCGTGGCCCTCGCGCGGGCGCTGGTCATCAAGCCGCCGGTGCTGCTGCTGGACGAGCCCCTGTCGAACCTGGACGCCAAGCTGCGCGAAGAGATGCAGTTCGAACTGCGTGAAATCCAGCGCAAGGTCGGCACGACCACCATCATGGTCACCCACGACCAGGCCGAAGCCATGTCGATCAGCGACCGCGTGGTCGTCATGGAAGCAGGCCGCATCACGCAGGTGGATACGCCGCTGGCGGTGTATGAGCATCCGAGCAATGCATTCATCTCCACCTTTGTCGGCAAGGCCAATCTGCTGCATGCAGCGGTGGAGTCGGGCGCCAATGGCGAACTTCGCGCATCGGTCGGTTCCGTGCACCTGACTCTGCCGCCGGGCACACCCGTGAGCAGCAAGGTCGTGCTGGCGCTGCGTCCCGAAAAGATGACGTGCACCGCCGACGGCACGGGCCGCTGCGAAGGCCGCGTGACCGAGCGCTTCTTCCTCGGCAACCAGTGGATGTACACCGTCGACACGCCGCTTGGCGCGATGCTGGTATCCGCCGTGAACGATGGCGACGCCCCGCGCGAAGTGGGCCAGACCGTGGGCGTGGATTGGCAAGACCGCTATGTGCGCGTGATCGGCACCGAGGGTAACGCAGCATGAGCCGCAGACCGATCTGGGTGCCGTGGAGCATGACCGGCCCGGCGCTGGCGCTCTTCAGTGTGATGTTGTTCGTGCCGCTCGCGCTGAGCGTGATTTTGTCGTTCAACGCGTTCGACGCCGACAAAGGCCCCATTGCGGGCACCTTCACGTTCGCGCACTACCTGCACGTGGTGCAAGACCCGTACTACTACGAAATCTTCTGGCGCACGCTGCGCGTCTCGGCGCTCGTGACGCTGATCTGCATTCTGGTCGGCGCGCCCGAGGCCTACATCCTGAGCCGGATGCGCAAACCCTGGCGTTCGATCTTTCTGCTCATCATCCTCGCGCCGCTGCTGATCTCGGTCGTGGTGCGCGCATTCGGCTGGAGCATGCTGCTCGGCCCCGAAGGCTTGATCAACGCGGCGTTCAAGGCCGTTGGCATCGGCCAGGTCAAGCTGCTGTACAACGAGACAGCCGTGGTGATTGCACTGGTGCACGTAATGCTGCCGTTCATGGTGATTCCGGTGTGGACGTCACTGCAAAAGCTCGACCCGTGGGTGGAAAACGCCGCGCTGTCGTTGTCCGCATCGCACTTCACGACGTTGCGCCGCGTGGTGCTGCCGCAGGTCATGCCGGGCATTCTGTCGGGCAGCCTGATCGTGTTCGGCCTGGCGGCCAGCTCTTTCGCCATTCCGGGGCTCCTTGGCGGGCGCCGCGTGAAGATGGTCGCCACGCTCATCTACGACGAATACCTGAACGAACTGAACTGGCCGCTGGGCGCAGCCATCGCGCTGATCCTGCTGGCGGCCAACCTCGTCATCATGCTGGGTTGGAACCGCATGATCGAAGGCCGCTACAAGAAGACGTTGGGCTGAAGGAGCGCACATGCAAAAGAACGGACCGCTCGCGCTCATCTTCAACGCGCTCGTCATCACCTTCATGCTGGCACCGCTGGTGATCGTGTGCATCGTCGCCTTCACGCCCGAAGAAACGCTCACGCTGCCCACCAGTCATTTCTCGCTGCGCTGGTTCGACCAGGTGCTGCATCACCCCGACTTCGTGCAGTCGTTCTGGAACAGCCTCTGGCTGGGCCTGGCGGCGGCCACGCTGTCGACCGCACTCGCGGTGCCGGCAGCCATGGCCATCGTGCGCTACCGCGCGCCGGGGCTGCAGTATCTGCAAGGCGTGTTCCTGTCGCCGCTGATCATTCCGCACCTCGTGCTGGGCGTGGCGCTGTTGCGCATGTTCTCGCTGGTGGGCGGGCAAGGCAGCTTCGGCTGGCTGATCTTCGCGCACGCACTGATCGTCACGCCGTACACGATGCGGCTGGTGATGGCGGCGCTGGTGGGCTTTGACCACTCGGTCGAGCACGCCGCCTATTCGCTGGGCGCAAGCAGCTTCACGGTGTTCCGCCGCATGACGCTGCCGATGATCCTGCCGGGCATCACGGGCGGCTGGCTGCTGGCCTTCATCAACAGCTTTGATGAACTGACGATGTCGATCTTCGTGGTGTCGCCCGCCACCGTCACGCTGCCGGTGCGCATGTACATGTACGCCACGGAATCGCTCGACCCGATGATGGCCGCCGTCTCGGCGCTGATCGTCTTCCTCACGCTCGCGCTGATGCTGCTGCTGGACAAGGTCTACGGCCTGGACCGGATTCTGATCGGCAAGCATTGAGATACAGATCACGATGAATGCTCCTGCAAACCGCTCTGCCCGCGCGCAGCTCCAGCGCCTCAAAGAGCGCAATCGCCCCACAGTGGCCTTCGTGCTGGACGGCCAGCCCGCTGAAGCCCTTGCCGGGGACACCGTCCTCACGGCCGTGCTCACGCACATACGCCAGTTGCGCATCAATGAATTCAGCCAGCAGCCGCGCGCGGGTTTCTGCCTGATGGGCGCATGCCAGGACTGCTGGGTGCGCCTGGCCGACGGCAAATCGCTGCGCGCCTGCCAGACCATGATCGAACCAGGCATGCACATCTGCACGCAACCGGCCGGTAACGAGGGAGCCGCGTGATGACGCAACCCGCCCCCACGCTGCAGCGGCAGTCGCAAGCGGATCTGCCGCCCGTCATCATCGGTGCCGGGCCGGCAGGTGTGCGTGCGGCGCAGACGCTGTTGGCGCACGGCCTCAAACCCATCGTGCTGGATGAAGCGCCGCGCTCGGGCGGCCAGATCTATCGCCGCCAGCCGGATGGCTTCGCCAGGAGTGCCGCAGATTTGTATGGCACCGAAGCCGAACGTGCGCAAGACATACACGCCACCTTCGACCGCCTCCAGCCGCAGATCGACTACCACCCGCAGACCCTGGTCTGGAATGCCCAGCCGGATCTGCTCGACCTGCTGCATGTGCCAACGCGCGCAGTGAGCAGCCTGCCCTGGCGCGATGTGATCGTCGCTACCGGCGCCACCGACCGCGTGCTGCCAATCCCGGGTTGGACGCTGCCCGGCGTCTATACGCTGGGCGGTGCGCAAGTCGCGCTCAAATACCAGGGCTGTGCGATTGGCGATGCCGTGGTGTTTGCCGGCACCGGCCCGCTGCTGTATCTGGTGGCCTGCCAATACGCCAAGGCCGGCGCGAATGTCGTGGCGGTGCTCGATACGGCGCCGGCTTCCGCGCGCTACAAGGCAGCGCCGGCCATGTTGGGCCAGCCTGCCGTCATGGCCAAGGGGATGGCGCTGGTGGGCTGGCTCAAGCTGCACGGCATCCCCATGCATCACGGCGTGCGACTGCTGCGCGCCGAAGGCGATGCGGCGGTCGAGCAGCTCGTGTGGAACGACAGCGCCGGTCGCGAGCAGCACACCGCATGCTCCGCGGTGGGCATGGGCTACGCGCTGCGGCCCGAAACACAACTCGCCGATCTGCTGGGCTGCGCATTCGAGTTTTCTGCGCTGCACCGCTGCCATGTGCCGCGCATCGACGCCATGCGGCGCAGCTCCGTCGCGGGCGTCTATCTGGCAGGCGATGGCGGGGGCATCATGGGTGCCGACGCAGCCGAGTACTCCGGCGAACTGGCCGCGCTCGCCCTGTTGCAGGATCGGCAAATCACCGTCGATGCGGATCGCTTGGACGCGCTGCGCCAGCGCCTGCAGAAGATCGAGCGGTTCCGCCACGCGCTGGAAGTTGCCTTCCCCTTTCCCGATGACTGGGCCGCGCACGCCAGCGACGACCTGGTGGTGTGCCGCTGCGAAAACGTCACCGCCGGCACCCTGCGCCAGACAGCCGCCGAATGCGGCGTGCATGAACTGAACCGCCTGAAGGCGCTGTGCAGGGTCGGCATGGGCCGCTGCCAGGGCCGGATGTGCGGCGCGTCGGCAGCCGAAATCCTGGCGCACGCGCAGTCCGTGCCGCTGGCACAGGTGGGGCGACTGCGCGGTCAGGCACCGATCAAGCCGCTGCCATTGGATGTGACCGAGCTGATCGAACCGGAGAGCCACCATGCGTGAGCAGCTTGCATGCGACGTGGCCATCATCGGCGGCGGCATCATGGGCAGCGCCACGGCGCTGTTCCTGCGGCGGCGCGGGCTGGCCGTCACCTTGCTCGAACGCGACCTGTGCGGCTCGCGCTCCAGCGGCGTCAATTTTGGCGGTGTGCGGCGCCAGGGGCGCTCCATCGAGCAATTGCCGTTGGCCCAACGTTCGCACCAGATCTGGGGACGCCTGACCGAGCTGATCGGCACCGAAGCCGAGTACGAGCGCAGCGGGCACTTCAAGATCGCCCGCAGCGTGGCCGACATGGAATCGCTGGCGAGCTACGCAGCACGCAGCGAGGGCTACGGCCTCGGCTTGCAGCTCATCGAGGGCCGGGCCGCGCTGCAGAAAGTGTTTCCGATGGGCGGCGAACAGATCGTCGGCGGCTCGCTGTGCCCGGAAGACGGACAAGCCAATCCGCGCCTGCTGTCGCCTGCATTCGCCCGCGTCGCGCAGGCTGCCGGCGCCGATGTGCGAGAGCACGCGCCGGTGCAATCGGTCGAGCACGATGGCACGCGCTTCGTCATCCATGCTCGTCAACATGACCGCGATCTGGAGGTCAAAGCCTCTGCGCTCGTCAACTGCGCCGGAGCGTGGGCCGCCCAGTTTGCCGCGCAATGGGGTGAGCCCGTACCGATGTTCACCATCCCGCCCACCATGGGCGTGACCGAGCCGCTGCCGTTCTTCCTGCCCTGGAGCCTGGGCGTGGAAGGCGGCGGCATCTACTGCCGCCAGGTTCGGCGCGGCAATGTGGTGTTCGGCGGCGGGCGCGGCTACGTGCTGGATGACCAGCGCGCACGCTCGTCGCACGTGGCGATCCTGCGCCAGTTGCCGCAATTGGCAGCCCTGCTGCCGCAACTCACGGGCGCCCACATCATCCGCACCTGGAGCGGCACCGAAGGCAACCTGCCTGACGACGAGCCCGTGATTGGCCCCAGTGCCCGCCGCCCCGGCCTGTTCCACGCGTTCGGCTTTGCCGGTGCCGGCTTCCAGCTCGGCCCCGGCGTGGGCGATGTCATGGCCGAACTGATTGCCGAGGGCCGCACTTCCACGCCGATCGAGCCCTTTTCCATCCAACGCTTTCTGCCACCCGCAGCTTGATGCACTTGATGCCCCAGGAGACCACCATGCTTGTGAAACACGCGAAAACATCGTTCACGTCCATCATTGCTGCGGCTGCCGGAACCGCGCTGCTCGCCGCCGGTGCCGCCCACGCGGAAACCAAGACGCTGTACATCGGCATGAACGGCGGCAACATGGAACGCACCTACACGCAGTTCGTGTTCCCGCCGTTCGAGAAGGCCAACAACGTCAAGGTCGTCGTCGTGCCCGGCACCTCGACCGACATCCTCGCCAAGGCGCAAGCCACCAAAGGCACGGCACAGATGCACGTGATGACGCTGGACGACGGTGTCATGTTCCGCGCGATCGGCATGGGGCTGTGCGAAAAGCTCAAGCCATCGGCCAACCTGTCGGCTGTGCCCGCCATTGCGCACCTCAAGGGTGACTACGCCGTCGGCTTGTCGATGGGCCTGACGGGCCTCGCCTACAGCACCAAGATCTTTGCCGACAAAGGCTGGACGCCGCCCACTTCGTGGGGCGATCTGGCTGACCCGAAATACAAGGGCAAGGTGGTCGTGCAATCCATGCCGGCTTCGTCGTTCGGGCTGGATGCTTTCCTGATGTTCAATCGCATGAAGGGCGGCACGGAAAAGAACGTCGACCCGGCCTTCAAGGCATGGCCGACCACCATCGGCCCGAACGTGGTCGAGTACATCCCCAACTCGTCGAAGGTGGTGGAGATGATGCAGGCCGGCGATGCGGCGCTGTTCCCGTACACGCTCACGCAGGTGGAACTGATGAAATCCAAGGGCATCCCGATGGAATTCGTCGCGCCCAAGGAAGGCGCCGTCGTTCTGCTCACAGCGCAGTGCGTGCTGGCCAACAATCCGGATGCCGATCTGGCGCAGAAGCTGGCGGACTACCTGATCAGCCCCGAAGCCCAGGCGCTCGCCATGGAAAACGGCTCCTACAATCCAGTCAACCCCAAGGCCCCGCTCAAGGGCAAGGCGGCAGAAGAGCAGAACAAGATGAACACCATCCTGAAGACGGCCGTTGCGCTGGACTGGGACGTGATCAACGCCGAGCGCCCCGAGTGGAGCAAGCGCTGGAACCGCATCGTCGAGCGTTGAGCCTTACGCACCACCGCATCGCAACAGTTTTTCGATTGAACACGAGAGAAGAGCAAGGATTCACGCCATGTCAGATTCCCGAACACGATTGCAGACCGTACTGAAGTCCCTCGGCCTGGACCTGAAGGCCTATGAAGGCACGGACTGGACGAGCCGCGCCCCGCGCGATGGCACGGTATTGGCGACCGTGAAATCACACACCGCCACCGAGGCCGAGGCGGCCATCCAGAGCGCGCATCTGGCGTATCTGGCATGGCGCATCGTGCCGGCACCCGTGCGCGGCGAACTCGTGCGCCGCTTGGGCGAAGTCCTGCGCACGCACAAGGCGGCGCTGGGCGAACTGGTCTCGCTGGAAGCCGGCAAGATCACCTCCGAAGGCCTGGGCGAAGTGCAGGAGATGATCGACATCTGCGACTTTGCTGTCGGCCTGTCGCGGCAACTGCATGGCCTGACCATCGCCAGCGAGCGCCCCGGGCACCGGATGATGGAGACGTGGCATCCGATGGGCGTGGTGGGCATCATTTCGGCGTTCAACTTCCCGGTGGCGGTGTGGTCGTGGAACGCCGCGCTCGCCCTGGTGTGCGGCAACGCCATCGTGTGGAAGCCGTCGGAGAAAACGCCGCTCACCGCCATCGCTTGTCAGCACCTGATGCAGCAGGTAGTCGACGCGTTCAATGCAGAGAAGCCGGGCGCCATTCCTGCCGGACTGAGCCAACTGCTGATTGGCGGGCGCGACGTGGGCGAAGCGCTGGTGGCCAGCCACCTGGTGCCCGTGGTCAGCGCCACGGGCTCGACGCGCATGGGCCGCCAAGTGGGCGTGAAGGTGGCAGAGCGCTTCGGCCGCTCGATCCTGGAACTGGGCGGCAACAACGCGATGATCGTCACGCCGTCGGCGGATCTGGAACTGGCGGCGCGCGCCATTACGTTTGCCGCCGTCGGCACTGCAGGCCAACGCTGCACCTCGCTGCGACGTTTGATCGTGCACCGCTCGGTGGCCGATACGCTGCTGGCTCGCCTGGAAAAGATCTACCAGAGCATCGCCATTGGCGACCCGCTGGCTGACGGCACGCTGGTCGGCCCGTTGATCGACCAGGCCGCCTTCGACGGCATGCAGCAGGCGCTCGCGCAGGCCCGCGCCGAAGGTGGCGAAGTGCTGGGCGGCGAGCGCGTACGCGAAGACCTCGGCGCCGACGCCTGGTACGTCCGTCCTGCGCTGGTCAAGATGGCGAAGCCGACCAAGGTGATGGAAACCGAGACCTTCGCGCCGATCCTCTATGTCGTGACGTACGACGGCGACACCGAGCAGGCCATCGCGATCCAGAACGGCGTGCCGCAGGGCCTGTCGTCTGCGATCTTCACGGCAAACCTGAGCGATGCCGAGCGCTTCATGTCGTCGGCGGGCAGCGACTGCGGTATCGCCAACGTCAACATCGGCACCTCGGGCGCCGAGATTGGCGGCGCATTCGGCGGCGAGAAGGAAACCGGCGGCGGCCGGGAATCCGGCTCGGACGCATGGAAGGGCTACATGCGCCGCGCCACGAATACCGTCAACTACAGCGGCGCGCTGCCGCTGGCGCAGGGCGTTCGGTTCGACGTTTGATCGCGCTCGATCGACGTGATCATCAGGCGGCGGCGCGGAATGCTCTGCCGCCCTGATGGTGAGCGCGCGCTCAGCGCGCCACGCCACCCACGTCGGTGATCGCGCTGTAGACCAGCGTGCGCAATTGCCGCCGCACAGGGTAGGCAGACGAAGGCAGCACCTGCGTCAGGAAAAGCCCGATCAAATCCTCCTGCGGATCCACCCAGAAGAAGGTGCCGGCCGCGCCGCCCCAGAAGAAATCGCCCGTGCTGCCGGGAATCAAAGTAGCGGCTTGCGAGATCGTGGTCGCGAACCCCAGTCCGAATCCGACGCCGTCATACGCGGCCTCGCTGAACATCGAATGTGACGACAGGCTCGACATGTCGCGCCCGCCCGGGAGGTGGTTGGCGGTCATCAGCGACAGCGTTTTCGGCCCCAGCAGGCGCACGCCATCCAGCTCGCCGCCCTGCAGCAGCATGCGCGAAAAACGCAGGTAGTCTGCTGCCGTGGAAACCAAGCCGCCACCGCCCGAAATGAAGCTGGGCGGCTTCAAGTAAAGACTGGTGCGGGGATCGTCCTGCAAGACCGGCCCATGATCGGACACCGCCTTCGAGCCCAGCGCCCCCACGGCATAGCACGCGCAGAAGCGCGACGCCTTCTCCTCCGGCACATGGAAGGCCGTGTCGACCATGCCCAGCGGATCAAAAATCCGCTCCTTCAGGAACGTCTCGAACGGCATGCCGCTGATCTTGCCGACCAGGTAGCCCAGCACATCGGTGGAAACGGAGTAGTTCCACGCGTCGCCCGGCGAGAACTCCAGCGGCACGCCGGCCAGCTTCTCGATCATCTCGTCGAGCGTGCCAGCGGTAGCGATATCGCCCAGTTTCAGCCGTCGATACGCTGCGTCGACATTCGTGTTCTGGTGAAAACCGTAGGTCAGGCCGGAGGTGTGGCGCAGCAGGTCGACCATGCGCATGGGGCGCTTGACCGGATGGGACTGGAAGCCCTCCATGAAGCCGCCGGCGTGCACGCCCAGGTTTGCCCACGCGGGGATGAATTTGCTGACCGGATCGTCCAGCGCGACCTTGCATTCCTCCACCAGCATCATGAACGCCACCGACGTGATCGGCTTCGTCATGGAGTAGATGCGGAAGATCGAATCTTCGGCCAGCGGCACCTGGCGCTCGCGGTCGGCCAGGCCCAGCACGGAGTTCAAGGCCAGCTCGCCCCGCCGCCACACCTGGACCAGCGCGCCGGGCAGCTTGCCGGTGGCAATGTAGGCGTCATCGATAAAGCGCTCGACCCGTTCGATCCGCTCGCGGGACATCCCCTGCGTTTGCGTGCCTTGCCTGTCCATGCTTTCTCCTTGCATTGATGCCCGCGCGAGGCGCAGGCGTACCAGACCCCGATCCGGCCTGCGCGGCATTCCGACGCGCGCAGACCTGCCCAGCGACACTGTACAGCGCTGATCTGTTGCCCGCGAGCGTGCCCTGCCGGCGCTTATGCTTCAATGCAGTTCGACCGCAACCCCGTCCCGATATGAAGCGCTTCGACGACCTGTACCTCTTCACGCGCGTGGTGGAAGCCGGCGGCTTTTCCGCAGCCGAACGCGCCACGGGCATCCCCAAGTCACGCCTGAGCCGTCGCATTGCCGAATTGGAGGTGCAGCTCGGCACGCGGCTGCTGCAGCGCTCAAGCCATCGTGTAGCCGTCACGCCGGTGGGCGAAGCGGTGTATCGGCATGCGCGCGATATGGCCGATGCGTCGGCAGCCATTGAAGCGCTGGCCGGGGCCGCGCGCAGCGAACCGGCCGGTGTGCTGCGCGTCGGCACGTCGCCGTTGCTGGCAGAAACGCTGGTCGCAGGCTGGCTGGCCGAGTTTGCCGATGCGCATCCGAAGCTGCGCATCGAGCTGGACTTGTCCAACACCTATGTCGACCTGATCGAGCAACGCATTGACGTGGCGATCCGCGCGGCCACGGGGCCGCTGCCCTCGCGCGATGTAATGGCGCGGCATCTGGTGGTCTCGCCGCGCGTGCTGGTGGCCAGCCCCGCGTTGATTGCCCGTGTGGGCGAGCCCGACACGCCCGCCGCGCTGGAAGATCTCCCCTGCCTGGGGCAAGGCTCGCTCACCCGCAGCCGCGATTGGGTGCTGCACGATGCGCGCGGCCATCGGCTGTCGCTGCCGATTCGGCCCCGATTTGCCAGCGACAACATCATCGCCCTGCGCGAAGCCGCCATCGCTGGCCTGGGCCTGACCATCCTGCCGCAGCATTGCTGCCATGCGGCGCTTGGCCGTGGCCAACTGCGCACGGTGCTGTCCGGCTGGACGCCCGAGCCGGCCGACCTGCATGCCCTCTATCCGTCGCGCGCAGGCGTGCCGCCTTCGGTGAAGGCGCTGGTGGCGTTCCTGCGCGAGCGCTTTGCGGCGGAAGCCACCATGCAACCGTTGAAGTGAAGCTGTACGTTACTTCACCACACGGCCAAGAAAATCGAGCATGCGTGCACCAATTTCGGCATGGTGCGTCTCCAGCGCAAAGTGGCCGCTGTCGACAAAGTGGATCTCCGCATCCGGCAGGTCGCGCTTGAAGGCTTCCGCGCCGGGCGGAATGAAAATGGTGTCATTGCGACCCCATGCCGCGAGCAGCGGCGGCCGATGCGCGCGGAAGTATGCGTGCAGCGCCGGATACAGCGCCACGTTGCTCGCGTAATCCAGGAACAGATCCATCTGGATATCGAGCTGGCCTGGACGGCTCAGGAAATATTGATCCAGCAGATAGCCATCCGGCGCCACGCGCGTCGGGTCCGGCACGCCATCCAGGTATTGCCACTGCGTCATCTCATCTGACACGAGCGCATGCAGCGCGCGGCGATGCGCTTCGTCCGGGTTGCTCCAATACGCCCTGATGGGCGCCCATGGCCCCTCGCCCAACCCTTCTTCGTAGCCGTTGCCGTTCTGCGTAACGATGGCGCTGATGCGCTCCGGATGCGCCATCGCCAGACGCCAGCCGACCGGCGCGCCGTAGTCGAATACGTAGATTGCATACCGCGACAGGCCCATCGCCTGCGTAAAGCCGTCGACCACATGCGCAAGGTTGTCGAACGTGTAGCGGAAACCGTTCGGCGCCCGCGTCAGGCCAAAGCCGGGAAAGTCCGGCGCCACCACGTGATAGCGCCCGGCCAACTGCGGAATCAGGTTGCGAAACATATGCGATGCGCTCGGAAAGCCGTGCAACAACAGCACGGTCGGCGCATCGGCGGGGCCCGCCTCCCGGTAGAACACGCGCACACCTTCAACATCCACCGTGCGGTGGCGCACAGCGGTGGCGGCATACGCATCGACAACGAAATCAGCGGCTCGGACAGGGGCGTTCATGTCAAGGTTCCGGATGGGTTTCGAGAAAAAGCAACGAAACCATCGTAACCACTTAAACAATATTTCTCAAGTTACATGAAATTTTCCCATTGCTCGCATGCCGATTTGTGATGTGAAACAAAACGGGCACGCCGTCTGGCGTGCCCGCGCGGGAAACGATGCAGCAGAAAAACTCAGGTGAGCCGCTCGAGCGCCTGGGCTGCGATGCGCCGTGTGATGACTTCCGCCGAGTCTTCCGTGGCCAGCCGCCCAGCCTGGCCCGACCACAGGTTGATGAAATCGCCCGAGCCGGTCGGCTCCGTCTTGGCGCGCAGCGGCGCCAATGCCCCGCCGGCCGTGGGGAAGGCCGGCGCAAACGTGCTCATGGGACCGATCTCGCGCATCAGCCGGTTGACGATGCCGCGCGCCGGCCGGCCGGTAAACAAATTGGTGAGCGCGGTGTCGGCATCCGTTGCCTGCTTGAGCGCCGCGCGATGAATGGCCGATGTCTTGGCCTCCGGCGACAGCATGTAGGCCGTACCGATCTGCACCGCCGATGCCCCCAGCGCCAACGCCGCCACCACGCCGCGCGCATCGCCAATGCCGCCCGCTGCGATGATCGGCACCTTCACCGCATCCGCCACTTGCGGCACCAGCGCGAACGTGCCGACCTGCGATTCGATCGTCTTGGCAAGGAACATGCCGCGATGGCCGCCTGCCTCGTTGCCCATGGCGATGATGGCGTCTACGCCGCGCGCTTCCAGCCAGCGCGCCTCTTCCACCGTGGTGGCAGCGGAGATGATCTTCGCCCCTGTGGCCTTCACGCGGGCCTGCAATTCCGGCGAGGGCAGGCCGAAGTGGAAGCTCACCACTTCCGGCTTCAATTCCTCCACCAGCGCGCAGGTCGCTTCGTCGAACGGCGCGCGGTTCACGGCTGGCGCTTGCGCATTCAAATCGATACCGAACTCGGCGTAGTACGGCGCCAGATGGGCACGCCATTTGGCATCGCGCTCGGGGTCCGGCTGCGGCGGCGTGTGACAGAAGAAGTTCAGGTTGATGGGGCCGCGCACGGCCGCCCGGAACTGCTCGACCTGCTGGCGGATCTGCTCGACGTTGAGCATCGCGCACGGCAGCGAACCGAGGCCCCCGCCCTGTGCCACGGCAATCGCCAGCTCCACGCCGGCCACGCCCGCCATCGGTCCCAACACGATGGGCACTTCGATGTTGAACAACTCCAGCACGCGTGCATCGGGCCATGCGCTCATGATCGTCTCCGGCGAGTTTCTTGGATGACACATGGTAATGCGGCGGGCTTTTCATCGGACGGATCCGTTGCAACGCACGCGCAACAAGTAACTGGCATAGCTTATTAAATTGGTTACAATTCAACCCACCGCCTTTTTGAAAATCGCCATGCCCGCACCCGCTGCTGCCGCCGATGCGCCCCTGCTGATTGCCGACGATCCGGTGCTAGACATGCTCAACACCGTGGCGAACGTCAACGGCCAGCCGCACGACTTCTGGCAGAGCGACGTCGATGTCTCCGATTGGCTGGTGCGCGCCGGCTGGCTCGCGGAGCCTGTGGCAGGCCGCTACCCGCCTGGCGTGCTGCTGGCCGTGGCGCGGCACCTGCGCGAGGTGATTCGCGCCTTGGTGGAGGCCCGCAAGGCAAGCCGCGCAGCCAGCGCCGATGCGCTGAATGTGTTCCTGCGGCAGGCGCCAAGCCATCCCGTGCTGGTGTGGGAAAACGGCATGCCGCATGTCGAACGCCTGCGCCCCACCGATTCAGTCGAGCAATGTCTGGCGCCGCTGGCCGAGGCCGCTGCGCATCTGCTCGCCGAAGGCGATTTCCAGCTCGTGCGCGTGTGCGAACACCCCGAATGCGCGCTGTGGTTTTACGACCGCACCAAGTCGCACAAGCGCCGCTGGTGCAGCATGGCCGTCTGCGGCAACCGGCATAAGGTGGCCGAATACCGCAAACGCCAGCAGGGCTGATCGCGGCCTCGGTCGTTCCAAGGCTGGAACGCCGCGTCGCGGCCGAGCGGGCTGCGCACAAGCCCGCTCGTTCGTAACCTGTTCTCCCGAAACATCTCACCCATTCAGGAGAACAGCATGTCCGCAACTCAAACCACCCCATCCACGACCGCGCAACGCCTGGCAGGCCGCACCGCCATCGTCACCGGAGGCTCGCGCGGCATCGGCGCCGCCGTGGCGCATCGACTGGCCGCCGACGGCGCGCGGGTGGCAGTGGTCTATCGCAGCAACGCCGCACAAGCCGATGCCGTGGTCAACAGCATCCACAGCACCGGCGCGCAGGCCATTGCCGTACAGGCCGATGTGAGCAACGCCACTTCCGTTCACGCAATGGTAAGCACCGTGCGCGAAGCCTTCGGCGCCATCGACATTCTCGTCAACAATGCCGGCATTCTGGAAAACCAGCCGGTCGGCAGCATCGATCTCGCATCGTTCGACGCGCAGTTCCGCACCAATGCCTTCTCGACGATTCTCGTCACGCAAGCGGTGCTGCCGCATGTGCCGGCGCGCGGCGGGCATATCGTGAACGTGTCGTCGAGCCTGGTGTACCGGCCCCGCGCAGGGCTGGCGGTGTATGCGGCAAGCAAGGCCGCCGTGAGCGCCCTCACCCACGCGTTTGCCGTAGAACTGGGCCTGCGCAACATCACCGTCAACGCCGTGGCCCCCGCCCTCACGCGCACCGACATGACCGCCCCGATTCCCGATGAAGTGAAAGCACACATGCGCGAATCGACACCGATGGGCCGTCTGGCCGAACCTGACGATATTGCCGACGCCATCGCCTTCCTGGCCTCGGACGACGCCCGCTGGATCACCGGCCGCACCTTGATGACCGACGGCGGCTTCATCTAACACCCGCCCCTCTACGGACGCTGGCCAAGACGCCAACACAGATACACAGACGGTGTGGCCGTACCCTGCCCTGCCCTAGATGGCGCCTTGGATTTTTGTCGCGGGGAGGAAAAAGAGGGGAGGCTGTCTGAGCGCAGCGAGTTTGCCTCCCCTCCCTCCCCGTGACACAAATCCAAGGGGAAGTCGCCATCTCGGGCGCGCCTTTCTTTGCCTACCTTTCTTTGGCAAGACAAAGAAAGTAGGTCGGCCCCGGCAGGGGACGAAACCCAACACAAGCCAGCACTAACAAGCCGCGCCCGAAGACAAACACGAGCGCAGCGCCCAACAATTTACTCGGCCAACCGCTTCACAAGCCGATAAAGAAACTCCCGCCCGTCATACAACCGCGCAATCTCGATACGCTCATCCAGACCATGCGTGCGCAAGTCAGCCGGCTCGGTAAACAACCCCGACACGCCATACATCGGAATGCCGGCATTGCGCATGAACCGGCTATCGGTTGCCCCCGTGCTCATGGCAGGAATCACCGGCACATTCCACATCTGCTGCGTCAGCGCTTCCACGGTCTTTACCAAGTCGCCATTGAGCGGCGACGCGGGACTCGCCAGCGGCTTGTTGACGTAGCGCACGCTGATCTTCTCGTTGCCGATCACCTGCTTCAGCTGACGATCGATATCCGCCGGATCATCGTGCGGCAGGATGCGGCAATTGACGGTGGCCTTGGCCGATTGCGGCAGCGCGTTCTCGGCATGGCCGGCGTTGACCATCGTGGCCACGCACGTCGTGCGCAACTGGGCGTTGTAGAACGGAATTGCCGAGAGCCGATCGATCGCGGCCTGGTCCGGCTTGCCGCTGCCGACCGAACGCATGTCCTCCGCCAGTTGCCCGGTGGCCAGCGGCGCGCTGCGCGCGAAGTACGTCTGCGTCACGTCGGCCAGCTTGACCGGAAACTGATACGCCCCCAGCCGATCCAGCGCCGCCGACAATGCATAGATCGGGTTCGTCTTTGTCGGCACCGAGCTGTGGCCGCCCACGTCACGCACTTCCAGCTCGTACGTCGTGTACATCTTCTCGGCCACTTGAATGCGGTGCAGCACCGGCTTACCGTTGCGCAGCTCGCCACCGCCGCCTTCATTGATGCCGAACTCGGCCTTCACCAGTTCCGGCTTGTTGTTGACGATCCAGTACGCGCCGTTGGTCGGCACATCGCCGCGTTCCTCGTCGGTGGTCAGCGCCAGGATGATGTCGCGCGAGGGCTTGAAGCCTTCCTGCTTGAGCTGCCCGAGCACCGACACAAAAGCCGAGGCCATCGCCTTGTCGTCGATCGCGCCACGTGCGGTGAAATAGCCGTCGGTCTCCTGCAGCGTGAAGGGGTCGGTCTTCCAGTCTTCGCGCTTGGCTTCCACCACGTCAATGTGGGCCAGCAGCAGCATGGGCTGCTTGGCACCGCTGCTCTTGAAACGCAGCACCAGGTTGCCCTTCTTCGGGAAAGGCTCAAGCACCTGCATGTCGGCGGCGGCAAAGCCGGCACCGCGCAGGCGCTTTTCCATCGCGCGAGCAGCCTTGGTGGTGTCACCTGCCGAATGCGTCGTGTTGATCTCGACCAGCTCTTTGTAAATGTCGTGGTAGCGCTGCTGCTCGGGCGTGAGCGTGGTGGGCGCGGGCTTGCTGGCGGGAATGCTCTGAGCGAACGCGCCGGCGCTGCATGACAACACGGCTGCAGACACCAAGACGCGAACGGGAACACGACGACACTGGAAACGCATGACACCTCCGGATAATCGTTATGTGAACCGGCTCATGGCACGTAGCGAATGGCTCGAGGGGCGTAGCAAGGCCATGAGCGGCTTCTGAGTGCACCGCATAAAACAAAGCGGGGCCGACCCGAAGGCCGACCCCGCAGTGTAGCGCCACGGCAGCCGTTTCGCTGCCGCGGCAACCCATCAGGAATGGTGCTTTACATCGCCACGCGGAACACCGCCACAGCGCGGCGCAGCTCGTCCGCCTGCTCTTCCAGCGCCTGTGCAGCAGCAGCGGCTTCTTCCACGAGCGCGGCGTTCTGCTGCGTCACGTCGTCCATCTGCGTGACGGCTTCGTTGATCTGCTCGATACCGGTGCTTTGCTCGGCCGAGCCCGCGCTGATCTCGCCCATGATGTCGGTCACGCGCTTCACGGCCACGACGATCTCTTCCATCGTCTTGCCCGCGCGCGCCACCAGCGTCGAGCCCGATTCCACACGCGTAGCGGAATCTTCGATCAACGATTTGATTTCCTTGGCGGCACCTGCACTGCGCTGTGCCAGCGTGCGCACTTCACCGGCCACCACGGCAAAGCCGCGGCCCTGTTCACCGGCACGCGCGGCTTCCACCGCAGCGTTGAGCGCCAGGATATTGGTCTGGAACGCAATGCCTTCGATCACGGCAATGATGTCGGTGATCTTGCGCGACGATTCGCTGATCTCGCCCATGGTGGTCACCACGTCCTGCACCACGGCACCGCCCTGCACGGCGATCTCGGAGGCGTTGACGGCCAGCGTGCTCGCCTGACGCGCGTTGTCGGCGTTCTGCTTCACGATGCTCGTCAGCTCTTCCATGCTCGACGCGGTTTCTTCCAGCGAGCTGGCCTGCTCTTCCGTGCGTTGCGACAGATTGGTGTTGCCCGCGGCGATCTGCTGCGTGGCAGAGGCAATCGACTCGCTGCCGCGACGCACCGTCACCACGGTTTCCTTCAGCTTGGCTTGCATCTGCTGCAGGCCTTCCATCAGCAGGCCCATCTCGTCACGCGAGTGGATGCGCACGTCGGTGGTCAGGTTACCGCCCGAAATTTCGTGGAAGTGCACGAGCATCTCTGCGAGCGGGCGCGAGATGGCGCGCGACAGCACGAGGTAGCAACCAGCGGCCAGCGCGACGCCCACGGCAATCACGATGATGAAGGCCCACACCAGACCGTTAAAGAACGACTGGGCATTGCTGTAAGCCGTTGCAGCGATTTCCGCTTGGATGGCGTTGAGGCGATCGGCCTTGATGGCATACGGGACGAACAGTTCGTACAGCTTGTCGAGTACCAGCGGGCGGGCGGTGGCGTAGTCGTGGCTGTCGAACGCTGCCAGAGCAGGCTTCAAACCGTCGTTGAAAAATGCATCACGCAAGCGCTTGGCCTCGCCAGCCGTCTGCTCCTCTTCAGGCGTGGCAAACGGCAGGGCGTTGTAGGCATTCCAGCCATCGTCACTTGCCTTGATCTGCTCGCGGGCAGCCTTCACCAAGTCCGCGATCTTGGCATCGTCTGTTTCATAGACGGCACGATCCAGTGCAGTACGGACTTGCACCAGCCGCGAAATCGCCTGGCCCAATGCACGCGTGGATGCAAGCTGGTTCGAATAGGTTTCTTTGAGCGCGTTGTTGGAGCGCATGTTGCCGTACAACCCCAGCGCGCCGACGCCCGCCAGAAATACAGCCAGAACAAACAGGACCAGCGCGAGCCGGGCCTTGATGGAAAGCGTCTTCATATCTGCCGTGGTTTGCTAGGAGTGGAACGTCGCGACTGCCGGGTGGGGCGCCGACTTTAGCCAAACTAACGACAGGTAGTCAGCAATCTTTAATCAAGGTCTACTGGTTTGTACTGAATATACGGTGAGGAGGGAACTTGGCTACGCGTGCTTTACAGGTGCGGCCTCAACGCGCTCCACCCCTGAAACATTCGGCCCGCGGTCTCGCTATCAACGCGTTGTCGAGCAAGACACCACGCGGTGCGACGCGCTGGCGCGCAATCACTCCAAACCCGTTGCGCGCAAAGAAAGGCTCCGCGGCCAAACTCACATGCGCTTGCAGACGCACGTCACGCTGCGCCGCCAGGCCGAGGATGTAGCTCATGAGTTGTTGCCCGATGCCTCGTCGCGCATATGCCGCCGATACGAAAAAGTGATCGATATAGCCATTCGCCTGCAGATCGGCATAGGCAACGGCTTGCCCGTCAAATTCCGCCACGAACGGCCGGAGGCGGCGGATGCGCTCGTTCCATTGGGCGACGTCGTAGTCGGTGGGCGCCCAGGCTTCGCATTGTTCGGGCGTGTATCGGCGGGCGGCGATGCCGTGGATTGCGGAGTGAAAGACAGCGTGCAGCAGCGGCTCGTCCCCAAGTCTGAAAGGGCGTATGACGACGGGCAGGTGTTGGCGCGGTGCGTTCATGATCATTGCCCCGCATACGGCAAATCCATCGATGCCAGCACATCCTTGATGTGCCGCGCCGCCTGCTGGGCATTCTGTACGGCGGGCACGGGCGGCTGCTGATCGGTCGACAGATTGCGCACATGGTCGTCAATGCTGATGCCGGTGCCCAGCGGCGCGAGCATCGCCGCCGATTCGTGCATGGCCCATTGGAAGTCGTTGAGCGGCGCGTTGCGGGCGGCCTGCAAGCCGGCCGGGTTCGCTGCCACGGCTCGGGCGACAACGGGATCACGGTTGTCGTCGGGCGCGCTCAGCTCCAGCACCTGACCGAGGTCGGGCGCACTGGCATCCCGGGCGGTCAGCGGCGTCTGGATGTTGTACCGCATGCGCAGCGTCTTGATGATGGCGGTGTGGTCGTACGGCTGCGCCACGGTCGAGCGGAAGATCGTGCCCTTGGGAATCCACGGCGACACCACCACCGCCGGCACGCGCACGCCCAGCCGGTCGAACGCGAAAAGCTGCCCCGGCTGCGGCGGGCTCGGCGGCACCACGGCGGGCGGCGGCACGTGGTCGAAACAGCCGCCGTGCTCATCGAAGGTGATCACGAGCAGGGTCTGATGCCACTGCGGCGAATTGCGCAGCGCGTTGTACACCTGCGCGACCAAAGCATCGCCGTAGCCGATGTCGTGCGGCGGATGCATGTCGTTGGGCCAGTCGAGATCGGCAAAGTAACGTGGCTCGATAAAGCTGTACGAGGGCAGCTTTCCGCTGGATGCATCGTCGAGAAAATCGTCGATCAGGTGAAAGTGATCCAGGTGCAGCCATAGCCGCGTGAGCGTGAGCGTCTGCGCGAAGTCGTGGTAATAGACGGCCCAATCGTCAGGCACCACGCCCTCGAGCGCATTGAACAGCGTCGGCATCAAGTACGGAAAATGCACCGGCGAGTTGTTCGGATAGCCGTGCGCGGTACCGGTGTGCACGAAAAACCGGTTTGGCCACGTCTGGCACGGCGCGGAGGCAAACCACGCATCGCACACGGCGTAATTGCGCGCCAGCGTGCTCAGTGCTGGCACTTGTTCCGCCGTGAAGAAATGCATGATGTCGCGCGGGTCGCCACCGTTCTTGGCGTAGTTGGTGGTGAAGCCCTGCATGGTGGGCGTCTGCCCGAGCGGCATCTGCTGGCCGAAGAGCTGCTGGTTGATGTCGGTGAACAGCTCGCCCGGGTCGGGGTTGGGCAGCGTCATCACGTTGGGCGGCGCGGGGGTTGTCCACACCCGGATGGGCTGGCCGCCGCCGTCGGGGTTGGACTCTTCGCCGGACAGGCCGTCGAACTCTGCGCTCTTTGAATAAAGCGTGCCGAACAGGTTGTCGAACGATCGGTTCTCCAACATCAGCACGACCACGTGCTCGATTGCATTCAAGCCTGCCATGGTGGCCCCCTCGTTTCGTTGCGTTGTTCTGCGGGCCACTATAGGAAGAAACGAGGGGATTGGCGTTGCGCGCGTCTACCGACGTACCGCCGGCAGCACACGCCATGCAATCAGCGCGCTGCCGGCCGCCATCAGCCACACCACCGGCCACGACGACCACGCCAACACCTGCGGCAGGCACAGCGACGCCAGCCCGAGTGCCGCAAACGCGCCCGTGTTGCCGAGCCCCAGCGCCGTGCCGGCGCGCTGCGCACCGGCCAGCGTGGCCAATTCGGTATAGCCCACGCCATGCCACGCCGATACGCAGATGCCGCCCGCCACCACTGCCGCCACCAACGCAATGCGCATGACCGACAGATCGATCGACAGCGCCGACGTCATCCACGCCACGCCGGCCAGCCCAACGAACAGCGCAACGCTGAACCGCGCACAGGCGAGCAGATAGGCGCGGCGATTGCCGTGGCGGTCGGTCCAGCGCCCGCTCCACACGCGCATGACGGCCGCCCCGCCCTGCACCGCTGCCATGGTCAGACTGAGTGTGAGCACATTGGCGTGTGCAAAGTCGCGCAGGAACACCGTGGCAAAAGCAACTACCGCGCCTTGCGGCACGCACAGCAGCCCAATGGCCAGGGCCATGCGCAACAGCGTTGGATCGCGCAGCGGGCCAGTGCCCCGGGGCGTGGCTGCTTGCGCAACCGCATTCACCGTGTCCGGCGCGTCATGCACCCACAGCCACGTCAGTACCGCAGTCAACGCACATGCCGCCGCCAGCACGCCATAGACGGCGGCAAACCCCGCGTGCGCGGCGATAGTCGGCAGCACGAGCGCGCCAATGCCGCCGCCCAGCGGTACGGCGGTCTGGCGGATGCTCATGGCGAGCCCCCGCTCGCCTTCGCGAAACCAGCCCATGACGGCGCGGCCGCTCGATCCGTTCACGCTGCCGCCCAGCAGGCCGACGCTAAGCATGCCGCCCACCAGCCACGCGAGCGGCGGCACGTTGCCATGCAGCGGCACCACGCAACATGCCATCAAGAACAACGCCAGCGCGGTCAGGCCAAGCCCCGCAAGCAACACGGTGCGATCACCCCAGCGGTCGGTCAGCAAGCCCCACGGCAACTCGCTGATGGCGATGCCGAGCCCCAGCGCGCCCAGCGCCACGCCCAGCTCCGGATTGCCCAGGTGATACGCCGAGCGGATGAACACGGCAGTCGTCGGGATGCCCGAAAACGCTGCCGAAAAGCTCGCATTGGCCGCCACGCCCACGCCCAGCACCTTCCAGCGGTGATGGCGCGGCAGGGGCGTCGACGTGGCCGGCAAACCCATCGCGGTTGTCATGTTCGTCTCTCCAGAAATGCGTTTGACAGCAGCAGTCTGGCGGAGCAACATCAGGCCTAAATGACGTTAATCCCTCATTTCAAGACATCATGCGCAGAATCGGCTTTCTGGTGTTTCCGGGCTGCAGCCTGCTCGATTTCACCGGCCCGCTGACAGCCTTTGACGTGGCGAACCGGCTCGCGCCACAGCCGGCGTATCGGATCGACGTGCTGTCCGAAGGCGGCGCGCAGGTGCAAAGCGCGCCCGGCCTCGTCATGCAGACGCAGGGCCTGGACGATCCGGCCTTCGATACGTTGGTCATCTCGGGCGGCAATGGCCCGCGCGAAGATGCGTTCTCGCCGCGGCTGATCGCCTTCGTGCGGGAAGCGGCAGCGCATTCGCGGCGCATGACGAGCGTGTGCTCCGGCGCCTTTGCGCTGGCGGCGGCGGGCCTGCTCGATGGCCGCCGCGCCACCACGCACTGGCGCATGGCGGCGCTGCTGCAGCGGCGCTATCCGCGCGTGCAGGTGCAGAGCGACCACATCTTCATCCACGACGGCCCGGTGTGGACGTCGGCCGGCATCTCGTCGGGCATCGACCTGGCGCTGGCGCTCATCGAGGAAGACCTGGGCGTCGACGTGTCGCGCGCCGTGGCCCGCGAGCTGGTGGTCTATCACCGGCGGCCCGGCGGGCAATCGCAATTCTCGACCTTGCTGGAGCTGGACCCGGCATCGAGCCGCATTGCGCGGGCGCTGGGCTATGCGCGCGAGCACCTGCACGAGGCGCTGGACGTCGACCGCCTGGCCGAAGTTGCTCACCTGAGCCGCCGCCAGTTCGACCGCGCCTTTGTGGCGGAGACCGGCCAGACGCCAGCCAAGGCCATCGAAAAACTCCGTGCCGAAATCGCGCGACCGCGCGTGGAAGCGGGTGACGAATCGCTGGCACACATTGCGCGCGCCGTCGGCTTTGCCGATCCGGAACGCATGCGGCGCGCGTTCATCCGCGTATTCGGGCAGCCGCCGCAATCGGTGCGGCGCTCGGGGCGGTCCGGACATACACGTCTGGCGGCCTAGCACGCCGCACCCATGAATCCGTTACCCTGACGCCCCTGAAATCCGTAGTCCCGCATTCGTACCGATGGCCGACAATTCAGCCCTGCCCTTGCTCTACAGCTATCGCCGCTGCCCATACGCCATGCGTGCGCGGCTGGCAATGCTGCAAGCCAATCGACGCTTCCAGACCTTCGAGATCGTCATGCGCGACAAGCCTGCCGAACTGCTGGCGCTGTCCCCGAAAGGCACCGTTCCGGTCTTACGTTTGACCGACGGCAGCGTGCTGGAAGAGAGCTTGGACATCATGCAGTGGGCCTTCGAAGCACGCGACCCGGAAGGTTGGTGGAGCCGCGGGCAATCCGATGACAACCTCGCGCTGCTGCGCACCAATGACGGCGAGTTCAAACGTCAGCTCGATCGCTACAAATACCCCGATCGCTATCCGCAGGAGGCCACGGCGCGAGAGACGGCTCGAGCCCGGGCAGTAGAAACGCTGCTGATACCGCTGGAATCACGCTTGCAGGCGCAACGCTATCTTGGCGGCGCAACGCCGTGCGCAACCGATCTGGCGATCTTCCCGTTCGTGCGGCAATTTGCGGCGGTGGAGCCGGACTGGTTTGCCGCTCAGCCCTCGCCGGCGGTGCAAGCCTGGCTGGCCGAGTGGCTCGGCAGCCGCCTGTTCGAGGTCTGCATGACAAAGCAGCCCGTGCAGGCCGTTGCCGTATTTCCCGAGTATCGGCATCCCGATTGATCGGACCGACGGTCCACCGATGGAGGCGCGTGTGCAATGAACGACCTACAGACAGCATCCCCCGACAGCACCGCGGCGCGCGTCGCGTTGTGGCGCGCCTTGCATGTGCACAGCGATGCGCCGCCGCATGTGCTGGAAGACGAGGTCGGGCTGAAGCTGCTCGCCCCGGAACCGGGCTGGCAGCAACGCGGCGACATGAACCCGCAATTCACGCGGCCGTTTCGCGCGTCCATCGTGGCGCGTGCGCGTTTTATCGAAGACCTCGTCATCGAACACGCCGGCCGCGGTCTGAGCCAGTATGTGATTCTTGGGGCGGGGCTCGACAGCTTTGCCCAACGCCGGCCGGATGTGGCCTCGCGCATGACGGTATTTGAAGTCGATCAGCCTGGCCCACAAGCCTGGAAGCGCCAACGTTTGGCGGATGTGGGCTTGGGCGTTCCGGATTGGCTGCGCTTCGTGCCGGTGGATTTCGAGGCACGCGAATCCTGGCAGGATGCGCTGGTCGCGGCCGGTTTTGATGCAAGCAGACCGGCCATCGTGGTGTCGACGGGTGTGAGCATGTATCTGTCGAAGGAAGCCAATGCGGCCACGCTGCGGCAGGTGGCATCGCTTGCGCCGGGCTCGATGCTGGCGATGACGTTCCTGCTGCCACTGGAGATGGCTGACCCCGACGTCCGACCCGGCCTTGAGATGGCGGAAAAAGGCGCGCGCGCAAGCGGCACACCGTTCATCAGCTTCTTCACGCCGCCCGAGATGCTCGCGCTGGCCCGCGAAAACGGCTTTCGCGATGCCCAGCACATTTCGGCAGATATGTTGACGGAGCGCTACTTCTTGGGCCGAACCGACGGCCTGCGCCCGCCGCGCAACGCAGAAGAACTGTTGCTGGCGACGGTCTAGACGCGCAAGTGCCTACCGGTCGCGCAACGGCCCGGGCAGCGCCTTCAGGCCGATCCACAACACCGCGATGACGACGTTGACGGGCACACTCAACGCGCTCGGCACATAGAACAATACCGATAGACACGGTGTCTTGAGCCCAAGCTCGAGCACGCCGCCGAGGGCGTAGCACAGCAACCCGCACCACAGCCAGCGCCGCATGTACGCCAACAGCCAGTGCGCGTGCGCCTGGTTGAAACGCCATGCGGCCGACCGTTCGAACAGGTTGCCGCGGCTGGCATCCTTGAACAGCCAGCCGAAGAAGAAGTAGCGGTACAGCAGGGTGCGAAAGGCGAGCTCTTGCATGATGGCTCCCTCGGCCAAACCAGCTTCAGGCAAGCAAGTTTGGCTCCAAAATCGCCCGGGCGCCATGACCACTCGCACCGGGTTGAGCATTGCGCACCCGGATATGCTCCCCTGCGTTTCAGCTTGCCAGCTTCTTGAACGTCTCGAGCACGGCGTCGCCCTTGAACGGCTTGACGATCCAGCCCTTCACGCCGGCGGCCTTGCCGCGGTCTTTCATGGCGGGGCTGCTTTCGGTGGTCAGCATGATGACGTTGACGGTCTTGTTGCCCAGCTCGCCGCGCACCTTTTCGACCATGGTCAAACCGTCCATGTTGGGCATGTTGACGTCACTGATGACGAGTTTGACGCCCGGGTTCGCCTTGATCTTGGCCAGGCCGTCCTTGCCGTCCACGGCAGTGTCGACCGCCAGGCCGTGCTTCTTCAGGAAGCCGGCCACCTCATCGCGGACGGTGCTCGAATCGTCGACAACCAGAATCTTGCTCATGACGCTTTCCTCGTTCTTAATCTTTCCAATCAAAACAATTCCAACTCGCCGCCCGATTCGACTTCGTCGCTCACATCGGCCACGAAGTCCAGCGGCGCGTGGGCACACACGCACACGGTGGCGTCCACGCGCACCGTGTCGTTGATGGTCACCGCATAAGCGGCCGTGTAGCCGGGCTTGAGCACGTCCAGATACGGCAGGCAGCGCGCGCTCACCACATAAGGCGTGGACATGCCAAGGTCGGGAAACACCTGCAGCAATTCCTGGTTGAGCGCGCCACAGCACAGGTTGCCGATTTCCAGGCGCGCCTCTTCAAAGGAACGCCCGACGCCCTCACCCGTGAAATAAGCGCGCGTGGCCTCGGATTCATCAAAGCGCAACACCAGCAGCAGGCGGAAGGCGATGGACGAAATGGTCAGGATCAGCGCCTCTTCGCCGCCGACCGCTTGGCCTTCGGCTGCGTTACTGATCTGGCACATGTCTTCGGCCTGCCGCACAAGCCGCGTACGCGCGGCCTTGCGGAAGATGCGATCGAAACTCTCTTGTGCGTTGCTGCGGATCACGTCAGACCTGCCTAGTGAAGCTGATGTTGAAACTGGCTCGCCAGCGCCTCGACGCTCGACAGCGACGCAGTGATCATCTTGCCGCCCGCCTGGATGTCCTGAAACGTGGCAGTGGTGGTCAGATCATTCACATGCAGGCTGTTGCGATAGCTCTTCGACAGCTCTTCAGAACGCGCCGCCAGCGCACGCACTTCGCTGGCCACCACGGCAAAGCCGCGGCCCGCCGTGCCCGCACGCGCAGCCTCGATGGACGCGTTGAGCGAGACGATCACCACATGCCGCACGATGGACTGCAGCTCCTGGTTCTTCACGTGCATGTCGTGGTTCTGCTCCATGAGCGAGATCATCTGCTCGTGCCAGCGTTCGAACGTGAGTGCCAGGCCCCGCAGCCGCGCCGCTTCTTCGGCAATCTGCCGGGCGCGGTTTGCCCACTGTTCCTTGGCAGCCGTGGCCGACTGCAGTTCGGTACGCAGTTGCTCGATGACTTCCAGTTGATCGGCAGCCGCATCGCGCATCTGTGCAACGGTGGTTTCCAGCGCTGCCACTTCACGCCCGGCCGTTTCCACCAGTGCGCCTCGCTTCGCAAGATCGTCCGACAGATCTGCGATACGGCGCTCGGCATCGGCCAAGGTGCGTGCCATGGCATGCACCTTCTGCTGACGGATCAGCCACACGAGCACACCCGCCACCAAGCCCCCAGCCAGCACGGCCAGAACAATCGACCCCATCACGATGCTTCCTTATCCAGATCCATACGTACGTCGGTTGGCGCACCCAGCGCCGCGTTCACACTGTCGACCGCATAACGTTCGGGCAGGCACACCACCGTCTGGAACTGGCGGAACGCTGCGCCCTTGTGGTCGTCGGTGAAGCGCAGTTCGATGCGGCCCTGCTCGCGCTTGAGAAATTCCTGCACGGCATCCATGCCGACGCCGCGCCCCGAGACTTCAGTCACCTTGTCGGCGGTGGAAAAACCGGGGCGGAAGATGCACTGGGCGATGTCTTCATCGGTGGCCTGTTGGTCTGCGCCGATCCAGCCGCGCTCCACCGCAATGCTGCGAATGCGCTCGAGCGCCAGGCCGCGGCCGTCGTCGCACAGCGTGATCTGCAGCATGCCCTGATCCACACCCACTTCGATGTCGATCGTGCCTGCCGCCGGCTTGCCGTGCGCGATGCGTTCGTCTGCGGGCTCGATGCCGTGGTCGATCGAGTTGCGCAGCAGGTGCATGAACACGTTCTGCAGGATGCCGCGAGCCTCGGTGCGCACGCGGTAGCCGTTGTCGTCGATGCGCACGGCCACGGGTTCCTTGCCCAGCTCCTGCGCCAGCGACGGCAGCGATTGCAGCGTGCCAGACAACAGCGCGTCCAACGTCTCGCTGCCGAGCAGGCGCAGCAGTTGATAGACGGAATCGCGCATCGCCACGAGTTCATACAGACTGCCCGGGTTGGCTGACTCCAGCAGACGCAGGCTTTCCTGAATGCGCGCCATCATATCGGGCGCTGCCTGCGAGGCATTGCCCGGCGCCGCGTCGCCCTTGCGGCCCAGCTTCACCTCGTTGATGCGGGCGTAGTTCTCGATGGCCTCGCGCACGCGTGCCAGCTCTTGCATCAGCCAGTCCTGGTCCCAGGTGTGTTCGCTGTCGGCCTCGCGCAGCGCATGGTAGGTCTGCTCGGTCTCGTGCACCACGTTGGTCAGGTGCTGCAGGTTGTACGTGCGCGCGTTGCCCTTGATGGTGTGCATGTTGCGGAACAGTGCCGCAATGGCCTGGCTGTCGGCCTGCGAGTACTGACGGATGATCCGTTCGTTCTCGTGCACGAAGGTCGTGGAGCTGTCGATGAAGTGCTGGAACTTCTCCTGGCTCACCGCCAGGATCTCGCCAATCATCTCCAGGTTGCGGCGCTGCTCGCTGGCTTCGGCCGCCAACTTGCGCAGCTCGGTCACATCGCGCACGCACAGCATCAGGCGCAGGATTGTGTCGCTCTCATCGGTGATGGCCGACCAGGACAGGTCGAGCGTCTTCGTGCGCCCGTCCGGCATGCGCTTTTCCACCTCGCTCGCCAGCAGGTGCTGATTGAACGCGAAGTTGATGATGTCCTGCCCGAGGCATGCATCGACGGCTGCTTCCACCTGCGACAGCGAATCGGCGCCAAGGCTGGTATCGGCAAAGATCAGCTCCATCAGCCTGCGGCCGGCGATCTCCTGCGTCTCGAAGATCGATTCGAGGTAGACCGAATATTCCTCGTGCACCACGCCGCCCTCGACCACGGTCAGGATGCCCTGCTGCATGTTCTGAAGCATGGCCTGGATGTCGGCGGTCTTCTGCTTGAGCAGCGCGGCGTTCTCCTGGATCTTTTCGATCATCTGGTTGAACGCAACGACGGAATGGCCGATCTCGTCCATGCGGCCCACCGGCACGCGGCGCGTGAAATCCTGGCTCGTGGCGATCTCGCTCATTTCGGCCTGCATGCGCGTGAGCGGCCGGGTGATCTGGCGATACAGCAGCATGCCGATGGCGGTCAGCAGTACAACGGCCACGCCGCTCACCACGCCGATGGTGGTGGCCGTGCTGGCGAGCTTGCCGTTCAGGCCAGCAATGGCGTCGTCCTTCTCACGGTTCTTCTCGATGCGCAGCGTCTCGACAATCTTCTCAAGCACATCGCGGTAGCTCGCCACGTTGGCAAACAGGAAGGCCTGCGCCAGTTCGTCCTTGCCCGCGAGCTTCATATCGGTGGTCTGCTGGATGGCCTCGACGTAGCTGTCGACGCTCTCCTTGGCCTGGGCAACCAGGCCTTCCTGCGCGTGGCTGTTGGCGCGTTTGGCCTGCACGTCCAATGCAGCACGCAGGGCGGCTTCTTTCGCCTTCAGGTCATCCTTGGCCTGCGCGACGATGTTGCCGTCGGGCGCATACACCAACACCATCGTCGCAAGCTGCACATCCTTGACGAGCGATACCAGGTCGGCCGACGCCAGCGCGCTCGGCACCACGCCTTCCGTCACCTGGCGGACCTCAGCCGCGCTGCCGCGGGTCTGGTAGACCGCGTATCCGCCGATGGCCGCCAGCGCGACGAACATCAACACCACCAGCAATGTAATGCGATGACGAATGGTCATTTGAAATTCTCTCGAATCCACCATACCCCCTGAAAGCAGGGGTAATCCAATTTGCTTGCCTAAACGTCGGAGGCGCAATTATTGAGTCGAAAGATGACCAATCGATGACTGCCATGTACCTCATCGGGGCATTGCGGCATTGCATTGATGCACGCAGGCATAAGCCTTCACACTCGCATGAGGCTTGGGATTGCGGCAAATTCGGCAGAGCGCGCCCTTTGCACCCCACGCTGGTGGGGAATTGTCGAAAAACCGCTCAAGTTATTTTTTGATTTGCCGTTTACATATCGCCCCTTTATTTCCGATTTAATGTCCCCCTTTGTTTTGGCCGTGGTTTCAAATACAACAAAAGGGTGTTGCTGATTTAGTCTTTGAAGGCGGGGCCGGTATTCTGCACCTGCGCCAAGTGGCTGCCGGCCCGTGTTCCTGCCAGAATGGTCTGCTGGGTCCATCTGGAGGCAGGCTTATGAAGACGAGCACGCAGAACAGCGCCGCACCCGCATCCGAGCTGATCGACGCACGCATTGCAGAGCTGAACGACTGGCGCGGCGAGATGCTCGCCCACCTGCGCGCCGTCATCCGCGCGGCCGACCCCGGCGTGGTGGAGGAATGGAAATGGAACGTGCCCGTGTGGTCGCACCATGGCCTGATCTGCACCGGCGAGGCCTATAAGCAGACGGTCAAGATGACGTTTGCGAAGGGGGCCTCCGTGCCGGACCCTGCCGGCCTGTTCAATTCCAGCCTGGACGGCAACACACGCCGCGCCATCGATTTCCGCGAGGGCGACAAGGTGAACGAGAAAGCGCTGAAGGCGCTCATCCAGGCGGCCATCGCCGTGAACAAGGCCGGCGCCAAGCGCTGAAGGGCGCGCAAGCTCCCGCAGGTCGGGCCGGAGCCGTTAACATACGGCCCGCCTGATCAACCAACGGAGCAACCGCAGTGATTCAACCGACCAGCGTATTCAAGGACAACCTCGCCCAACTGCCGGCCATTGACGGCATCGAACGTATCGATCTGGTCGACGGCCAGGGCGCCGTCGTCGCCGACATCGAAAACAAGCCGGGCAAGCAAGGTTCGGTGGCGGTGTACCACTACCTGCAGCAGACATTCGGCCAGCTCGACGCCGAGGCCGCCGAGCACGGCCTGGCCGTGTTTGCCGAGCACACCATCGACGCGCGCAACCGCCCGGGTGCCCACCCGAATGTGGACCGCCTGCTGGCTATCGCAGCGGGCGAGCCGCCACTGCGCATCCATGTCGTCAAGGGCTGATGAGGCATCGCTGATACCCGCTGCAAGTAGCGAGTGAACCACCCGTTTTCTCGCTGCACCGCACACAGCAGCATCCAGAAAGCCGACCACCGCGCACGCTGATTGCCAGCCATGGGCACGCGGCGTAGCATGAGGCAGCCCTTCTTCGGGAGCCGCCTCATGTCTGCCCAGTACGAAGACAAAGTCCGCCAGCACCTGGCGGACGCAGTGGCCCTGGCGCGCGTTCGCGCGCCCGATATTGCCGACCTGTTCGAGCCGTTCCTGCGGCATTACTACGGTCTGGCAGACCCCGAAGACGTGATCTCGCGCAGCGTGGCCGATCTCTACGGCGCGGCGATGGCGCACTGGCAACTGGGCCAGAAATTCGTGTCGGGGCAACCGCGCGTCCGCGTCTACAACCCAAGCCTTGAGCAGCACGGCTGGTACTGCAGTCACACGGTCGTTGAAATCGTCAACGACGACATGCCGTTCCTGTTTGACTCCGTCACCATGGAGATCAACCGGCAAGGGCTTGCGCTGCATTCCGCCTTCCATCCGGTCTACCGCGTCCAGCGCGACGCCGCGGGTATGCGCGTGGCGGTCTCGGCCGGCGGCGGCGTACAGCGCCCGGCGGCGCTCGCGGGCGACATGCCCGACACGCCCGCCGATGCGGACCAAGCCACCCACGGCGTTGCCCGCTTCGAGTCCACGATCCACATCGAGGTCGATCGGTTTTCGGAGCCGGAACGCATGCAGGCTTTGCACAGCGACCTGCTGCGTGTGCTGGGCGACGTGCGTGCCGCGGTGGAAGACTGGAAGCCGATGCAGGCTGCAGTCCACGCCGCCATCGACGCGTTGGCCGTGCGCGCCGCACAGCCTTCTACCGCCGACGTGGAACGCGCCGAGATTGCGGAAACGCAGGCCTTTCTCAGTTGGATGCTCGAGCGCCATTTCACCTTCCTTGGCTACCGTGACTACGAACTGATCACGCAAGAAGATGGCCATTACCTGCGTGGCATACCCGGCACGGGCCTGGGCGTGCTGCGCGAAGCGCTGCGCGACTCCTCCACGCCGGACACCACGCGCCTCGCTCCCGGCGCAGCCAAGTTCATCGAAGCGCCCGAGCCCATCTTCCTCACCAAGGCCAATTCGCGGGCTACCGTGCACCGGCCCGGGTATCTCGACTACATCGGCATCAAGCTGTTCGACGCCGAAGGCCGGGTCTGCGGGCAACGACGCTTCCTGGGGATGTACACGTCGAACGTCTACATGGTGCCCGCCGAAGATATTCCGCTGGTGCGCCGCAAGGTGGCCGACGTCATCCGGCGCACGGGCTTCCTTCCCGACGGACATCTTGCCAAGACGCTCGTCACGATCCTGGAGCAATACCCGCGCGACGAGCTGTTCCAGATGGACGCCGAAGCGCTGCACGACATCGCACTCGGTATCCTGCGGTTGCAGGAGCGGCAGCGCACACGCCTGTTCGTGCGTCGCGATCCGTTTGACCGCTTCGTGTCGTGCCTCGTCTTCGTGCCGCGCGAGAAGTTCAACACCGACTTGCGCGTGCGGATCCAAAGCCTGCTGCAGGCGGCGTATCACGGCACCGCCGTGGAGTTCACGCCGCAGTTGTCCGAGTCGATGCTGGCGCGCATCCATATCACGGTGCGCACGCAGCCGGGCAATGTGCCCGATGTGGACGTGGCCGAGCTGGAAGACCGCATCGTGCAGGCAGCGCGGCGCTGGCAGGACGACCTGGCCGACGCCCTGCTCGAACGCGGCGGCGAAGAACGCGGCAACCGCCTGCTGCGCCGCTATGCCGGCGCGTTTCCGGCGGGTTTCCGCGAGGACTACGCCGCGCGCCTTGCCGTGCGCGATATCGAACTGATGGAGCCGCTGCTCGGCGCCAATGCCGCCGACAACGTGCTGACCATGCAGCTCTACCGGCCGCTCGAAGCACCGCCGGGTGCGCTGCGATTCAAGATCTATCGCGCCGGGCAACCGACATCGCTGTCACACAGCCTGCCGATGCTCGAGCACCTGGGCGTGCGCGTCAACGAGGAGCGCCCCTATTGCATCGAGCCCGCCGATGCCGCCCCGATCTGGATGCATGACTTCGGCATGGAGACCATCGACGGCAGCGAAGTCGATCTCGACGAAGCCCGCGCACGCTTTGAAGATGCCTTCGCGCGCATCTGGAGCGGCGAGCTGGAGAACGACGATCTCAACCGCCTTGTGCTGCAGGCCGGCCTGACCTGGAGCGAGGTGCGCATCCTGCGCGCGTATGCGCGCTACATCCGCCAGATCGGTTCGACCTTCAGCAACGCGTATATGGAGAGCGCGCTGACCGGCAATCCGGCGATTGCGCGTGCGCTGGTGCGGCTGTTCCTGGTGCGATTCGACCCTGCGCTTGCCGAGGCCGAGCGCTCGCGTGCCAGCGAAACGTTGCGCAAGCAGATCGACGAGGCGCTCGAAGACGTGCCCAACCTGGACGAAGACCGCATCCTGCGCCAGTTTCTGGGCGTGCTCGAAGCCACGCTGCGCACCAACTATTTCCAGAGCGTGCCGGATGCTGGGCAGGGGCAGCCCAAACCTTATCTCTCGTTCAAGTTTGATCCGGCGCGCGTGCCGGGCCTGCCCGAGCCCAAGCCGATGTTCGAGATCTGGGTGTATTCACCGCGCGTGGAAGGCGTGCACCTGCGCGGCGGCAAGGTTGCGCGTGGCGGGCTGCGTTGGTCCGACCGGCGTGAGGATTTCCGCACCGAGGTGCTGGGCCTCGTCAAGGCGCAGATGGTCAAGAACACGGTCATCGTGCCGGTGGGCTCCAAGGGCGGCTTTGTCGTCAAGCAACCGCCGCCGGCCAGCGACCGCGATGCCTATCTGGCCGAGGGCGTGGCGTGCTACCAGACCTTCCTGCGCGGGTTGCTCGACTTGACCGACAACTACGTCGACGGCCGCGTCGTACCGCCGCCCGATGTCGTGCGCTATGACGAAGATGATCCCTATCTGGTCGTTGCGGCCGACAAGGGCACGGCCACGTTCTCAGACTACGCCAACGCCATCTCGGCCGAATACGGCTTCTGGCTGGGCGATGCGTTCGCCTCCGGCGGCTCGGTGGGCTACGACCACAAGAAGATGGCCATCACCGCGCGCGGCGCTTGGGAATCAGTCAAGCGGCACTTCAGCGAGATGGGCGTCGATACGCAGACGCAGGACTTCACCGTCGTGGGCGTGGGCGACATGTCGGGCGATGTGTTCGGCAACGGCATGCTGCTCTCGCGCCATATCCGCCTGCTGGCGGCGTTCGACCATCGCCACATCTTTCTGGACCCGTCGCCCGACGCGGCGACAAGCTTTGCGGAGCGCGAGCGGCTGTTCGACCTGCCGCGCTCGAGTTGGGCCGACTACGACCGGGCATTGATCAGCCCGGGCGGCGGCGTCTTCCCGCGCACGGTGAAGTCGATCCCGCTCACGCCCGAGGTGCGCGCCATGCTGGACGTGACGGCCACCGAGATGGCCCCGAACGACCTGCTGCACGCCATCCTCAAGGCGCCCGCCGATCTGCTCTACAACGGCGGTATCGGCACGTACATCAAAGCCAGCACCGAAACGCATGCCCAGGTGGGCGACCGCGCCAACGACGGCCTGCGGGTAAACGGCGCCGAGCTGCGCTGCAAGGTTGTGGCCGAGGGCGGCAACCTGGGCTGCACCCAGCTTGGCCGCATCGAATACGCGCAGCATGGCGGGCGCATCAACACCGACGCCATCGACAACTCGGCCGGGGTGGACTGCTCCGATCACGAAGTCAACATCAAGATCCTGCTGGGCCTGTTGGTGGCCGATGGCGAGATGACGCTCAAGCAGCGCAACACGCTGCTGGCCGAGATGACCGACGAGGTGGGCGAACTGGTGCTGCGCGACAACTACTTCCAGACGCAGGCGCTGTCACTTGCGCGCACGCGCACCGCGTTGTGGCTCGACCCGGAAGCACGGTTGATGCGGCATCTCGAACGCAGCGGTCGCCTGAACCGTGCGATCGAATTCCTGCCCGCCGATGAAGAGATCGACGCCCGGCGGCCCAGCGGCGCAGGCCTGACCACGCCCGAACGCGCAGTGCTCATGGCCTACAGCAAGATGTGGCTGTACGACGTGCTGCTGGGCAGCGATCTGCCCGATCAACCGTTCGTGGCCGATGGCTTGCCGGCGTACTTTCCGCGGCCGCTGCACACGCGCTGCGCGACGTCGATCCCACGCCATACGCTGCGGCGCGAGATTCTGGCCACCATGCACGCCAACGCGCTCGTCAACCGCGCCGGCGTGACGTTCGTGCATCGGATGGCCGAAGAAACGGGCGCCGAACCGCTTGCCGTGGTGTGGGCCAGCCTGGTGGCACGTGCTGTCTACCGGCTCGATGCGCTGTGGGAGGAAGTCGACGCGCTGGACGCGAAAGTGCCACACGAAACGCAGACGGCCCTATTCACCTCGCTGGCGCAATTGCACGAGCGCGCTACGCTTTGGTTCCTGCGGCGCCGGCTGTCGGACGTGCCGGCCGCGGTCGACCGTTTCCGTGGGGCGGTGGATGCGCTGGCATCCGACATCGACGCGCTTCAAACCGAGGAATCTGCACTGGCCGCCGGGCAACAACAGCAGAGCTTGAGTGAAGCCGGTGTGCCGGAAACTCTCGCGCGCGTAACGACCGGCGTACCGGCACGCGTGTCGTTGCTCGACATTGCCGAAGTGGCTGCCGCAGGGGGCTGTGATGCGCGGCTCGCCGCACGCGTGTACTTTGCGCTCGACCAACCGCTCGCTTACGGATGGCTGCAAGGCGGCATCCTCGGCCTGCCGACGCAAACGCATTGGCAGATGCTGGCTCGCGCCACGTTGCTCGAGGAGCTGGGGCAACTGCGGCGCCGTCTGACGCAATCGGTGTTGCAAGATGCAGCCCCCGGCGCGAGCGCGGAGGCCCTGATCGACACTTGGCGAACGAAACGCCAGGAAGCGCTGGCACGCTACAACCGTGTGATTGCCGATCAGGTCGCGGCGGGGTCAGCCGACCTGGCAATGCTTTCCGTCGGGCTCAAGGCACTGGCCGAGGTCGATGCCTGATCCCGATGCAGGCCGCGATCGGACGCTGGCGCTACCGGGCACGCGCCAGCGCAGCGTTGACGCGCAATGGCGGCGTATCGTGCGAAAACGGCGGCTGCACGACAAACGCGTCCACCACGCCGGGTTCGAAGAACAGGCAATACGTCGACCCGCCGTACTGGAAGAAGCCCAGCTCCTCGCCCTTGCAGACATGCTGGCCTGGCGTGACGTCGATCATGCACGACGACACCTCCGCCATGCCGACGAAGACGCAGCCCACGGTGCCGATCGCCGGGTCGTCGCACGCGATGGTGATGATCGCGCGTGCGGCTACGGCAACGCTGTAGCCTTGCGAATCGTTGAGCCCTTCCTGGTCCGCGCCTTCCGATTCCGCGCACGAGTAGTACGTGCCCTCCACGTGATAGGTATCGACGATGGTGCCGGAAACCGGCGCATGCCAGCGGTGGTAGTTGTAGGCGCTGAGGAATGCCTGATACACGCTGCCGCCGGCAAACCGCTCCGCCAAGTGGGCCTTGCTCGACCCGAAGACGTCACGCAATGAATACGGCTGTGCCTTGATCCAGAACGCGTCTTCATAGCGCGCATCGTGGCTGATGTTGTAGGGTGCGGCCTCGCACGCGCTGACGATCAGTTTGTTGTCGTCCTCCCCCGCGACCGGGCGCATACCGGCACGCAAGCGGCGCGTAAAGAAGTCGTTCCACGAGCTAAAGCCCCAATACGGCAGCGACGGATCGCACAGAAACTCGTCCATGCCGATGCGGCGCGTCGCTTCGGCGCTGAACCAGCCATCCGGTTCGTTCGTGTTCAGGTAGGCACGCGAATGCGGGCCGCTGAGGAAGGCACTCCAGCCATTGAGCACTGCCTTCAATGCATCGTTGAAGCGCCGATCACGGAACAGCGCGTAGCCGGAGGGCATGCACATGGGCCAGTCGAGCAACGCGTTCAGTGGACAGATCACCAGCGCCTTCTCGTTGAAGCGCGGTGCGCACGTAACGATATGGTCGATGGCGAGCAGCAATTCCGTGCTGTCCCTGTAGCCGAGCTCGTATCCGCGGTCCCTCGCTTCGTCGATGGCACGCGCAAGATGCATGCGCAACACGGGCTCGCTATCGATCAGGTTGGCGAGCGCACGCACAGCCTCCACCAGGGGCGTCTTCGATGGGCGTGACAGCGCTTGCGCGACCAGTTCGGTGCGGAATGCGGCCAACTGCTCTTCGCCGTCAGGCAGCCAGTTGCCCAGCCGGCGGCGCCGGTCCGATGGAACATTCGATGCTGCTTCCAAAAAATCCTCCTTAAACGCGTCGTTGCCCGGCAACCAGGGGCGCAGCGCGCCGATGCCGCAGGCAACGTACAAGCTCCTCCGCGTACGGCAACAGCTCCAGCGCCACGAAGATCGACAAAACGGTCGCGACATAGTCCCAAGGCAGCGGCGGCTCTTTCCAACGCAGGGAAAAATCGGGCGATGCGGACCCCATACCGAACAGGCCAAGCACTTCGTTCCAGTGCAACAGTGCAACCACCGACAGCGCCATGAGCGGGATCATCTCGAGAAAGCTGTGCACGTGCTGCTCGAATGGTTTCACGGTGCGATGGGATACCGCATAGCTGACATCCCACATGGCGGTGGCCTGATGCACGACATAGGCGACGGCCATCACCACGAGCACCAGCGCATTGATCTGCAGGAACAGCGCTGTCAGCACGGGCACGCCCATCTCCGCAAGCATCAACAGGTGCAGCAACGACTCCTTGGCACCGGAGGTTCGTTCAATGCGGGTGGCACGGTGGCACCACCAGTCCGCCACCCCGGCCGCCACCCATAGCGGAATCAGGAAGTACATCAGGTACGACTCAAATGGCTCATGCATGGGCCGGCTCCGGCAATTGGTGCGACGTGTCTGGCAGACCGACTGTCCACGCAACCGGCGTTCCAGGAGCCTGGCATCGCCGTTGCTGCGGTTTGCACAGCTGAACCCCGCCGATGAAAAAGCCGCCCGCCTCCCCACAAGCAGACGAGACCGACCCGACTCAGCAGCCCGGGTCGCTCGACGCGTGCCGCCGGTGCGACCTTTGGCGCCACGCCACGCAAGCCGTACCCGGCGAAGGCAAGCGGCGCGCCCGCATCATGCTCGTCGGCGAACAGCCCGGCGACGGCGAAGACCTGGCCGGCAAACCGTTTGTTGGCCCCGCCGGAAAGTTGCTCGACCGCGCACTGGAAGACGCCGGTATCCCGCGGGACGACGTGTTCATCACCAATGCAGTCAAGCACTTCAAATGGGAGATGCGCGGCAAGCGGCGCCTGCACAAGACACCCGGCCAGCGCGAGGTGCAAGCGTGCATGTACTGGCTCGAGCGCGAACTGCAGCAGGAGGCGCCTGTCGTGGTGGTGGCGCTGGGTGCGACTGCGTTGAAAGCCCTGCTCGACGATGCGCATGCGCGCCTGCAGGACCACTTCAACAAACCCGTCCGACATGACGGCCGCACGGTGCTGGCGACCTGGCATCCGTCTTACGCACTTCGCGCGCCGGACCCCGCCGCTCGGGAACACGCCTATCTCGCCATCGTGACTGCCCTCCGACATGCGCGGCGGCTGGCCGCCGACAGCTAGCGGCACGGGCGCGTGAGTTGCGTCACGGGAACCGACATTGACACTTCACAAGAGGACGATGATGAATCGCACCACCTATTCGGCCCGTGCGTTGTGCGCGGCGGCAGCCGTGTTCATGGCGCTCGGCAGCGGGCTCCTGTTCGCCCAAGCAACGGGCGGACAGTCCGGCAGCAGCGACAACGCACCCGCAGCCCATCCAGACAGCAGCACCGCCACCGGTACCACGAGCCGGACCGACAGCCCCACGGGGCGCGATGCCACGCGCAACCGCACGCGCAACGACCACGCCAACCCTACCGGCGAATACGTACCGCGCACAGGCTCCACCTCGCACCAGGACACCAACGGCAACGTGGTCAAGGACAGATCGGCCGGCGGCAGCCCGCAGGGGCGCGAGCGTCCGCCGGCCAGCCCGCCCAACATTCCTGCAACCCACCCCTGACCATCGGCGGGCAGGCGTTCAAGGCTGGCCGTTGCCGCCCGAGGCGCCATAGACCTGCCCGGTCACATAGCTCGACTCGCTGCTGGCCAGCTGCACATACACGGTGGCAATTTCTGCCGGCTGGCCCGGGCGGCCCATGGGCGTTTTCGCCCCGAACTCCTTCAGGTTGGCTTCCGTCTGCCCACCGCTGACTTGCAGGGGCGTCCAGAACGGGCCGGGCGCCACGGCGTTGACGCGAATGCCGCGCTTGGCCATCTGCTTGGCCAGGCCCTTTGTAAAGTTGGCGATCGCAGCTTTCGTGCACGCATAGTCCAGCAGGTTTTCAGAAGGGTCATATGCGTTGACCGATGCCGTGTTGATGATGGCCGCACCGGCCGGCATGTGCGGAATGGCCGCCTTGGTGATCCAGAAGAGCGCGTAGACGTTCGTCTTGAGCGTCCAGTCGAACGCTTCCGTCGTGATGTCGAGGATGGAGTCGTAGCTGTGCTGCCGCCCCGCGTTGTTGACGAGGATGTCCAAGCCGCCGAGCGCACTGACAGCCTTGTCGACCAACGACTTGCAAAACGCTTCGTCGCGAATGTCGCCGGGCAGCGCGACGGCTTTGCGGCCCGCCACGCGAATCAGCTCCACCACTTCTCGTGCGTCTTCCTCTTCCTGTGGCAGATAGTTGATGGCGACGTCTGCCCCTTCGCGCGCAAAAGCGATGGCCGCCGCACGGCCGATGCCTGAATCGCCGCCGGTGATGAGCGCCCGCCGCCCAGCAAGGCGGCCACTGCCCCGGTAGCTACGTTCTCCATGATCGGGCCGCGGCGTCATGCGCGCGGCCAGGCCCGGCCAGGGCTGGGATTGCACCGGAAACGGGGGATGCGGGTAAAGGGGGCGCGGGTCCTGCACGCCGCCCTTGGCGGGTGCAGTGCCGGCTGCGGCGCCAGGCTGCGATTGTGATTGCGCCAGCGCGGGCGTTGTTACGGCGGCTGCAAGCGCTGCGGTCGCGCCTTGCATGACCTTGCGGCGGGCCTTGAAAAAATCGTCGTCTGCCACGAGCGGCTCCTTGATTGAGGAGCAGGCCGAACGCCGGCCCGCTTGAGCGCAGCATCAAGCAAGGGCGATTCCCGTTCGCGACCGTTCCGGAAGCGGCACGATTTCTGCGCAGGGCTGTTCAGACCCGTGCCAGACAGGAGGACACGTGAACAACGAAAACCCAATTCCCGGCACGCCGCCCGCACCCGCCGCACCCGGCGACGAAGCGGCGCCGGGCGCGCCCGGCAGCGGCGAAGCGGTCTGCCCCGAGTGCAACGGAACGGGCCAGCGCGAGGACGGCAGGCCGTGCCCGTCGTGCGAGGGCAGCGGCAAGATCATTCAGGGGATAGGCGGAGGCTGACGGTATGTACCGTCATCGCCACGGCGATCTCACAGCACGCGTGAATCGCGGCGGATTGTTTAATGCGACACCGCCACCGCGCGGCGGCCGCCGCTGCGAACGTGCCCGGATGCCTTGAGCAGCGCATAGCCCTGGAGAGTCACCCGGGCATAGCAATGATCGGGGCCTCGGCGCTCCAGTGTCACGAGCTGACGTTCGATGAGCGCTTCGACGTCGGCGCGGTCGAGGTCATCGGATTCTGCACCGTCGTTGACGAGAAGCAAGACAGCAAATTCATGGGGACTCAGCACAGTCGGCTCCAGCTTGTCTGTTGGCCGTCGCACGCAATCCGTGCGGGTGGGCGGGCTTGGTTTTCACTGACACCATGAGCACTGCAAGAGCCGCCGAGAAATCGGGAGAGAGCAACTGAGCTTGCAGGAGAAGCCAGCATAGGCATCCGCGCAGCGGCATTCAAGAGGGCAATGGGACGTTTCTCCCACCAGTGTTACCGGCCGCGTCGCCGATGGCTCTGGGCCAACCGTTTGCCGTGCGGTGCAGCGCACGGGCGGCAACGATTGCGCATTGCAGAAAAAACGTCCCTCGTCCGTTTGCGCTAAGTCAATTGTGCAAAAGAAAGCGCCCCGGTGGCTCGCGTCACCGGGGCGCTGAGCAATGCGCTCGGACTGGACCTTACGCGTCGTTGGCGACGACGTTGCCGCGACGGCCGAAGCCGTGCAGCGGGTCGATGTGCTCGGCACGTTGGAGCCGTGCATACGGATCCTCCACTTGCGCATGCGCACCAAATGCATGCCACGTACGGTGGTGTTCCGTCGCGCGGTCGGCCGCCTGCACTGCAGCACGGCCATGCACCACGGCTGTCACGCTGCCGTAATAGCGGGCCATGCCGGGGCGCATTGCGTACGTCTGCGCGGCCGATTCGTGCGAGGTCGGCTCAACCCAATCGCTACGGCCCAGACGGCCGCGATAGCCGAAGCGATGGAAGCCTGCGGCGTCCGCCGTGATCGAATCCACGGCCTTCGCGACGTCACGCGGCGGCTGGGCAGGCGCATCCGAACCTGCCAGCGAAGGCTCTGCGCGGTCGAGTGTCTCCAGCACGATCGCCTCGCCGACAGGGCGGGAGCCGAGCACCGGCTCGTCGGGGTCGTATTCCGGGCTGCGGGTGAACGGCGTGGGCGGCGTCGCGGTGCCAGCAGGAGCCGGGCGGCCTGCCCATTCCTGCCACGAACGCACGTGCGTGATATCGCCGTCGTCGTCGTGGTCGACCACCAGCAGACGCGTGTTGCGTGGGCGCTGCCAGGCGGGTTGCTGCTGTCCGTGCAGCGCCCCGCGCGACGCACGGACGGTGGCGCCCGCCGATGCCGTCGGCACAGCCGGCGTACGGGCGATCTTGCGTCGAACGGCGCGGTCCAGCCGAGACAGGATCATCCACACCACCAGCACGCCACCCATGCCGGCGATGATGTTGCCGTACATGCGAAGTTGCTCGAATGGCAGACCGCTGGGGCCGACGCTGCTGATGGAGTAGCCCACGTACAGCCCCAGCAGTCCCCAGATCGAGATCACGAGTACCGGCCGGAAAATGCGGAACCACAGCACGTGGTGCAAGGTACCGACGACACCCTTATCCGAGAACGACTGTCGGATCGAGTTTCGCGAAACATCAATGACAAGCATGGTCATGGCGAATTCCCCTGTTGTTGTTGGATGCCCCGGTCAGGGCTGGTCCAGCGGGCACGGGCACGCGTACGCTGGAAGGCGACGGCTGGAAAGCCGATCACCGTGGTGACAAGATTCAGGATCCAGAACGCCACCGGATACCAGACGGTGTCAATGAAGTAGCGCAGGATGTTGTCGTCGTAGCGGCGGTCGATAAAGCATCCAACCAGCAACTGGAGCACGCACGTGATGAAGAGCAACGTGCCGTGCCAGCGCGGGAGCGCTTCCATACGCCATTCAGGCGGCAGCGTGATGAAGAAGCCGACCACCGACCACGCGATGACGATCAGCATGTTGTACGCCCACACCACCGACAGTGCGTACTCGAAGAAGATCGGCCACATCATCGACTGACGCAGGCTCGCCATCGCCGGTGCGTACTTGATCAGCGCCTGGATGCCGCCCTTTGCCCAGCGCAGGCGCTGCTTGTACAGGCCGCGGAAGGTCTCGGGCATCAAAATCCACGACAGCGCGCGCGGCTCGTAACGGATCATCCAGCCACCCACCTGCAGCTTCCAGCTGATGTCGATGTCTTCGGTGAGCATGTCGTTGCTCCAGTAGCCGACATCCTCGATAGCGTGTTTGCGGAACATCACGACCACGCCCGACACCGTCAGCAGTCGCCCATAGATCTGCTGCGTCCGCTTGATCAGCCCCACGATCGACGAGAACTCGCCCACCTGCATGCGACCGAGCAAGGTCGAACGCGTGCGGATGCGCGGGTTGCCGGTCACGGCACCGATGGTCGGGTTTTCCATCAGGTGGCGGATCATCCAGGCAATCGCGTCCACATCCAGGATCGAATCGCCATCGATGCACATCAGATACTCGGCATCGGTCACCTTTGCGGCGGTGGTGAGGCCGATGGCCTTGCCCTGGTTCGACGACTGGTGGATCACCACCAGCTGCGGGTATTCCGCAGCCAGTTCGTTGAGGCGTTCTCCGGTGCGGTCGGAGCTGCCGTCGTTCACGGCGATGATGTCGTAGTTCGGATATCGCATGCGCACGAGGTGGCTGATCACCTCGCGCACATTCGCCTCTTCGTTGTAGCAAGGCACGATGATCGAGACCTTGGGGTAGCTCTTGACCCCCAGCAGCGCCAGCGGATGCTTCACCTTGTGTGTGCCGCGCTCGAGCAGGAAGTAATGCAGCAGCCCCCCGATCATCCAGAAATACGACATGAAGAACGGGTAGTAGAAAACAAAGCCGGAGATCCAGCGCTTGGCAATGAGTGCGTCCACCATCTCAGCCTCCCGCCTTGATGGTGTGGGCCGGCGCTGCCGCTTCCGTTGTCGCGGGCTTCTTGTCTGCAGGTGCCTCGCCGGCCTTTGGCGGCTGGCTCTGCGGCGCGGTGCTGCTGTTGAGCTTCTCGACGCTTGCCGCGTTGCCGCCTGGCGGCTTGCGTGTCTCGATATACGTCTTGAGCGACATCACATCGCGCAGCACCTCGGTATCGGGCCGGCCGGCGATGAAGTCGTCGGGGTAGTAGCCGTAGTTGAGGGCACCGGCCGCGCGCAGCGCGCGCATCTGGTCACGCAATTCCGCCGTCGGGATCGGCTTGTCCTGGCTGCGCCAGTCCACCGCCTGCAACTCGAAGATCGTCTTCTTCAGGCCATCCTTGTGCTTGGCCACGGCGGCCGTCAGCTTCTTCATCCAGTCTTTCGGATCTTTAGCCTCTTCCATGTAAGGCATGGCTTCCAGCGCCACGTAGTCGTACGCCTCCAGGAAGTCGTCGTAGTTCTGCGCCGTCCACGTCTCGGCCTTCGGATCGAGCACCGGGCCCGCAAAGATGTTGCGTGCGGTCAGCATGTCGCGGCCGTTCTGATAGCCCTGCGCCACCGCGATCAGCTCTTTCGAGAACGAGATCAGCGCAGCCGTCTTGGCCCGCGACCACTTCTGCATCAGCTCGGGCGACTGGCGGATCTTGCTGATGTCGCCGGGCAGGCCCATGGCCTCGTAGGCCTTGAGGGCGGCGGGGCTGGCATCTTCGTAGTCGTCGAGCACGCCATCGTCGTGGAACAGCACACCGTCGATGATCGAGTTCTTGGCCAGGTCCTCATAGATGTCGCGGATCATCTGGCGCGCCTGCGGATCGAACGGCGACAGCCGAGGCGGCTTGACCGTACCCGGCTTCTGCGGCGCGCCGGGCAACGACTGCACGAGGTGCGTGGCAGCGGGGTTGTTGGCCGGCAGCTTGTACGACAGCATCGGCAGCCAGGCGTACACCTCCACCTTCGCACGTGTCTTCAGTTGCCACGACACGCGCGAGAACAGGTCCGCACGCATCGGCATGTGCCGGTTCGGGAAGTACACCGCGTCCACGGCGCCGTTGCCCTTCGGATCGGCGAAGGCCTGCAGGTACACCACGCGCGGCGCCAGGTCCTTGATGCGGTCGATCAGCTTGCCGAGGTTGGCTTCCTGCTGCTTCGGGTCCGGGTCGTAGATGTAGTCCATGTCGACCTGCACCACGCGCTGCACGGGGTTGATCTCGCCGTGGTGCGTCACGGGCTCGCGCAGCGAGCGCTCAAGGTCGCCGGTGTTGGTGTCGTAGCCCATCAGGCTTCGGCGGATCGCGGTCAGGGGCACGTCTGGCGTGTTCGGACCCGGCTCCAGCGTGAGCATGTACTTCAGGCCCACGTTGGCCGCTTCCTGATCGAGCATCAGGTTGTGCGCGCCGTAGGGCCACACCACGGTTTGCACCTTGGTGCCCAGGTTCTTCTGGATGAGGTCGACGCTGCGCTGCAGGTCGTCGCGCACGCGCTTGCGGTACTCATCATCGGTTTCGTAACGGCCGAGGTTGCGCAAGTATTCGTGCGTGCTGGCCGCCGGCATCTCATTGCCCTGCGGGTTGCCCAGTGCGCCGTGGTGCATGTCCTGCGTGTGCGTCGCGAAATCCGCCAGGCCCGACGCCTGCATCTCGCGGATCTGGTTCCAGTTCATGAAGAAGTCCCGCGGCACGATCTGCTTGTCCGACAGCTTGATCTTCGCGCCCGGCGGGGCGTTGGTCCACTCCGTCACCAGACCGAACACGGCGGGAAAGCGGAACTGCTTGAGCAGCGGGAAGACCTTGGTGTAATGGCTTTCGTAGCCATCATCGAACGTCAGCAGGATCGGGCGCTTGGGCAGTGGCTTGCCGCCGCGGCGCGCCTCGTCAATCTGCGCCAGCGTGACCGGGTGGTAGCCGTTGTCCTGGATCCAGCTGAACATGTTCGTCAGCATCTTGGTATCGACGGCAAACGCATCGGGCAATGTCTCGAAGCTGGCGCGCAGGTTGTCGCGGATGTCGTGAAAGCAGAGCACGCGGAACGTCTTGCCATCATCCGGATCGGGCTTGGGCAGAAAGTCCACCTGTACGGCGCCGGCAGGGTGAACGGCGCCCACGAGTGCCAGCATCACGGTCAATGCCATCCAGGCGAAGAATCGTCGCAATGACGGTTGTCGGAGAGCTTGCATGGGCTTCACAGCGGAATGTTGAGGTTCAGGTACAGGAACTTGCGGTTCTCGGGCTGGCCGTCATAACGATGGCGGCCAAAGCCGATGCCGTAGGAAACCTGCGTCTTGCGATTGATCTGCCAAACATGTTCCAGCCGCGCTTCGACCATCGGGCTGCTGCCGAAGGACTGCTGGTTGTACAGGCCGCCCGTGAGATACACGCGCTGCGTGAACGACTTGTCGGCGTAGCGCCATGGCGTCCACGACCAGATGGCGGTGGCCGTGCCGCTGTAATCGCGTGAGGGGCTGAAGTAGTTCAGGCCCGTCATGCTGTTGCTGCTGGTGTCGGCACCCAGCAGCACACCCACGGTGTGGCGCGGAGACACGAACAGTTGCTGATAGAAATTCGCAGCCCAGCGCTGGCGCAGGTTGTCGTCGGTGTAGCGCGACACCCCGTACGTGAGCGATGCATAGCGGGTTTCGTCCCACGTGTAGCGCACGTTGCCGCTGACGGTCTTGCCGGTCACCCCCACCTGGTAGGCCTTGTAGGGGACCTCCAGGTCATCGTTGGTAATCAGGCCCGACACTTTCCAGTGGTCGCTCGGGATCCACGTCGCATCCAGGGTGCCGCCGGTCTTGCCGGCGGCACCGACGGACTGGTGCACCTCGCCGTTCACTTCGACGCCGGTGTCGAACCACTGCAGGCCCGCGCCGTTGCGCACGCGGCTTTGCGATGCACCGTCGAACTGGGCACGGCCCGCAAAGTTGTGGAAGAACAGCCGGTAGTGATCGGCAAACGGCCCGCTGTAGGCCTTGGTGCTGATGCCGTACTCGTTGTTGGCGAACACCGAATTACCCTTGTCCGCCGTGGATTCAATGATCAGCTGCGGGCTCTGGTAGACGTCCAGATCCTTGCGCAGCGCACGCACCGAGCCGTTCTCGGGAAAGCGTTCGTCCAACCCGTTGGCGACATCCTTGGCCGTCTTCAGATCGTCCACGGCCAGCGATGCACGGCCATAGCCGGCCACCACGCTCAAGTCGTCCGGGTGCTCGGCAAGCGCCGTCTTGTACATGTCGCGCGAGCGGTACGGCTCGGTCTGCACCATCGCGCCGTCGGCACGAGCGCTGACGAGCGAGGCGGCGAACGGCGCCTCGTGGCGCCATTTGTCCAGCTCGGCAATGCCCTGGTGCGTGCGGCCCGTCAGGATCAGGTACTGCGCTTCCAGCCGCTTGATGCGTGAGTAATCGGGATTGGGCGTACCGGCTTCCGGCGCCAGGCGTACATATTCCGGATTGTCGGCCTTCATCTTGTCGAGCAGCGCGCGCGCTTCTTCAAAGCGGCCCGTATCGAGCATGGCGTAGAACAGGCCTTCCTGGACGTCACCGGTTTCGATCTCGCCGGGGCCGGCATCCTTGAGCGCGCGGGCGTAGGCGTCGGCAGCCTTGTCCGGCGTATCGAGATACGCATAGGCATCCCCCGCGGCCACACGCGTATAGGCCGGCACCTTGCCGGTCTGCGACATGGCTTCGTAGCGCTTGACGGCATCTTTCATGCGCCCGCGCGAGGACAGAGCCACCACTTCATCCGCCACGATTTCCTGGCGGAACTCCGCGTTCTCCGGCGTATCGGGCACCTTCTTGAGCAGCGCTTCGATCTCGGCCACCGCCTGATCGATGATCACGAAGCGTTCCGGTCCGTTGATGACCTTCAACTGCTGGCGCCCCCAGCGGATGCGCTGTGCGGCGGCGGCATGGTCGACGTGCCACGATTCGCTTTCCTTGAACCAGTCCGGATGCTCGCGCAGGTGCTCTTGCGCCAGCGTGGCGGCACCTTCGCGCGACTCACGCATGACCTCATCGTGAAAGGCCTGGCGGTCGGTCGGCATCGGGCCGACGGGGGCGTTATCGGGGGCATTGCCGGCGGCGTGGGTGGCCGCCGCATTGGCCGCCTCCGGCGATACCTGCAGCGGTTCGAGCGCGCCCGGGCCCTCTGCGCTCCGGCCGGAAGGCGCGGCCGGGGCCTGTGCAGCCGTAGCGGGTGCAGGCGCACCCGGCGGCAGGATCACCGTGGGTGACGACGGCGCGGGTGGCGAGGCAGGCGGTGCGGCCTGAACGGCAGGCATCGGCGATGTGGTGGCGGGTGCCGTTGCCGCGGGCAATGTCGTCACGGACGCATCGGCCGGCACCGCCTGTTGAGCAACCAGAAGCGTGCTGGCGGGAGACGCCGGCAGATCGTCACCGCCGACGATGACGGTGGTAGATGTAGATGCAGAGGTGGCCGGGCCCTTGCCCGCCGCGTCGGCCAACTGTGTGTCGATCAGGCGACGCGTGGCCGCGCTGGAAGCAACGTCGGTCGCGGCGTGCGCGATCATGGGCACCGTACCGACCACCATAACGGTGGCGGCAGCAATCGCGCAGCGGCGGGGATGCCATGCCACAGCCGCGCGGGTGCGCTCGGCCGGCAGGCGCCAGGAAAGTGGCTCGTACATTGTCATTGTTGTCATGTCCAGTGGGCGGCCCGTGCAGGCGCACGACATCCGCATTGCATGAAGAGGTGCCTGGGCTGAGTCAGCCGAGGCGCGCCGTACCGTTGGCGGTGCGCACCGGGGCGCGCATCGGCTTGGCAGGCGTCACGCCTCCAAAGGCCCGCGTCATGGCGGCCCAGCGGGATTCGGCGCCCAGTTCAGTGGCCGATGCGTTCACCGACGCATTCGTCCGCTCGGGCGCCCCCATCTGGGGGGACGAAGACGCCATCACCGCGTCTCGGGCCGGCGTGCGGGCCTGGAACGGACTCGGTGCGCGTGCAGCGGTTTGCACGAACACGTCGGCGTCTTGCACATCGCCAGACACCTGGACGGATGTCTGCGCAGATGCAGCGCTGGTCGTGGCGGCAGGCCCGGCCTGCAACTCCAGCGGAATACCCAGGCGCATGGCGGCGTAGACCGCTTCGCTCTTGTTGCGCACGTTCAGGCGCCGATACAGCGTGCACGCGTGCGTTTTGACGGTGGCTTCCGAAATGCCCAGCAGGCGGCCGACACCTTTGACGGAGTGGCCGCGCGACAGCAGCACCAGCACTTCGTACTGGCGTAGCGACACATTGAGCCGCTGCGCTGCTTCCGATGCCTCGAGCGAGAGCATCGGCATGGCCGCACTGGCGGCACGTGGCATCAGCGCCGGATAGGACTGACCGCCGGCCAGCACGAGCCGCAGCGTGGCCAGCAAGACTTCCGGCGATTGCGATTTGGCGCAATAGGCGTCCACACCGCACGTCATGGCGACGTGCGCTTGTTCAGCAGACAGGCTGGCGGCCAACAGCACCACGTGGCTGGCCTCGCTCGCGTCGATGGCCTCGCGCAACTGGGCGGCGAACTGGCCGGCGTCTGTCGGGCCATCGGCCTCGTCCAGACCGATAACGAGCAGGTCGGCCCGCTCGTCGCAGGCGTGTAATTCCCCAGAGCTGCGGGCAGGCAATGCCGGGGCAACGACCTCCAAACCGAGGGTGGGATGCGCGAGCAACTGCGCAAGTCCGGCTCGCAGCAACGGATGATTCTCCAGCAGGACTGCTTTCATGGTTTCCTCGTTTTCTTGTGAAGCGATTCCGGCCGAGCGCGCGCAGGCCAGCCGCTGCGGGCGAGCACGCACATGACCGTCGAAACCCCGGGACCGTCCGAGAGAAGCGCCCTGCCACCGGCGATGTGCCGGCACTGGAGAAGCGAAGTGCGAATGCCGTGGGACCGTGAGACCGTGGGGACCAACCCGGTTCCGGATTCGCTTATTTGGAAAAACGTGTTCTGCATGTGGCGGAACTGCCTTGCACATACAGAGTGACCGCACGACATAGAGCAAGCATCGGGCCACCTCCGTGCAGCGCAACATCTGCTTACACTTGTGGCACAACCGGCGGGGTGCAGAAGCGGAGGAAAACCCGCTGTGGCAAAGGATCGCAGGCCCATCGCATGGATTGATGCGGCGCCGCAAATTGAGGCATTTCTGTAACGATTTAGTTACGAACCCTCGGGGTGTGACGACAGACGCCGTCATGCCATCGGCTGTCCACTGAACGTTTTTACAACCTGTTTTAAAACTTACCGGGCGAGGGCGGCAAAGAGCACATCACCGGCAGCGCGGCGATGTTTGAATGACCGATGCGCCGCTCAGGGCTTATGACGCATGGCAAAGAGGAAAAGGCTGTCGATGGCGCCCACCATGAAGATGAGCGCGGCGGCCGTATGCAACATCCACGCACCGTCAGCAAACGGAAGCTGGATCGACGTATGCGGAATTGCCGCCACCACGCCTGCAGCCACCGACATGCGCAGCACCGGCACCCACCATGTGCGCTTGGCGGGCAGGGGGTCGTCGCGATGACGCGGCGCGGGGTCGGGCGTCGAACGGGGCATGCGGCAGGGACGAGAAGTGATGGCCATGCTGCATTGTTGAACACAACCGATCGAAGCGAAACAGAAAACAGCGCCGTGCAACGCCCGCAATTCCCCCGACTGAAATTGCTCAGGCGGGGTGCGCGGCCAAGTGCGCCAGGTTCTGCAGCATGTCGGCCGTCATCTCAGCCACGCCGTATTCCGCCTTCCAGCCCCAGTCGCGCCGGGCCACCGAATCGTCGATGGAATTGGGCCAGCTGGCCGCGATCGCCTGGCGGAAATCCGGCGCATACGCCACCTCGAACGACGGACGATGCCGGCGGATCTCGGCCGCCAGTTGCTCAGGCGTAAAGCTCACGCCGGCCAGGTTGTAGCTGCCGCGCTCGGTGATGCGTTCGGCCGGTGCCTCCATCAACTCGATGGTGGCGCGCACGGCATCGGGCATATACATCATGGGAAGCGCCTCGTCGTGCTCAAGGAAGCACGTATAACGCTCGCCCTTGACGGCCGAATGGAAGATGTCGATCGCGTAGTCCGTCGTGCCGCCGCCCGGCGCGGTCTTGTACGAGATCAAGCCCGGATAACGCAGGCTGCGCACGTCCACGCCGTGGTGCTCGAAATACCAGCGGCTCCAGCCCTCTCCCGCCAGCTTGGAAATGCCGTAGACGGTCCTGGGCTCCATGATTGTGCTCTGCGGCGTGTTGTCCGCAGGCGTGGTGGGCCCGAACGCGGCGATAGAGCTGGGCCAGAAGATGCGCTCGAGCCGATGATTGCGCGCGGCCTCCAGCACGTTGAGCAGGCCATTCATGTTGAGCGCCCAGCCCCATGTGGGCGATTGCTCCGCCGCGGCCGACAGCGCCGCCGCCAGGTGATAGATCTGCGTGATCCCGTGGCGCTCGATGATCTCGCGCAGTTGGCCGCGATCCGTCACATCCAGCGTTTCGTGGCGGATCTGCGGGTGGCGGCCGCGGGGCACCATGTCGCTTGTCACGACGTTGCCAGTGCCGTAGCGCTCGGCCAGCGCAGCCGCCAGCTCCGTGCCCAATTGCCCGTTGGCGCCAATGATGAGGATGCGCGGTGCCGTTCCCAGATTCGCGCCGGTGCCAGTGCTCATCAGATGATCCCCAGTTCCTTGCCAGCGGTTTCGAACGCCTTGAGCGCCGTATCGAGTTGCGCGCGCTCGTGCACTGCGCTGATCTGCACACGGATGCGCGCCTGCCCCTTCGGCACCACGGGGTAAAAGAAGCCGACCACGTACACGCCCAGCTCCAGCAGGCGTTTGGACAACGCCTGCGCCTTCTGCGCGTCGTACACCATGATCGGCACGATGGGATGGTCGCCCGGCTTGATATCGAAACCCAGTTCGACGATCTTGCGGCGGAAGTACAGCGCGCTCTCTTCGAGCTTGTCACGCAGCGCGGTGTCGGCTTCCAGCAAATCGAGCACCTTGATGGTGGCCCCGACAATGGACGGGGCCACCGTGTTCGAGAACAGATACGGCCGCGAACGCTGGCGCAGCAGTGCCACCACTTCCTTGCGCGCGCTCGTGAAACCGCCTGACGCACCGCCCAAGCCCTTGCCAAGCGTGCCGGTAATGATGTCGATCTTGCCGAACACGCCACGGTGTTCGTGCGAACCGCGGCCGCGCTTGCCGAGAAAACCCGTGGCGTGGCATTCGTCAATGCCCAGCAGCGCGCCGAACTCATCGCAGATGGCGCGGATCTCATCCAGCCGTGCGATGGTTCCGTCCATCGAGAACACGCCGTCGGTAAACACCAGCTTGAAGCGTGCGCCCGCCGTGTCAGCGGCTTGCAATTGCGCGCGCAGGTCGTCCAGATCGTTGTGCTTGTAACGATAACGCTGCGCCTTGCACAGGCGGATGCCATCGATGATGGACGCGTGGTTCAGCTCATCGCTGATGACCGCGTCTTCAGCGCCCAGCAGCGTTTCGAACAAGCCGCCGTTGGCATCGAACGCCGAGCCATAGAGGATCGTGTCTTCCGTGCCGAGAAACTTCGCCAGCCGCGCTTCCAGCGTCTTGTGCAGATCTTGCGTGCCGCAGATGAAGCGCACCGAGCTGAGGCCAAAGCCATGCGAGTCGAGCGCCTCGTGCGCAGCCTTCAGCACCTCCGGGTGCGACGACAAACCGAGGTAATTGTTAGCGCAGAGGTTGATGACCTCCTTGCCGTAAGCCGTGCGGATCACAGCGCCCTGCGGCGAGGTGATGATGCGCTCGGTCTTGTAGAGACCGGCTTCCTCGATGGCGTCCAGTTCGCGGCGGATGTGCGCGTAGAAGGCGTCGGCGGAAGCGCTGGCTTGCGTTGTCCCCATGGTGCTGCTCCTGTAGACTGCGTTGATCGATAAACCGAACAAGTTCGATATATCGAATAAGTTGTTCAATTTACAAGATACCAACCGATGGCACAAGCCCCCGCCACCGATGTCCTTGCCGACGGCCCGCCCGCCGTTGGCGCCAAGCTGCAGGCGCTGCGTCAGGCACGCAAGCTGTCGCTCGATGAATTGTCGCGGCGCGCGGGCGTGTCCAAATCCATGCTGTCTCAAGTCGAGCGCAATCTGGCCAACCCGACCGTCGCGGTGCTGTGGCGGCTGGCCACCGCGCTTGGCGTGGGGCTGGCCGATTTTCTGTCGCCCGAAGGCGCGGCCGATGCAGCGCCTGCGGTGACGGTGATTCCCGCTCACTCCATCCCAGTCATCAAAAGCCCGGATGGCAAGTGCGAATTGAAGATTCTTGGCCCCGTCGACCTGGCAGCGCGCTTCGAATGGTATGAACTGGCGATCCAGCCTGGCGGCGTGCTGGCGTCAGAGCCGCACGAGCTGGGCTCGAAGGAGCACATCTCTGTGTTGAGCGGCACGGTGACGGTGCAATCCGGCCCGAGCGAGAAGAAGGTGCGGCACGGGGAATCGGCGCGCTATCCGGTGGATGTGCAGCACGCCATCTCGAACGCCGGCAAGACGGTGGCGACGGCGTTGCTGGTGGTCGAATACGCCCAGTAGACGTTGCAGATCGACGCTGCCTAGGCTGCCTGCAGTTCAGGCGCGTGCCACACGCGCGGCAGCAGCATCCCGAGCATCAGCCCGCGCAGCGCCATGAACCCCAGCATCGACAACCACAGCCCGTGGTTGCCCCACAGCGGCTGCAGTGTGACTGACAAGCCCCAGAACGCGGCAGCCGCCACGGCCATCGTCACCAGCAGTTCACGCGTGCGCGTCGCGCCGATGAACACGCCGTCAAACTGGAAGCCCCATACCGACACGATCGGCAGCAGCGCCGCCCACACCAGATGGTGACGCGCAGCTTCACGCACCGCAGGCTGATCGGTCAGCACACCGATGATGCCGGCACCCGCCAGCGCGTACACGGCCGCGAAGAGCCCAGCGCCGAGCACCGACCAGAACGTTGACACGCGAACCGCCATGCGGAGTGCGGCGCGGTCCCGCGCGCCCATGGCGGCGCCCACCAGGGCTTCGGCGGCGTGCGCAAAGCCGTCCAGCCCGTAGGCCATGAAGGTCAGGAAATTGAGCAGCAACGCGTTGGCGGCCAGCACCACATCGCCCTGCTTGGCGCCGGCATGCGCAAACCAGCCGAAGGCAGCCAGGAGGCACAGCGTGCGCAGGAAGATATCGGTGTTCAGCCCCATCAGGCGGCGCCAGGCGTCACGGGCGAGGAGTTCGGCGCGGGTGAGCGGCGGCAAGCCCATCGGCCGCTGCAGCCAGAGCAACAACATTCCCAACCCAAACCCGGCAATGTCAGCCAGCGCCGTGGCGGCGCCGATACCAGCGACGCCCATGCCAGCACCCAACACCAGGGTCAGCACCGCGACCATGTTCACAGCGTTGATGAACACCTGCAGCAGCAACGCCCGCCGCACCTGCTGTCGCCCGAGCAGCGTGCCGAGCACCACATAGTTGGCCAGTGCAAACGGTGCCGACCAGATGCGTGTGTGGCAATACACCTCGGCCATGCGGGTGACGGATTCGCTCGCACCGAGCAGCGCCAGCGTGATCCGGATCGCCGGCACCTGCAGCACCAGCAATGCGACGCCAATCGCAAAGGCCAGCAGCAGTGCGCGCACCACGCTCGCCCGCAACGCCTGCGTGTCGCCCGCGCCGTGTGCCTGCGACACCAGCCCCGTGGTGCCCATGCGCAGGAAACCAAACCCCCAGAACACGAAGTTGAAGAAGACCCCGCCCAGCGCTACGCCACCGATGTATTCCGGCCCGGGCAAGTGCCCCGCCACGGCGGTATCCACCGCCGAGAGGATCGGCTGGGTCAGGTTGGCCAGCACGATGGGAAACGCCAGCGTCAGCACGCGCCGGTGCCACTGGGCCCGGGACGCAGGTGCAACCGAAGTGGCGAAAGAGGAGTCCATGGGGACAAAAACTGCGTGGAACGATGAAAAAGGCGGTGCAACCGCTCACGATTTCGCTATCATTGCGCCCCATTGCGGGCTCCGGAATCGGGCGGCAAGTGCGGCACCCCGCACAACGTCGTCGGTGACTATACGCGAATCCCCCCGGAAGACAGACATCGTGTTCTGCCTTTCATCGCGGCCGGACGGGTGCGGTTGATGCTACGCATCATCCAGCACACGCATGTCCTGGGCTGGTGACACCCACCACATAGGACGGCGGGCGACGCCCAAACAGCGTCGCCTCGGTAGAACTAAGCGGACTGGTAAGCAAACCGCGGTGCCCTGTCGAACTTCCGACTCGCCGGGGCGGAGACTCCTCTTGGAAAAAAACGTACAACGCAATCTCGGCGCCTGGGCATTGATGTTGACCGGCTTGGGCTCGATCATCGGCTCCGGCTGGCTGTTTGGCGCCGGCCACGCGGCAAAGGTGGCAGGCCCCGCTGCCATCTTCACCTGGGTGATCGGCGCCATCGTCATTCTGGCCATTGCCCTGACGTATTCCGAACTGGGCGCGATGTTCCCGGAATCAGGCGGCATGGTGCGCTACGCGCGCTACTCGCATGGCTCGCTGGTGGGCTTCGTGGCGGCCTGGGCCAACTGGATCGCCATCGTCACCGTCATTCCCATCGAGGCTGAGGCTTCGATCCAGTACATGAGCAGTTGGCCGTGGCCCTGGGCGCAGTCGCTCTTCCAGCACGGTGAGCTGACGCCGCCGGGGCTCGTCCTGTCGGCAGTGCTCGTCGTGGTGTACTTCCTGCTGAACTACTGGGGCGTGAAGGTGTTTGCCAAGGCGAACAACGCCATCACGATCTTCAAGTTCATCATTCCGGCCGCGACTGCGGTGGCGCTGGTTGCGGCAGGCTTCCATCCGGGCAACTTCGGCACGGGCACGGGCGCGAATGTGGCAGGTCAAGGCTTCGCCCCGTACGGCTGGTCTGCGGTGCTGACCGCCATCGCCACCAGCGGCATCGTGTTTGCGTTCAACGGTTTCCAGAGCCCGATCAACCTGGCGGGCGAGGCGCGCAACCCGGGCCGCAACGTGCCCATCGCGGTGATCGGTTCGATCCTGCTGGCCGCGGTGATTTACGTGGCGCTGCAGGTGGCCTTCCTGGGTGCGGTGCCGCCTGAGTCGCTCGTCAACGGCTGGCACGGCATTGACTTCCACTCGCCATTCGCCCAGCTGGCGATTGCGCTGAACCTGAACTGGCTCGCCCTCGTGCTGTACATCGACGCGTTCGTCAGCCCGTCGGGCACCGGCAGTACGTACATGGCCACCACCACGCGCATGATCTACGCGATGGAGCGCAACAACACCATGCCGGCCATCTTCGGCCGCGTGCATCCGCTGTATGGCGTGTCGCGCCCGGCCATGTGGTTCAACCTGGCGGTGTCGTTCATCTTCCTGTTCTTCTTCCGCGGCTGGGGTGCGCTGGCTGCAGTGATTTCGGTGGCAACGGTCATCTCGTACCTGACGGGTCCGATCAGCGTGATGTCGCTGCGCCGCACGTCGCCGCAGCTGCATCGTCCGCTGCGTCTGCCGGGGCTGTCGCTCATCGCGCCGTTCGCGTTTGTGTGCGCATCGCTCATCCTGTACTGGGCCAAGTGGCCGCTGACCGGCGAGATCATCGTGCTGATGCTGGTGGCCCTGCCCGTGTACTTCTACTACCAGGCCAAGGCCGGCTGGCCCGACTTCAAGACGGAGTTGAAGGGCGCGTGGTGGATGATCGCCTACCTGCCGACCATCGCAGCGCTGTCGTACTGCGGCAGCACGGAGTTCGGCGGCCACGGCTACATCCCCTACGGCTGGGACATGGGCATCGTCGCAGTGCTTTCGCTGTTCTTCTACCACTGGGGCGTGGTCAGCGGCTGGCACACGCGCTATCTGGACGAGGTGGACAGCGTGCACGAAGAAACCGAAGTGCGTGACCGCAAGCGCGGCGCGCGCGAAGTTCCTCAAGGCGTCTGACGCCACGGTTGCACGCTGGAAAAAAACGCCCGACCGGTTCTGCCGGCGGGCGTTTTTTCTTGTCTGCGGGGCGGCGGGAATCTGCTCCGCTGTGTGCGCTAGGCGGCGACGCTATCCCCCGGACTTTGCGTACAGCCTCACGTCGTTCCATTTCCATTTGCCCATGACTCGACCCCTCGGCCTGATCCTGATTGCGCTGTCCCTGAGCGCTTGCAGCAAGAAAGAGGAATACGGCCCAGGCGGCGGTGTATCGCCGGGGCGCTAGACCGTGGATGGCTGACGCTGCGGCTCGTCCACCTCCACGGGCGCACCCTGCACACGCTCCACCGCCTCGAACAGGGCGCGGATGTTCGCAGCGCCAAATCCGCGTGCGCCCTGGCGCTCGATCAGTTCGAAAAAGAACACCGGCTCCGCCGTGCGAGACGGCGCCAGGAAGGACTGCAACAGCAGACCATCGGCATCGCGATCGGCCATGATGCCGAGCGCCAGCGCAGCATCGCGCGGGACCGGGCAGTGCCCGATCCGGGCCAGCATGGCATCGAACACTTCGGGCATGGAGCCCGCAAAGTTCACATCGTGGCGTTTGAGCGCCAGGCTGTGGGCCAACAGAGCCGGCACACGCAGCGCCAGGTGCTGAATGCCCGCGCCGCCGTGCACGTCGACAAAGCGGTGCAGTTGCGTCGTCTGGCTGGTCGGTGTGGGCGCCGAGAGCACGAGCTTCACGCTGCCGCTGGCGTTCTGCAGCACCGTGTTGACCATGCCGAGACTGCGCGTCTGGATGTGCTCGGTTTGCGTGACATGCAAGCCAAAGCCCGCTTGATAACGCGCAACCGTTGCGCCCATGGTTTCGCACGGCAGGCATAGCGCGAGATGGTCGAGACCCTGCGCTGCATCGAAGGCAGCATCGCCAGCAGCGGGGTCGCGCTCGACAAGCGTGTGCGTGACATGGCCGATCCCGCCCACGCGTGCCATGCGCACAGGGCGCTCCCCATGCGGCGTGGGCAGAACGCCCCAGTGCGGCGGCGCCAGATCGGCCGCGCCGGCACGCACCGCCCGCCGATGCGCAACATCGACATCATCGACCGCGAACATCACGTCATTGACGACGATTTCGTCGGCACGCGGCGCAGCGACGCGGCTTGGCTCGACCCGCAACCACGCATCGCCGCCCACGCGCCCAACACCGCTTGCGGGGGCCTGCAGCGTGCGCAGGAAATCGCCGGACCAGCTCGGACCGCTGACCGATACCGATGTCACTGACGCCAGTGTCATGACCGTCTCCTGACGCCGCACGGCGTCGTGTTTCGATGGATGGGGAAAACATGAGCCGCTTCAGTATCGAAACACGGCGGCAGCCGACAACTACGGGCGGGCGTAGGCCAAGGCGCGCGGTGACGTCGGCACGCACGGCTTCTCGGGGGCACGCGCAATGCGCGGCGGCAAATAGGCGTCCGTCACGGCGCCGGACCATGCTTGCGGCCGGCGGACGATGCCGTGTCGGGCCAGCCAAGCGGCGTAGCCCCACATGAGCGAGGCATCGTGCCGGCCCCACGCGCCATCGGCCAGCCAGGTCGTCGACACGGCGCGCAACGACCGGGCAATCGTGGTTCGAGGGAAATACGGAATGACGCGCTCGAACAGCGGCAGCACGCTGGCCGGATCCGCGTGGGCCGCGACAAATCCGTGCGAAGCGGCTGTCAGCAAACCTCTGACGACGCCTGCATTGCCGGCCAGCCAGCGGGAATCCACAGCGAGCAGATAGCTGTGATAGGACGGCGCGCCAATCTCGTCGATCGGCCAGACCTGGCGCTGCACATCGGGCAAGGTTGAGGGCATCACGCCCTCCCACGCCCAGTAGCTGCCGAAGCTCGCATCGGCGGCCCCATCGCGCAGTTCATCGAAGGTCAGCTCGCGCACGCCGGCGTCGACCAGCTTCACCGTATCGGAATCGCCGCCATCTGCACGGACGATGTCGGCCAGCAATGCCCGCGCGCGCTTCGTGGGGTTGAGCGCCACACGGCGCCCACAAAGATCGCGCGGGCGGGCGATGCCACGGCCGCTCACTGAATGGATGGCTTCCAGGCTGCGCTGGTTGACGGCGGCCACACCGCAGACCGGCTCGCCCGTTTCATAACGGGCCAGCACGCGCCGGGTCGGGCACACGCCAAGTTGCACATCGCCGCGCATGACGTGATCGAGCGTGTCGCCTCGCGCGTCGTCACGCACAACGATTTCCACGTCCAGCCCCGCACGTGCGAACCAGCCCTTGGCACGGGCCAAGTAAAACCCGGCGGCGTTCGTCCACGGGTGAAAGTACTCAAGCATGAGACGAACGTGCTGCATGGTGCGGACGGCCGATGGCAAGTGGACAACGGCCCCAGTGTGCGAGCCCTGACCGCCACCGCGTACTACGTGGATTGTGCAAACGAGGGGTCGCCCCTACGAAGCCATCGCGAAAAATCGATGGAACGCGCGCGCGCCAGCATTGCCGGCGTGGGCCTCGTCTGCGGTCACTCAAACTGCGCCCGGGTCGGCAGCGGCCTTGATGAAATCGATGAACGCCCGCAGCGGAGCCGGCACGAGACGCCGCCCCGGATAGTAGAGATACGGCCCCGGGAACGGCCGCCACCAATCCTCGAGCACGGGTTCGAGCGCACCGCTTGCAAGATGGGGACGCAGCCAGTCTTCATAGAGATGGACAACCCCCACGCCAGCCAGGGCCGCATCCACGACAAGATCGGTCGCGCCGCCAATGCGAACGAGCACCGGGCCCGACGGCTCCACCCGAACCACTTCACCATCCCGCTCGTATTCCCACGGCGGCATCGCTCCACTTGCAAACTTGCCGCGCAGGCACGCGTGGTCGAGCAGTTCGCGCGGATGGGCGGGCCGGCCGTGTCGATCGAAATAGCCGGGTGCCGCTGCCGTTGCGAACCGCTGCGATCGCGGGCCGATCGGGACGGCGATCATGTCCTGTTCGAGCCGCTCGTCGTAACGGATGCCTGCGTCGAAACCTGCAGCCAGGATGTCGACGAAGCTCTCTTCGGCCACGACCTCCAGTTGGATCTCGGGAAAGGCGTCGAGGAAGCCCGGGATGATGGCAGGCAAGACGAGCCGCGCGGCGCTCATCGGCACATTGAGCTTTAGCGTGCCGGCGGGCCTTTCGCGAAAGCTATTGACGACGTCAAGCGCGGCTTCCACCTCGCTCAAGGCCGGCCGCAGACGGCTCAGCAGACGTTGCCCCGCTTCAGTGGGCGAGACGCTGCGCGTCGTGCGGTTCAGCAGGCGCACACCGAGTTGCGTCTCCAACCGCCGCACGGCCTCGCTCAGTCCGGATGCGCTCGTGCCCATCAGTCTTGCACCTTCGCGAAAGCCCTTGGCCTGCGCCACCGCCACAAAAGCATTCAAATCGCCCAGATCGACTTTCATTGTTCGCCTTTTCGCACAACCCGTGCGGATTATGTCCCCTTATCGCGCACAGCGCTTGCACCTAATCTGCTGTCACCCCCCCGCTTTCTTCGGGCTTCGACCTTCCTTCTTCGAAACAGGAGTGTGACCATGTCTTTCATTGCTCAATCCGGCACGTTCTCCATTGGCGGCCACCAGGTGCACCGTCTCGGCTATGGCGCCATGCAGCTGGCCGGCCCGGGCGTCTTCGGCCCACCCAAGGATCGCGACGCCGCGCTTGCCGTATTGCGCGAAGCCGTTGCCTCGGGCGTCAACCACATCGACACGAGCGATTTCTACGGCCCGCACATCACGAACCAGTTGATCCGCGAAGCCTTGCACCCGTATCGCGACGATCTGCTCATCGTCACCAAGATCGGTGCGCGGCGAGATGCCAGCGGCGCTTGGCTGCCGGCGTTTTCAACCCAGGCGCTGACCGAAGCCGTGCACGACAACCTGCGCAACCTCTGCCTGGATGTGCTCGACGTGGTGAATTTGCGGATCATGTTCGACACCCATGGCCCCGCGGAAGGGTCGATCGAGGCACCCCTCACCGCCCTGGCGGAACTGCAACGGCAGGGGCTGGTGCGGCACATCGGGCTGAGCAACGTCACGGCCAACCAGATCGCAGAAGGACGGCGCATCTGCGAGATCGTCTGCGTGCAGAACCACTACAACCTCGCTCACCGAAACGACGACGGCCTGATCGACGCGCTTGCCCGCGACGGCATCGCGTATGTTCCGTACTTTCCGCTGGGCGGGTTCAGCCCGCTGCAATCGTCCACGCTCAACGATGTCGCAGCGCGGCTTGGCGCCACACCGATGCAGACGGCTCTCGCCTGGCTGCTGCACCGGTCACCGAACATGCTGGTGATCCCGGGCACCTCATCGGTCGGCCACCTGCGCGAGAACGTCGCCGCGTCGGCGATTGCGCTGCCCGAAGATGCGATGCGCGAACTCGACGCCGTTGCCCTTTCCACGGACGCTGCCGCGTAATACCTTGCTTGGCGGCCCGGCGGTCGATGCACCGGGCGGCTGAAACGGACGCGACGTTCTTCGCCGCCCATCTTGCGGAAGCACAGGCTGAAGGCAAGGTGCAGCGGTCAAGAAATGGTTCCGCTTGGCCAGATGCTGCCGCCGCAGCGTTTGGCCAGATCGCCCACTTTCAACAACATGGTGGCTGCTGTCTTCTGGCTTGGAAACAGGTTGGGACCTCACACAATGTGACGGTCAAGCACGGCATGAAAGGATTGCAATCGGCAGCGCCCCGTGAAGACGCAGGCGCTTGCTGGATTCTGGATCAGGCCCCTCTGTGGTGGGGGCCATGCCCCGCCAACCCGCGCGGCTGCGTGCGTCACAAAAAGTTCATTCAACTCTTTGTTCAGCGGGTCGTTTAGCGGAATGTCCGATCTTGCGTCTACCGCCAACGTCATGACTTCCTCACCGCTTCCCTTGCCCGCGGGCATTGCGCCCGAGATGCTGCGCACGGTGTTCCAACCGATCTTTCGCCTGTCGACCACCGAGGTGCTCGGCTACGAAGCATTGCTGCGCGGGCCGGTGGGCTCGGCCATGGAGTCGCCGGCGGCGCTGTTTGCCGCGGCATCCGACACGGCGAGCACGATTGCGCTGGAGACCACCGCCGCGCGTCTGGCCATTGCGAATTTCTCGGCCATGCGCTTGCCGGGCAAGCTGTTCCTGAACTTCAGCGCGCAAGGCGTGCGACAACTGCTGCAAGATCACGCCCGCCTGCTGCACGCGATTGCCGATCACGATCTGCATTCGTCGCGCATCGTCATCGAACTGACCGAGCAGACGCCCATCGACGATCTGGCGAGCTTTGCCGAGGCGCTGTCGGTGGCACGCGATTTTGGCCTGCAATGCGCGCTGGACGACTTCGGCACCGGCAATGCCAACCTGAACCTGCTGATCGAACTCACGCCCGACTTCATCAAGCTCGACAAGTATTTCTTGCGCGACATTGCCAAGCATCCGGCCAAGCTGGACATCGCGCGTACGCTGCAGCAGACGCTCAAGGGCGGCGCCACCAGCATCATTGCCGAAGGGCTGGAAACCGAGGACGAACTGGGCGTGGTGCGCGACCTGGGCATCCGTTTCGGTCAGGGCTTCTTCCTGGCGCGCCCGCAGGACAAGCCCGCGAGCGACATGTCGAGCCAGGCGGCGCGCGTGCTGCAGTCCTCGCAGATTGCGGTGTTTCCGCAGGCGGTGCGCGTGGGCTGGCGCGCCATCACGGCCAGCAAGCTGCTGCGCGTTGCTCCCACGCTGCCCTTGCGCAGCAGCAACGACGACGTGCTGCACCTGTTCAACCGCCATCCTGATCTGCACGCCGTGGCGCTGCTCGACGAAGACGAGCGGCCGCTTGCGCTCATCGCACGCCGTGCATTCATCGACCGCTATGCGATGCCGTATCACCGCGAGCTGTACGGCAAGAAACCGGCGCTGGCGTTTGCCAACCGGCAGCCGGTGCTGGTGGAAAAATCGGCCTCGCTCGAAGACATGTCGGCACTGCTGATGAGCGAAGACCAGCGCTATCTGACCGATGGTTTCATCATCACCGAACACGGCCGCTACCTGGGCTTGGGCACCGGCGAGGAACTGGTGCGTACCGTGACGGAAATCCGCATCGAGGCCGCCCGCTACGCCAATCCACTCACATTCCTGCCGGGCAACATTCCGTTGAACCTGCATATTGAACGTTTGCTGGAGGCGAATGCAGAGTTTTATGCATGCTATGTGGACCTGAACCATTTCAAGCCCTTCAATGACCAGTACGGTTATTGGCAGGGCGACGAGATGCTGAAGATGGCCGCTGCCCTACTGGCGACCGCATGCGAGCCCACACGCGATTTTCTCGGCCACGTGGGCGGCGATGATTTCCTGATCCTGTTTCAGAGCGCCGACTGGCAGGCGAGGATTACGCAGGCCATGACGGCGTTCAACGCCAACGCGCTCGCCATGTACACACCGGCCGACCGCGCGGCAGGCGGCATCCATGCTGAAGACCGCAAGGGGCTGCCGGCCTTCTTCCGCTTCGTGACGATGGCGGTCGGCGCCCTGCACGTTCACCCCGGAGCCGCACGCAACAGTGACGACATCGGCACGGCGGCGGCCCTCGCCAAACGGCGCGCCAAGCAAAGCGACAACGGCTTCTATCTGGAAGCCTTGCGCCCCAGCCAGTCCATGCGCGCCACGGCCTGAAAGCGTCTGGGCGGCGCTACAGCACGGCCGGGATCAGCCCGAGCAACGCGGCCTTCACCACGGCATGCGTCTTGTTGGCGGCATTGAGCTTGGTGATGGCGTTGCGGAGGTGAAAGTTCACGTTGCGCTCGGTCATCTCCAGGATGGCGGCAACCTCCGCCACCGTCTTGCCTTCGGCCGTCCAGTGCAGCATCTGCCGCTCGACGTCTTTCAGGCGTGTAGCGGCATCCGGCAAGACTTTACTGGCCATCAGCGCGCTGATGCTGGCGTGCGCGCGCTGGCCCAGCCAGATCATTTCTGGTTCGGAGGCGGCCAGCTCGTCTTCGGTGATGGGCACGGCGCGGCGCACCAGGCTGAAGGTACCGAAGATGCCGGAGTGATCGCGAATGGTGTGCGACCACCCATGGTTGAGGCCGTGCTGGCGCGCATCGGCCCAGAACGGCGATTCCGCCGTGGCAATGCTGGACCACAGCATTGGCCTGACGCAGCGTTGCCCGTGCTGCAGTACCGGATCGACTGCCGAATAGCCGCACACGCGATAGTGCTCGCGCCAGTGCTCAGGGAACGTGCTCCAGCAGATGGTGTTGAAGCGCGTGATCGGGATCGCGCCGCGCAGGGCGTAGGCGTAATAGTCGAAACCAAGCCGCGCCACCGCCGGCTGCAGGCAGCGGAATACCGCATCGGCATCGCGCAAGGCGTTCAATTCGCGCAGCAGTGCCGCACGCCAGGATGTTGCGCGGCCCTGCGGCAATGGATCGTGAGCGCCCATCCTTTGGCCTCCAGAACCCACTCAATCCCCCGTGCCAGTCCTCATCGATCGGCTCTGTCATTTCCACATGGGTGAAAACGCATTCAGCCTTGCGTTTTGCTGAGGACTACTTTTGACGTGCTGGAACTATACATAATCCAAAACGAATTGCGCGATGTGCATGCTCAATGCAATTAGTGGAGGCGCTCGAATAAGAGATAACGCAGTACAGCGATAAATCAACCGATAACCGAATGGTTTGCGCAACATCGCGCGGTTTATTTGAATGTGATATTTGGCGCGGGTTTCTGGAGTCGCCATCCGGGCAGCGGGATTCAATCATCCTGTAGGCGGAATTCGTACCAACAATGCGGAGCGTTTTTTCATTGTTCTTCGTGAAGTGAACGATCGCACGCATACCGTTCGCACGGTGAAGAAGGCGCCACGGTACGTGCGCTCGCCTCAACAAGGGGCAGTGCGCGAAAACGACGTCCCAGCAAAGATTGCGCCTTTACCACGCGGCAGAATGTCGCAGTAAAAATAACAATATCGACTTTGCACGTGCGGTTTGATCAACGCCATGTCAAATTGACGTGTCACATTTACACGCGTGTGTGGCGAATTGCACGCACAGTGGCAAATTAGGGCAGAAACGACGCTCTTATTGGGGTTTCGGAGTGTCAGCGAAACCCTTACAGTCTGGTCCGCGACTCGCCTTCTCGATGTAGTCGAGACCCCGACAAGAAACACGACGGTACGAAGCAACAGGGTTTTTTGGCGCGTCTTCCAATCCTCGTCACTCCCGGTTTGTGGCGCTTTTTCAAATCCGGCTTTCCCGGAATTGGCGGAGCTTTGCCCAAAATCGGAAAGGTGATGCGGACTTAATGCGGCGATTACCCCGCCCCTCTGACCCATTTGCACAGGAAGTCCCGTTTCATGCGCTCCACTCTGATTTCGCTTGGCCTTGTCGCCAGCGCCACGCTCGGTCTGTTCTCCATTGGCGCCCAGGCCAACTGCGTCGCCAATCCCCCGACACAATCCAACACGACCTTCCCCGCCAACCTGACCGGCAAGCTCGCCTATCACAGCTACGCCAGCTACGGCGATGGCACGAGCCAGATCTTTATCTACGATTTTTCGGCGCGCACGCTGCAACAGGTATCGAACGCAGCCTGGGGCATCAAGGACCCCATGAACGCCGTGTTCAGCCCCGATGGCAAGTGGATCGCCTTCATGGGGCTGACCAACAACGCGTGGAACGTGTTCTTCTGGCAAGTCGGCTCGACCAGCATGCCGATCAACCTCACCAACAGCACCGGCCAGACGCGCAATGAAGACCCGAAGTTCAGCACCGACGGTAAATCGCTGTTCTTCAAGCAAAACGGCGACGTCATGCAGGCCGCGCTGTCGTATACCAGCTCGGGTCCGGTCTTCACCTCCACCGTGAACCTGACGCGCACGGCACCGACGCTGGAAAACTCGATGCCGTTTGCAACGCCGGACGGCACCGCCGTCTTCTACACCACGGGCACCGGTTCGGGCATGGGCCTCTACAAGCAGACCGTGGGCAGCACCGCCAAGGTGGCGTTCGACACGCCCGCCGGCCTGGCGACGTACTACCCGATCGTACGCGCCGACGGCACGGTGTTCTACGCCCGCTGGCACGACGCCACCAGCCAGGCCGACCAGATCTACACCAAGGTCAACCCGAGCGACGCGCCCAACCAGCTCGCGCTCAACGACTGCAACAGCAACAACTCCGACCCATCGCCCGTGAACAACACGAACTACGTGTTCTTTTCGTCGACGAGCGCCGGCGGCTACCAGCTCTACCTGGGCGACGCGAGCACCGGCCAGCGCTGGAGCCTGTCGCAGTTTGGCGTGAACTCGGACACGACCAAGGCCAAGCTCGGCTCGAACTACTACGCAGGCACGCCGACGGCCGCCGCAAAAGCCATCACGCTGCTCTCCCAGGGCAAGCCGGCCAGCGCATCGTCCAGCTACAGCGCCAGCCTCGGCCCGGCCTACGCGTTCGACGGCAACACCACCAGCACGCGCTGGGATTCCGTGGAAGGCGTGGCCGGCGCGCAATGGCTGATGGTCGATCTGGGCGCAACCCGCACCATCACCGGCGTCGATCTGTACTGGGACGCAGGCGCCAAGGTGTATTCGATCCAGACCTCGAACGACGGCGTGAGCTGGACGAGCATCTACTCGACGTCGAGCGGCGCCTCGTGGGGCCATACGTCACTCACCAACCTCAAGGGCAGCGGTCGCTATGTGCGCATGTACGGTACGCAGCGCGCCACGCAATGGGGTTACTCGCTGGACGAAATGCAGGTGTGGGGCTACTAAGCCGCGGTATCCGCATCAGCATCAGCATCGCCTGACATGACAACGCCCCGGTGGCTTCGGCCATCGGGGCGTTTGTCATGGGTCAGGGGGTCGATCAGCAGCCAGCATTGGGGCCTACCCCTAAATTGTCAAAAGCTGAACATTCAGCCTGGGCACGGCTCGGCACGATGGCGTCTCCGCACCACGCCAGAGGATGACGATGCCCTCACGCACACCACCGAACAGCACCCCGCACGGCATGAGCCGGCGCGATTTCCTGACGCTCGGCACCGCCGCCGCCAGCCTTGGCGCGCTGGGCTTGAGTCTGCCGGAAGGCGCGCATGCCGCTGCGCACGCCAATGACGCCAGTTGGCACGCCGGCCAGCTCGCGCACCTGATCCCGGCAGCCAGCCACGACCGCTTTCTCATCAAGGCATCGTTTCAGGCGCCGCTTGCGCGGGCACCTTGGTTGATGGTCAACGGCAGGCGCGTCGCTGGGGAGCAGACCGATGCCGCCGGCCGCTTCTGGCGCTTCGACGTGCGCGGTCTGCAGCCCGCCACGCAATACACGCTGCGCATTGTCGATGCGGCCGGCAAGCCGCTGGCCGACGCGTGGCCGCTGCGCACCTTTCCGTCACCGGATGCCACGCCCGCGCGACTGCGCATCCTGGCCTACACCTGTGCCGGCGGTTATGACGGCCCACCCTTGGCCGGCAAGACCGCCTGGCTCGACATGACCGCGCGCCGGCGCCTGCTGGCACGCGGCATGTCGTTTGCACCAGATACCGTCATCGCCAACGGCGACCACATCTACTGGGATCTGCAGACCTCGCAGAACAAGCCCTTCGCACGCCAGGTGCGCGAACTGATGTGGGCGAAGTTTGGCGGCGCGCTCGACACGTCGGTGCCGATGTCGCACCCGAAGAACGAAGCCATCTTCACGCGCGTGTGCGATTACCAGATCAGCGGGCTGTACGGCACCACGCTGCGCTCCACGCCCGCGTATTTCCTGACCGACGACCACGACACCTTCGAGAACGACGAGTTCGACGACAAGGTCGCCACCTTGCCGCCGGAGCCTTACGGGCTGGTCGGTGCAGAGCTGACACAGCGCCGCTACTACCCCGAGTTCCTGCCTGACGCCAACCGCCCCGTCTGGTTGCCCGGCGGTGACAAGGCCGGCATGCCCACCGACACCAACAGCGCTTTCGGCACGCTGCGTTACGGCGCATTGCTTGAGGCCGTGCTGTACGACTGCCGGCGCTTTCTCGACAACAAGGGCATCCACGCACGCGTCGTGCCGCAATGGGTGGAAGACTGGCTCGTGGCGCGCACACGCGCTGAAGACACCGCGCACTTCTTCCATGTGCCCTCGCTGCCGTTTGCATATTCGTCCGGCAAGCTGGGCGATTGGTATCCGGATTTGCTCGACAGAAAGACCGGCCGCCTCGTCGCCAACGAACCCAAGGCTGGCTGGCAAAGCGGTTGGCACGCCCAGCACCAGCGCCTGGTGGCGGCGCTTGCCCAGCAGAAACAGCGCGCGGCCGTCATCGTGCAAGGCGACTTCCATGCATCGGCGGCCGGGTCGATGTCGCGCTCCGCAGACCTCGCCTTCGCACAGCCCGTGCACACGGTCATGACGGGCACGCTGGGCACTGGCGACCTCGCTTTCCCTTCAGCATTCCGCAGCATCGAGACCACGCCGGCACTGTCCGTGGCCATGCAGGAGGCGCTACGCCCAACGGAGAAAAACGGCTTTACCATCATCGACGTGACGCCCGAGAAGATGACCTTCTCGCTGTTCATGTGGCGCCCGCCCGAGCCGGTGGAAGCCATCGATACGCTACAGCCGGCGCTGGTGTACGAGGTGCCGCGGCTGGCGTGAGAAGTCAGCACAACAACTAGGAGACGCATGGCGAAGATCTGCATCGTGGGGGCCGGCTCGATCGGCTGTTACCTGGGTGGCCGTCTGCTGGCGGCCGGCGCCGATGTCTCGCTCGTGGGCCGCGCACGCATCGGCAACGAACTGAGCGCGCACGGCCTCACCTTGACGGACTACCGCAACGGCCGCTGGCAGGTGCAGCCGGCGGTGATCCGCTACATGGCCGAGCCCGGCGCGGCCGCCGATGCCGATCTCGTGCTGGTGACCGTGAAGTCCGCTGCCACGCAATCCGTCGCCGATGAACTGAAGCCGGTGCTGCGCGCGGGCGCCATCGTCATCAGCTTCCAGAACGGTCTGCGCAATGCCGACGTCCTGCGCGCCGCCCTGCCGCAGCAGATCGTACTGGCCGGCATGGTGCCCTTCAACGTGATGCAGCCTGGCCCGGGTGCCTTTCATCAGGGTACGGCCGGTGAATTGGAAGTGGCGGCATCCCCCACGCTGCAGCCGTTTCTCGATGACTTCCTCCGCGCCGGTCTGCCGCTCACGGAACGCACCGACATGGCAGCTGTGCAATGGGCCAAGCTGCTGCTCAACCTGAACAACGCCATCAATGCACTGGCCAACCGGCCGCTGAAGGAAGAGCTGTCGCAGCGTGCGTACCGTCGCTGCCTCGCGCTGGCGCAAACGGAGGCACTCCGGCTGCTGTCGCGTGCGGGCATCCAGCCTGCCAAGCTGACGCCCATACCGCCCGCCTGGATTCCACGCCTGCTTGCCACACCCGATGCGGTGTTTGCGCGTCTGGGCGGCAAGATGCTCGCCATCGATCCGCTCGCGCGTTCGTCCATGTCCGACGATCTGGCCGCCGGCCGCACGACCGAAGTCGACTGGATCAACGGCGAAGTGGTGCGCCTGGCCGAGCGCCTGGGGCAACGCGCCCCCGTGAATGCACACCTGTGTGCGATGGTGCATGCCGCCGAATCTGCTGCCACGCGCCCGAGCTGGTCCGGCAACGATCTGTTGGCGGCCTTGCGTGCAGCGGGTTAGTCGGCGCCTGCTTCGCTGGCATCCAGCAACAACGCCATGTCCTGAATCTCGATGTGGCCATAGCGCAGGCGGATCGCACCGAGCTTGACCAGTGCCTGCAGCTCCTTGCTCAGCGTCTGCCGGCTGATGCCCAGCATCATCGCCAAGGCGTCTTGCGAGGTCGAGATGCTCGCGCGCCCCTCTGCCGATTGCGACACATCGCCGTGCGCGAGTGAAGCAATGCGCCGCGCCACACGCGCCCGCGTACCGTGCAGTGCCGCACTCGCCAGCGAGCCATACGCCAGCCGCAAGCGCGCTGCCACCAGCCGCGCAATCGCCCCGGCAAACGCGGCATCACGCATCAATGCTTCAAAGCGCGCCACGCTCACCGCCAGCACTTCCGAATCTTCCAGTGCGATGGCGCAATGGCCGCGCGGTTGTTGATCGAGCGTCGACACTCCGCCAAACCAGTTGCCTGGCTCCACCAATGCGAGGATGGCCTCATCCCCGTCGGCATTGAAGATGGAGAGCTTGAGCGTGCCGCTGGCCACGCCAAAGAACGCGTGCGAAACGGCGTCCATGGGATCGCCCTGCCGAAAGAGAAATGTGCCAGCGGCGATGCGCACGGGCACCGTGGCTTCGAGCAGTGCATCGGCAACGTGCGGCGCGAGGCTCCGGAACCAAAGGTTGGCGGCAAATGCGTTCAGCACGATTCAGCTCCCGCACTTAGCCTCGACGGCCTAGCACCCAACCCACCGACAGCACATACCGGCTGCCCCCCACGACGCGCGTCAGGCTGTGCTCACACGCATCGGGTCGGAACAGCTTGATGCGTCGTGTCTGGAAGATCGGCTTCGCGCAGACAAACTCGCCGCCCGCGCGTGGCGACTTCAGCACGATGTTCAGTCGGTAGTGCCGGCCGTTGGTAACGGGGTCGGTATGCGGTGGAATTTCCGAGCCGTCCGGATAGCGGATCAGGTAGCTGTCGAACGGGATGGGCCACGGCGCGGTGGCCAGCAGCATCTTGTCGTAGCCCGTGCCCTGGCGGCCGCGCTGCCGGCGAAAGGCGGTGCTGAAGAATGCGCGCAAGGAAGACATGGAAGCGAAACAGCCCGATGGAATCCGGGCATGTTAGCCGGGAACTATCGGCGCTTGTCGAATTTCTTCCAGTAACCGAACGGCTCCTGGTGGCACTCGTAGTCCAGCTCGGCCACGCGCGTCTGCAGGCGTTCCTGCACCTCCTGCACGGCAAGGTTGTAGACCGCGGGGCCGATCTCTTCAAGAAAGAAACTCAGCAGCGCACCGGCCTGGATGTTGCCGATGCGCTCGTCCAACTGCTCGGTGAAGTAGCGCTGGATGGATTGGACGGCCTCTTCGCGGACGTCGCGGTCAAGTTCGATGGGCATGCGCAGGGCTCGCGGTGGCGGACAAGGCCACCAGCTTACTGCCCGCGCCCATACGCATCCAGCAGCTTGAGCGTGACGCCGTTCGTCCAGCCGAAACCGTCCTGCAACGGATATTCGCCGCCGCCACCGCCCGTGCCCGTTCCATCGACGATGTATTTCTCGACGAGCTTCTGCTGGCTGGCATAGAGCTGCTCGACGCTGCCGAGAAAGCGCTCGCCGATCGCCTGGGCAAGCGGCTGCCAGCCGTATCGCTGCGCCCCGCGCAACGCAATCCATTGCAGCGGCGCCCAGCCGTTGGGCGCATCCCACTGCTGGCCGGTCTTGAAGGTGGTGGTCGACAAGCCACCCACCTGCAGCAGCGCCCGCTGCGTCCATTGCAACGTCTTCCACGCGCGGTCTGGCCGTGCAGCGCCCACGAACAGGGGATACGCCATCGCGGCAGACTTGTTGTCGCGAATGCGGCCGAGCTGCCAGTCGTAATCGGCGTAGTAGCCGGCGGGGTGCCACAGATAGCGCTCGATGGCGACGGCACGTTTTCCGGCGCGCACAGAGTATTCGACCGTGCATGCAAAATCGCGCGCCGCTGTGCAACCGCGCGCGATCGTCTTCTCCAGCTGGAACATCAGGCTGTTCAAATCCACCGGCACGATCGACGTGGTGCGAATGGTGCCCAGCGTGGCGTTGTCGCCAAACCAGCGCGAGCTGAAATCCCAACCGCTTTCGGCCGCTGCGCGCAGATCGCGCCAGACTTCGTTGGCGGGGCGCGCGGGCGTTTGCTGCGCGGTCGTCACGTCTTGTAGATACGACTCGGGGCGCGGGGTGTCCTGGTCGTCCCAGTAGCGATTGAGCACAGTGCCGTCGCGCATGACGACGACGTTGCTGGCCGCCTGTCCGCCAGGCGTGGTGGCCGCGCCGCGCATCCAGTACGCATACTCCTTGCGCAGTTGCGGCAAGTAGCGCTTGAGCGCCGCGTCGCCCTCCTTCTGCGCAGCCAACTCCACCATTAGTGCAAAGAACGGCGGCTGCGAACGGCTCAGGTAGTACGTGCGATTACCGTTCGGGATGTGGCCGAACTGGTCGATCGCATAGGCGAAGTTGTCGAGCATGTTGTCGACCAGGTCTTCGCGGCCGGCCTCCTGCAGGCCGAGCATGGTGAAGTAGGTATCCCAGTAATAGCCCTCGCGGAAGCGGCCACCGGGCACCACGTAAGGCTTGGGCAAGGGGATGAGCGAGCTGTTGTCCGGCGCGGTGGTCGTTGTGCGCGTAAGCGCCGGCCACAGCCAGTCGATGTGCGCGCGCAAGGACTGCCCCGCTGGCGGTGTCACGGGCGTGTCCACCGGCGGCGCGAAGTACTGGTCGACAAACGCCTTGAGCGAGAAGCCCGGTACGTTCTTCTGCGCTTGATACGCCTGCAGGATGACCGCGGGCGCCGCCTTGGGCACCGCATCGACAAACGTCTTCTGATCCGGATACACCTGCGCGGTCTGCACGGCCACGAACAAGTCGCCGTAGAGCTTGTCGGGCGAGGGCGGCAGCGCGGCACCCACGCCCACATCGGCCAAAGCGGACGACGCCGCCAAACCGAACGCCAGCCATGCAGCCACATTGGCCGCGCGGCGCCGGATCAAAAAGTGAGCCTGTCGATGCATCGTCGTCTCCTGCTTGGTGGACGGAAAGCCAGACCAGAAAAGGAGACGCCGACAGCGTTGTCAAATCGACAGGTTTTGCGCAAAACAGCGGTGTGCCAGAGCGGCAGAAATGGCGCCATATCGGGCGCGGCGGGCAAGCAACTTGCTGAGGCGCGGCGCGGTTTTGCACGCGAGCATGCGTGGCCTATCGTGTAACGGGCACGATCACATTGCGTCGTGCCGGGAAGCCAGCATGCACATCGAACTGAACCACACCATCGTCTGGTGCCGCGACAAGGAGAAGTCCACCCGCTTTCTGCGTGACATCCTCGACCTGCCCGAGCCAATCCCGTTCGGGCAGATGCTGGTCGTGCCTCTATCGAACGGGGTGTCGCTCGATTTTTTTGACAGCGATGCGCCCATCGCCATGCAGCACTATGCCTTTCTCGTCAGCGACACCGAATTCGAGACGGCGTTCGCCCGCATCCAGGCGAAAGGACTGACGTACTGGGCGGACCCCGCCAAGAAGCGGCCAGGCGAAACCTACCAGCACAACGGTGGGCGTGGCGTGTACTTCGACGATCCAGACGGGCACTTTCTGGAGATCATGACGCGGCCGTATGACCTGGGGTCATAGCTCGCTCACCTTGAACCCTGGTGGCAGGCAGCGGAGCAGATCCAATGCCTTGAACGGCGCTACGCCACCGCAACGGCGACGCCCGCATCGGCAACGCAGATGCGATTGCGTCCCTGATGCTTGGCGTCGTACAACGCGCGGTCTGCGCGCGCACTCAGCCGGTCGAACGATTCGCCGGGGTGCCACGCCGCCACGCCACCGCTGATGCTGTAGCTGCAGGACTGCGCTCCGGCCGTGACAACGTGCGCGGCAGCGGCCTTGCGCAAGCGTTCTGCCAGGTGCATCGCGCTGCTACTGTCGGTGTCAGGCAGCAGCAGCGCAAACTCTTCGCCGCCGATGCGCCCGAGCACATCGGTCGGCCGCAGCTGCGCTTGCGCCATCTGCACAAACGCGCGCAACACGGCGTCGCCAGCGGCATGGCCAAGGGTGTCGTTGATGCGCTTGAAGTGGTCCAGATCGAGAATCAGCAATGCCAGCGGCCCGGCGTGACGTTGCACACGGCCGACATGGCGGCGCGCCAGCGCCTCGAAACCCTGGCGCGACAGCGCACCGGTCAGGAAATCACGGTTTGCCGCATCGCGCGCATCGGCCAGCAGGGCATCGTGCACCATCAGCATGGCCGACATCGACAGGATGGGCATGATGGCCGCCGCCACCACGAGCAGCAGCACACTGCCGGCGGTGGCAAACATGCTGGGGCTGGACGCAGCGTCGAGCGTCAGGAAATAGATGCCGCGCACCAGCTGGCAGGCGCCGAACACAAATGCGATGACGGCCGTGACCCGATACGGATAGGTCGGTCGACCGGCCGGCGAATGGCGCAACAGCATCCACACCAGTCCCGTGCAGAAGGCGGCGGAAAACAGCGTGGTCGAAAACACCCGCATGGGAATGCTATCGACGGCGTAGCGCCAGTAGATGACCGCCACCCCCACCGCCGCCACGCCGGCCAGGAGGATTGGCCACTGCGGCCGCCGTCCGAGAAAGCGCGCGCATCCCGCGTAGTAGGCAGCGCCGCCCAGCGCCAACACGACATTCGCCACCACGACCGACAGGCTATCGGGAATGTTCCCGCGCAGCAGGATCAACGGCAGCGCCAGCACCACGGCCAGATTGGCGCCGAACCATTCGGCAATGCCAGGCTTGCCGGCGCGCAACAACGAACCCAGCAGCCCCAGGAGCACAAAGCTCATCAGCGCCGACGTGGCAATGGCGACGCCTGGATCCAGCATGAGCACTCCCGCAAGGTCTTTTGTGGCGGGATTCTACGAAAAGCGGCGCGTGGCGGACATCACCGGGTGGTGGGGCAAGGCGCGCGCAGGGCAGCGTCGGCGTAGCAGAAGTCCTCGTCACGCACTGCGGCGGGGCGTGCTACGCCGGTATTCCAGGCGCGCCGCAAAAGGTCAGCGCTTCGGTCCCAGGTCATCTACGGCATGGCCGCCGACGGGCTGCAGCGCGGCTTCGGCGGCGCCTACCTGAGCGGGCTCGGCGTCGATGGTCAGCAGAAAGCGGCCGCCGATCACGACGTTCTGGAATTTCCGCTCGTAGGTCTCGGCATTTTCGCCGCCCGGCTCGTAATCGCCGCACAGGAAGTTGCCGCGCAAGGCTCCCGCCTCGTCACCCTGGTGCGACAGCGCGACGCGATCCAGCGCGAGTCCGGTATTCAATACGGCTTGGCGGGCTGCTTCTGCAGCCGCATGGTCTGTGAAGATGCGGACGATGGTCGGCATGGTGTTCTCCTCGTGGTGAACCCAAAGTTGACGCATCGGCCGTGCCCAGCGGCGCGCCGGGCCGCCCGCTCAGAACAGCGCCATCTGCCGCATTCCAAACCCGATCGCCTCTTCGACCCGCATGCGCGCGTGCGTGAGCGACCCCTCGATGCCCGAGAGCGTACCGGCCAGCCAGCGGTAAAGCAGCGGCGCCTGACCGCGCGGGCTCAGGTGGATTTCACCGAGCTTCTTGCCGCGCTTGTCGCGGTAATAGTGAGAGCGGTAGCCGCGTTCCCAATGCGTGATCGGGCCGCGCCATCGGCGCAAGCGGCGGGGTTTGGCGGGGGGCGTTTCGGTTGGCGATGCCGACAGTGGTTCCTCCCAGCCGAATGCGGGTTTGGCAAACAGCGGCAAACCTTCCAGATCGGGGTAAAAATCCATCGTCGTATGCTCAGCTAGCCGCGCCGCCGCAGGCTTTGCAGACGAAAACGGCGCGTAGCCCGCATGATACCTGGGTTTGTGGCAGACAGCACGTGCAAATGGCCTAGCGGCGGGCATCGGAACAACGCTGCGCACGCCGCGCACTTCGCGCTTCGGTATGATGGCCGCTCCCCGTCCCGAGACGCGCGGCAATCGACCGCTACCCAGCATGAAGAACGCCTTTAACACGTTGATGACAACCCGGATCGCCTGCACGCTGCTGTTGGCGGCAAGCTGCGTTGCGCAGGCTCACGCCGAGGAGAGCGCCTTCGCGCCGTTGCTCCGGCATCTGGCCGATCGGCTCGTCACCGCAGATCAGGTCGCGCTGAGCAAATGGGACAGCGGCCAGTCGGTCTACGACCCGGCGCGCGAGGCCAAGGTCATCGCCAATGTCTCAGCGGAGGCGCCGGCCTACGGACTGGTCGCACAGGACGTAACCGAGGTCTTTACAGACCAGATCGAGGCGAACAAGGAAGTGCAGTACGCCCTCCTGAACGACTGGCGCAGGGCCGGGGCTGCGCCCACCGCGCAACGGCAGAGCCTGCCGGATGTGATCCGGCCCAAGCTCGACGAACTGCAGAAATCTATCCTGCAAGCCTTGCGCAGTGCGGCCTCGGCGCGCAGTCAAGCCGATTGCCCCGTTCAGGTGGCGAAGGAAATCGGCCATGTCACGCATGAGAAATCGCTCGACACCCTGCATCGCATTGCACTGGATCGTGCAACGGCGCGGCTCTGCACCACCCGCTGATCCTCTGAAGAACCGGGCGGCCACATCGGTCGGACGCGCCGCAAAGCAGAACAAAAAAGCCGGCCTCCAAGACCGGCTATACGAGCAGCGGCGATGGCCCCAGCGCCGCAGCGCCGAGGTTTGCGTCAGCCCAAATCCACAGGCACAAAGATCTTCGTATCGTCGCGCTGCACCAGCAGGGCGACATGCTTGCCGGCACGATCCACCAGGGTGCGCAGCTCCTGCACCGACGACACCGGCGTGCCGTTGAGCGACAGGATCACATCCCCCGGCTGAATGCCGACCTTGGCCGACGGGCCGGTCACATCCATCACCACCAGGCCACCGGGCAAACCGCTCTGACGCCTCTCTTCGGGCTGCAGCGGGCGCACCGCCAGCCCCAGGCGGCCTTGGTCCGGCGCCGCCTTTTCAGTGGATGCCACCTTGGCGTCCTTCGCGGCGCCGATAGTGACCGTCAGCGTGGTGGGCTTGCCCTGGCGGATGATCTGCAGCGGCACGGTCGAGCCCGGCTTGATGTCGGCCACCTGCTCGGGCAGGTCGCCCGACCGATCGATGTGTGCATCGCCAATCTGCAGGATCACGTCGCCGGGTTGCAGACCGGCCTTGGCCGCGGGTCCGCCGTCTTCCACCGAATTGACCAATGCGCCTTCAGGCTTGGGCAGCTTGAAAGAATCGGCCAGCGACTGGTCGACCTCCTGCACCGCAATGCCCAGGCGGCCGCGCGTGACCTTGCCGGTAGAGACAAGCTGCTGCTCCACCTTCATCGCCACGTCGATCGGCACCGCAAACGACAGGCCCTGGTAGCCGCCGGTCTGGCTGTAGATCTGCGAATTGATGCCGATCACCTCGCCGCGCTGGTTGAACAGCGGGCCGCCCGAGTTGCCGGGGTTCACGGCCACATCGGTCTGGATGAAGGGCACATAGGTATCGTCCGGCAGCGAGCGCGACTTGGCGCTCACGATCCCCGCCGTGACGGTGTTCTCGAAACCGTACGGCGAACCGATCGCAAGCACAGGCTCGCCCACCTTGGTGTTGGCGGGGCTGCCGATCTGCACCACGGGCAGGTTCGTGGCCGAGATGCGCAGCACTGCCACGTCGGATTGCTTGTCGACGCCAAGCACCTTGGCCTTGAACTCGCGGCGATCCGTCAGCTTGACGTTGACCTCCTGCGCGCCATCCACCACGTGGGCGTTGGTCAGGATGAGCCCATCGGCGGAGACGATAAAGCCGGAGCCCAGACCGCGCACGATCTGGTCACCGCGTTGTTGCGGCACCTGCGGCATAAAGCGCTTGAAGAATTCGGAGAACGGGTCATCCGGGCTCATGCCCGGCGGCAGGCCCTGCATGCTGGTGCGCTGCGCACGTGCGGTGGTGCTGATGTTGACCACGGCCGGGCCGTAGCGATCGACGATGCCGGAGAAATCCATCGGCGCGGCGACAGCCACCGGAGCCGCCCCGGCCGCGGGCGCGGTCGTTGACGTTGCGGTGGCCACGGGTGCCGCCACCGCGCGCGAAATCATGTCTTTCTGCAGATAGGCATAGCCGCCTGCAACGGCGACCACAGCCGCCAGGCCGGCCGCAGTGCGTGCCAGGGTTTGACGCGTCATTGTCGTGTCCTCTCTTGCTGAGCGCGAGGGTCACGGCTTGCGGAGTCGCCTGCCGTGCCAATCGGTTGAAGGCATCGTAGGCGGCCAGACTTAAACGAGACTTAAAGGTGGGCGGCGCACACGCGCATCACATGAAACGAAATGTTTCTACGTGCTGGCCTTGAATGGAAAGCGCAGCACCACGCGCAAACCGCCGCCTTCGCGAGGTTCCAGTGCCAGGGTGGCGTCATGCGCCTGCGCGATTTCCCGAACGATGGCGAGCCCCAGGCCGCTGCCGCCGGTGGGCGCCTGCGCCGGGCGATAAAAGCGATCGAGCACGCGTTCACGCTCCTCCGCCGGGATGCCAGGGCCGTTGTCTTCGACCACGAGCTGCGCGCCACCGTCTGGCGTATGTGCCGTCGACACATCGACGCGCGCGCCGGCCGGACAGTATTTCAATGCGTTGTCGACAAGGTTGACCAGCAGCACGCGCAGCGCATCGGCATTACCCATCACGGATGCCGGCTGCGACTCCACCGCGATCCCCAGGTCAATGCGCTTTTGCACCGCCGCCGGTGACAGTTCGGCAACCACGTCGGCCGCCACGGCGTCGAGCGCAACCGTTGCGCGCTGCGTATCGGCAGCGCCCGGTTCCTGCCGCGCCAGCGTCAGCAACTGACCAACGAGGCGAATCATGCGCTCCACACCGCGATGCAGATCGGCATGCGCGGCGCGGCGTTCATCTTCGTTCTCGGCACGGTCGGCCACCTGCAACTGCAGCTTGAGCGCAGCCAACGGCGTGCGCAGCGCGTGTGCCGCGTCGGCGACGAACGCGCGCTGGTGTGCCAGTGCGGTGCCGAGTCGCGCCAGCAGATCGTTCAATGCATTCGTCAGCGGGCGGATCTCGTCAGGCAAATCGTGCGTGGGCAACGGCGACAGCGCGGCCGCGTCGCGCGCCTGCACCTGCTTGGCCACGGAACCCAGCGGCGCCAACCCGCGCCCGACCGCCAGCCAGACGATCCAGCCCAGCAGGGGCAAGAGGATCAGCAGCGGCGCCACTGTGCGCAACGCCATGCGCGCCGCCACTTCGTGCCGCGCGCTGTACGGCTGGGCGATCTGCACCACGGCAGGCCCGAAAGCGACGCTGTAGATGCGCCACGGGCCTTCCGGCGTATTAGCGTCGGAAAAGCCCAGCTCGGCCTGGTCCGGCAGATTTGGGCGCGCGTGCGAGAGATACAGGCTGCGGCCGGTGCCGTCCCAGATGCGGATCACGACATCATCGTCACGCGCAATGCCGGCAAGCGCCGGCGGCGGCGGGTCGATCCACTGGCTCGGCAGCGCGGCGGCCACCTGCTGCATCTGGTAGTCGAACAGCGCGTTGGCTTCCTGGCGCGCCTGTGCGTAGATCAGGCCGGTGGCGATGACGATGCCCGCCAGCAGGCCGCCGGCCAGCCACCACAGCAGGGTTTTACGGATCGATTGCATGGGTTATTGGTGCGCGTCGCCGTCGGCAGGTTCCGCAGGCGACGTCGACGCCTCACGCGGAATCACATACCCCACACCGCGGATGTTCTGAATGAAATGGCTGCCGAGCTTTTTGCGCAGCGCGTGGATGTACACCTCGACCGTGTTGCTGCCGACCTCCTCATCCCAGCCGTAGAGGTTGTCCTGCAACTGGGCGATCGACCACACCTTGCCCGGCCGCGCGAGCAACGCATGCAGCACCGCAAACTCGCGGCCCGACAGCTTGACCGGCACCCCTGCGCGCAGCACTTCGCGGGTGACGGGGTTGAGCAGCACTTCGCCGTGGCGCATGAGCGGATCGGCACGGCCGCCCTGTCTGCGCAGCAACGCGTGCATGCGCGCCGCCAGCTCTTGCAGGTCAAATGGCTTGACGAGGTAGTCGTCTGCGCCAGCGTTGAGACCGGCCACGCGGTCGGCCACCGCATCGCGCGCGGTCAGGATCAGGATGGGAATGGCGATGCCGCGCTGACGCACTTCGCGCACCACGTCGAGCCCGTCGCACTTGGGCAAGCCGAGGTCGAGCAGCATGAGGTCGAACAGGGTGCTGCCTGATTCTGCACTGGCAGCGCCAGGCGCCGTGACCGCGTGCACGGCTGCCTCGCCGTCACGCACCCAATCGATGGCGAAACCGTCGTGGCGCAAACCCTTGCGCACGCTGTCGCCGATCATGTCGTCGTCTTCTACGAGCAGTACGCGCATGGACGCATCAAAAATAAGCCGGGGAAGGCTCATTGTAGAACTGCTGCGCGGGCGGCTCACACTTTGTGCAGAGCCGCCCGCAAACTCACCTCCGCATCAGAAGCCGCCCGATTTGATCAACTGATTCAGGGCGCCAATGTTCAGGCTGCCCCAACCCGTTGGATAGTCCCAACCCTTGGCGGCGTTGTAACCGTAGCCCTGGTAGCCGTTGTTGCCCGAGACCACGTCATAGCGCAGCAGCGACGCGTTGGCTGGAATGGCGCTGTACAGGCGCGCAGCAGGAAAGCCCAGGTTGCCGTTCGCCGCCAGCAACCGTGCCCAGAAGCCGACAAAGATGGGCGATGCCAGGCTCGTGCCGCCAATCTGCTGCAGTTGCCCGTAGTTGTAGATGTAGGCACCCGTGCTTTGCGCCGCGTCGAACGACACATCGGGCAACAGCCGCGCATTCCCGCCCTGCCAGCTCGGTGCCGGCAGAATCTGGCTGATGCCGCCGCCCGTGGCCCACAGCTTGCCGTTGCCGTCGAGGCCTTCGTTCCACACGGTCTCGCTGGCGAAGCTCGATCCGCTGGTGTACAGCGTGGTGCCACCAATGGCCAGCACGTGGGGCGACGATGCCGGCCACGACACGCTGTAGTTGGCGCCGTCCGGATAGCCGCGGTTGTTGCACTCGTAGACGCCCTCGTCGCCGGAAGACACGGAGAACGTCTGCCCCTGCGCGGCGGCGGTGGTGAAGATGGCCTCCTCCGCATCGAGCGTGCCGTCGGCGCTGGCGTCGTTCTCGCACCAGCCGAGCGACACGTTGATGATCTTGGCGGTGTTGTCGGTCACGGCCTTGTTGAAGGCCTTGGTCAGGCCCGTGTTGCCTGGCGCGTTGAGGTCGGCCATGTAGAAAGCCAGCTTGCCGACCGCACCGCCGGCCGCCCCCACGATGGACTGGCTGTCGAGGTTCCACTCGCCCTGGCCCTCCTGGTCGTCGGTGTAGTTGCCGCTGGTGCCGTTGGTCTTGATCGTGGTGGTGGACACCGCGGCGTAGCCGTTGTTGCTCGTGAACGTGCGCAGGTCACGCAGCGTTTGCGATACACCGCCGATGGTGATGATGCCCACGGTGGTGCCTGCCGCCGTCGGCACGCCGGTCGCGCCGTACAGCGCCGGGAATTCCTTCGGGTAGTGGCCCGTGGCGGTACCGGCCGCCAGCGTGCGCGCTTCCGCCACATCGCCCACACGCAGCAGCGGACGCGCACGCGCCACGTTCTGCAGCCCCAGCACCGATCCGACGATGCCGCCCAGCGCGCGGGGCACCTGCGCCTTGCCGCTGTTCGCAAACCCGCTGCGGCCGGCCAGCTGGTAGTGCACCAGCGGCGTGTTGAACGCCGCCTTGACCGTGCCGGCCGTGCCGCGCGCAGATACCAGCAGCCGGTTGGGCGCAACGTCAATATCGATAAAACCGTTCTGGCGCAGATAGCGCACCACAGCGTCTACCTGCGCCTGCGTGGGCGCGTGGTCGGCCAGGAACTGCTCGCTGGTCAGGTACTTCCGGTAGTGCGGGCTGCGCGGGTCATTCACGTCGTGCGCGAGCGCCTTCAGCGTGGCCTCGTTGCGTAGCTTGAGGCTGATCAGTACATCGGCAGTCTGGCCGGGAGCGACCTCGTTGGTGGCACCGCGTGCCAGGAGTTGCGGGCCCGTCACGAAAGCCTTGGTGTGGGTGTCGACCCAATCGGTGGCGGCATGCAGCGGCCCGGCCGCAAGCACCAGGGGCCATGCATACGCCAGATGACGGCACAGGGTTGAGAAGCGCTGCACGGGGAGATCAGTACGGAGCATCGGATGTCCTTTTGAGGAGTACGACGTTGCAGAACCACGCCGCTTGTGACGACGTGGGCGTCGTTCACCGTAGCCAAGGCGCCCGCCTCCCAACAGTGCAAAAACAGTCAGTTGCACTTGGGGCGCGCTGCATCTAACAACCCCTCGCAGGGCGGTTGCGCGCGGCTGCGCTTGCCTTTATCGTGATGCGGTCCGCCATTCGAACCCGCGCGCAGATGAGCGCCCAGCAAGCCACTTCCTCCGCCACCCCAGATTCATCGACCGACCTGCGCGAGCGCATTCGCGCGGCGCGCCCGTCGCTCTCTCCGGCCGAACGCCAGGTGGCTGACTGGGTACTGCGCCAGCCCGGTACTGTGCTCAGCCTGCCGGTGGCCGCCATCGCGCGCGAAGCCGGTGTGAGCCAGCCGACCGTGATCCGCTTCTGCCGCTCGATGGGCTGCCATGGCCTGTCGGATTTCAAGCTGCGGCTGGCGCAGGGCAATGCGGCCCGTGACGCCGCGCCGGCACGCGACGCGTCTCCCTCGGGCACACGCGTCCTGCAGGACGCCATCGATTCACTCAACACGCTGCAGGACCGCTTCGACCCGCGCACACTCGATGCAGCGGTGGCGCTGGTCGACAGCGCGCACCGCATCGACCTGTACGGCTTCGGCAGCTCCGGCGTCGTAGCGCTCGACGCGCAGACGAAGTTCTTCCGCTACGGCATCCCCGCGAATGCCTATAGCGATCCGTATCTGGTGTCGATGTCGTTGAACGTGCTGCAGGCAGGGGACGTGGTGATCGCCATTTCCAAATCGGGCGCATTGCCCGAACTGCAGACGGCGGTGGAACGCGTGCGCGAATTGGGGGTGCGCGTAATTGCCGTCACGGCGCCGGGCAGCCCGCTCGCGGCACTCGCCGATGTCGTGCTGCCCGCAGGCGTGGACGATGCCGTGACTGACCGCTCGATGGTCGCGCGCCTGTTGCACCTGGCGCTGCTCGATGCGCTGGTACTGGAAGTGGCACTACGCAAGGGCAGCGCCCTCCAGCACGCCGACCAGCCTGAATAACGCCAACGCGGCGTCAGTGTCCCTGGGCCACTGCGTGATCCATGGCAGCGCAGAGGCCGATCAGCCCCGGGTACGGTGAATGAATCACGTACACGGGCATCGACGCCACATAGGCCGAGAAGCGCCCCTTGTCTTCAAAGCGCCGCCGGAACGGTGAGTTGGCAAACGCCGGCCCCAGACGCGGGACAATGCCGCCGCCGATGTACACGCCGCCGCGCGCGCCCAGCGTGACCGCCAGATTGGCCGCGATGGTGCCGAGAAACGCGCAGAACGTATCGACGGCATAACGGCAGCGCGCGTGGTCGCCGGCAGCGTCTTCCATCTCGCCCAATGCGATGGCGGTGATGTCGGCGGCGCGGCGCAAGGTGGGACCTTGCTGCCAGAGGTCAAAGCACGCACCCAGCGCCTCGTAGATCAGCTCCAGGCCCATGCCGGAAATCAGCCGCTCAGCCGACACATGGCCGAAGCGTTCGCGTGCGAAGCGCCAGATGACGGCCTCCTCGTCGTTCATCGGCGGGAAGGCGACATGACCGCCCTCGCCGGCCACGGCGATGTAGCGGCCCTCCGGCGTCGGCAGCAGCGACGCAACGCCCAAGCCCGTGCCGGCGCCGAGCAGCGCGCGCGGTGCATCGGCCAAGCTGGCACCGCCTCCCACCTGTTCCAGCTCGTCGGCGGGCAGATACGGCAATGCGTGCGCCAGCGCCGCGAAGTCGTTGAGCACAACAAACGTATCGAAGCCCAGCGACTGGCGCATCGCCTCGATCGAGAAGGCCCAGTCGCGATTGGTCATGCGGATCTGGTCGCCCAGCACCGGATTGGCGATGCCGATGGCCGCATGGCGCACGCCCGCGGTGGCAATCTCCGGCGGCAGCGATGCCAGGTAGGCGCGCATGGCTGCTTCGAGCGACGGGTAGTCGTCGCCGGCCAGCACGCCGATGTGCGCCAGGCGCATGGGCGCCATTTCCAGCGCAAAGCGGACGTTGGTGCCGCCCACATCGGCGACCAGCCGCGGGTAGGCCAGCGTGTCAGCCACGCTGCCCGCGTTCACCTCATGCAGTCCAATAGACATCGAGCGGCACCTCACGCTGATGAATGACGTAGCTCACCGGCAGCGCACGCTGTGCCCCGCCTCGCGCGGCCTTGTCGAACACACCGCGCTTGACCTGCCCCGAGATCGACAGGAACAACCGGCGCGCCGCACACAGCGCAGACAGATTCAGGCTGATACGCCGATGCGGCGCAGCGCCGGGGCGCACCGGCAGATACGCCGGCGCCCGCGTGCGATCGATGCCTTCGCCCAATTCAGGTGCGTCGGGAAACAACGAGGCGGTATGCCCGTCATCGCCCATACCGAGAATCACGACGTCGGGTTGCTGAAACGGCTCATTCGCGGTCGCCACGCAGGCATCCACGTCAACCGATTCGCCATGCACGTGCGGTGACAACACCAGCGGAAAGAAGCGCGCCGCCGCCGCGGCATCCTGCAGCAAATGCTCGCGGATGAGCCGGGCGTTGCTGTCGGCATGCTCGGGCGGCACGGCACGCTCGTCGACCAGCGTGATCGACACGTCGGCCCAGCGCAGCGGCAGCACGCGCAGCGCGGCAAACAGTGCAATGGGCGAGCGCCCGCCCGATACAGCCAGGCAGGCACTGCCCTGCGCCTCGATCACATGCGTGAGCGTGTTCGCAATGGACGCTGCCAACGCTTGCACCTGCGCGGCGGCCTCCGGAACTGCGTGCCAGCGCATCGCCATTACATCTCCTCGTGCCACGCGGCGTTGTCGCGCGAGAGCAGCGCGCTCGATGCCGCAGGGCCCCAGCTGCCCGCGGTGTAGCCCTTGGGCGGAATGCGTGCTTCGTTCCACGCTTCAATGATCGGCTCGACCCAGCGCCAGGCTTCGGCCTGCTCATCGCGCCGCACGAACAGACCGAGCTTGCCGTTGACAGCGTCCATCAGCAGACGCTCATACGCGCCGGCATGGCGCACGCCGCCGTGGTCGGTAAAGTCCAGGTCCAGCGTGGACGGCTGCAAGCCCAGCGCAGCGCCCGGTGTCTTCGTCAGGAATTGCAGGCGGATGCTCTCTTCCGGCTGCAGGCGAATGACAAGACGGTTTTCCGGAAACTGGATCAGCGGTTTTGGAAACAGCGCGTGCGGCACGTCATGAAAGCGCACCACGATCTCCGCCAGCCGTTGCGGCATGCGCTTGCCGGTGCGCAGGTAGAACGGCACGCCGGCCCAGCGCCAGTTGGCAATCTCGGCCTTGATGGCGACGAAGGTTTCGGTGCGGCTGTCGGGCGGAATGCCCTGCTCATGCAGATAGCCTTGCACCGGCTGCCCCGCGATGGCGCCTTCCTGGTACTGGCCGCGCACGGTCTTCTCAGGCACCTCTTGCAGCGGAATCGGCTTGAGCGCTTTCAAGATCTTCAGCTTCTCGTCGCGGATGGCATCTTGCGACAGGCTAGAAGGGGGCTCCATGGCGACGATACACAGTAGTTGCAACAGATGGTTCTGCACCATGTCGCGCAGCGCGCCGACACCGTCGTAGAAATCGCCGCGCTTTTCCACGCCAAGCTGCTCGGCAATCGTGATCTGCACATCCTTGATCCATTCGCGGCGCCACAGCGGCTCGAACAGCGCGTTGCCAAAGCGGATCGCCATCAGGTTCTGGACGGACTCTTTCCCGAGGTAGTGGTCGATCCGGTAGATCTGGTCTTCGGCAAAGAACTGCGCCACGGCGGAATTGATGCGCTCGTTCGACGCAAGATCGGTGCCCAGCGGCTTTTCCAGCACCAGCCGCACATTCGGCGTATTCAGCCCGACACGGGCGAGCTGCTTGCAGATATCGATGAAGAAGCCCGGCGCCGTGGCCAGGTAGCAGACCGTGACCGGCGCGCGGTCCTCGCCCAGCGCGGCGGCCAGCGCGTCGAACTGCTCGGGTTTGCGGGCGTCCACCTGCTGATAGACGATGCGCTCGGCAAACGAGGCCCAGGCGTCGTCGGAGACGGGCGCGCCGGAATACAGGCGCATGGTCGGGCGCGTTTCGCGCTCCAGCAGGGCCAGGTAGCCGGCAGTCTCCAGCGGCTGCGTGCCGATGGCGAAGATCCGCCCGCGGGAGTGGAGTTCGCCACCCTGATGCGCATCGAACAAGGCCGGAATCAGTTTGCGGCGGGCAAGATCGCCCGTACCGCCGAACAACACCATGTCGAATGCGGGCACCGACATCGTCATCTCCTGTGTGTGAGCCATCGATTAGGCTAGCCTAGCTGACTAGCAAGGCAACTGTTCTAGGCTCATTCTGTAGTATTACTACATCGTGAGCAAGACGTTCGCGAAACTGCCCGGGCAAGCGTTTCCGACCGGACTTTTCCCACGGGTCAAGGCCTCACGCGCGCCTTGTGGCACGCAATTCGCGTGCTTGGCCGTGTTATCTGCACGTCATTGGATTCGGTACCTGTGGAAAACCCTGCACCAAATCCGGCCCATTTGTAGGAAAATTACAGCATTCTGTCCTGCCCGGACCTACCCCCAGGAGAACCCGCATGGCCCTGCACCGCACTCTGGCCGCCGTCACCCAACGCATCATCGACCGCAGCCGCGGCCCCCGCCAGGCCTATCTGGATGTCACCCGCAAGAATGCCGGCCGCAAGGTCGAGCGTACGCTGCTCTCGTGTACGAACCTCGCGCACGGCTTTGCGGCCATGCCGGGCGAAGCGAAGATCCGCCTGAAAGCGCTGGAGCGGCCGAACCTCGGCATTGTCTCAGCGTACAACGACATGCTGTCGGCACATCAGCCGCTGGAGGCGTTTCCGGCGTGGCTCAAGCAGGCGGCGCTGGACGCCGGCGGCACCGCGCAGTTTGCCGGCGGCGTGCCCGCCATGTGCGATGGCGTGACGCAGGGCCAGGACGGGATGGAGCTGTCGCTGTTCTCGCGCGACACGATTGCCCTGTCGACGGCCGTGGCGCTGTCGCACCAGATGTTCGACGCGGCGCTGTACCTGGGCGTGTGCGACAAGATCGTGCCGGGGCTGGTGATCGGCGCGCTGTCGTTCGGCCACCTGCCGGCCGTGTTCGTGCCGGCCGGCCCCATGACGACCGGCATCAGCAACGATGAAAAAGCGCGCACGCGCCAGTTGTACGCCGAAGGCAAGCTCTCGCGCGCCGATCTGCTCGAAGCCGAATCCAAGTCGTACCACGGCCCGGGCACGTGCACGTTCTACGGCACGGCCAACTCCAACCAGATGCTGATGGAGGTGATGGGCCTGCACCTGCCGGGCACCGCCTTCATCAACCCGAATACACCGCTGCGCGAGGCGCTCACGCGTGAGTCAGCGCGCCAGGCGCTCAAGCTCGTCTTCAGCGGCGACCAATACACCCCCATTGCCGACGTGCTCGATGAGCGCGCCTTCGTCAACGGCATCGTCGGCCTGCTGGCCACGGGCGGCTCGACGAACCACACGTTGCACCTCGTGGCGATGGCGCGTGCGGCCGGCATCCTCCTCACGTGGGACGACTTCAACGATCTGTCGGGCGTGATTCCGCTGCTGGCGCGTGTCTACCCGAACGGCAAGGCCGACGTGAACGAATTCCAGGCCGCAGGCGGTCTGTCCATCGTGATTCGCGAACTGCTCGACGCCGGCCTGCTGCATGACGACGTGACGACCATCATGGGCAGGGGCCTGCGCCGCCATGCGCAAGAGCCCTTCCTGGAAGGCGACAAGCTGGTGTGGCGCGATGGCGCCGCTGCCTCGCTCGATACCAACATCGTGCGCGGCGTGGCCGAGCCGTTCTCGCCGGACGGCGGCCTGCGGGTGCTCGACGGCAACATCGGGCGCTCGGTGATCAAGGTGTCGGCGGTCAAGCCGGAACATCGTTTTGTGGAAGCGCCGGCACGCGTCTTCCTCGCGCAGGACGATCTGATCAACGCGTTCAAGGCCGGTGAACTGGAGCGCGATTTCGTTGCCGTGCTGCCGTATCAGGGCCCGGCCGCCAACGGCATGCCCGAACTGCACAAGCTCACGCCGACGCTGTCGGTGCTGCAGGAGCGCGGTTTCAAGGTCGGGCTGGTGACGGACGGCCGCATGTCGGGCGCCTCAGGCAAGGTGCCGGCCGCCATTCACATCACGCCGGAAGCGCTCAACGGCGGGCCGCTGGCGCGCGTGCGCGATGGCGACATCGTCGTGCTGGATGCGGAAGCAGGCACGCTGCAAGTGCGCGTGCCGGAGGCGGAGTGGAATGCCCGCCAGGTCACCGCGCCGGATCTATCGCATTACCACGCAGGCGTTGGGCGGGACTTGTTCTCGGGTTTCCGCCGCAATGTGTCGCCAGCGGAAGAAGGCGCCTGCACGTTGTTCGTTTCGGCCGGCGCATAAGCCAGGATGCTGCAGCCGGCCCAGGGCCAGTGCCTCGGCCGGCTGGGTTTACAGCATGGATTTGTCGATCGAGATGCCCAGCTCACCGGCCATCTGTTCGACAAGCGTTTGAAGCCTTGCCACCTTGTCGGCCAACTGCTTCTGCTCCGCTTTCAGCGCTTCGAACTCCGACGGTGCAATGGACTCGTCAACGGCGCCGCCGTGGCGGATGTCAGCTTGCGCAACTTCACCGCAGAGCAAGTGCATCCAGCGGCTTTCACGCTCGCCCGGCATGCGCGGCAGCTTCACGACATAGGGCGGATCGTGCTCTGCCAGTTCGTCCAGAAACGCTTCAACGGATGAAATATCGGCAAAGGCGTGGAACCGCGCCGCGTTCAGTCGCAGCTCGGCCGCCGTCTGCGGGCCGCGCAGCAACAGCACCGTGAGCAACGCGATGGACTGGCTCGGCACACCCAGCACGCGGTTCATGTTGTGCTCGAAGCGCGGCACACGGCTGCTGCTGCCTTCCATGACCAGGCTCAACGTTTTCAGCCCGTCGATGGCCGTAAGGATTTCGGCTTCGGTGACGGACATGACCGGTGCACGTGCGGTTTTCTGATTGCAGCCGGCCGCCAGCGCGTTGAGCGTGAGCGGATAAGTGTCGGGCACCGTGTGCTGCTTTTCGACCAGGACGCCGAGAACACGTCCTTCAAGCGCGGTCAGGGTACGGATGGCGCGACGCTGCACGGCGTCGGAATTGATATTCATGGCGGGACGGCGACGGATACGCTTGGGTTGGGGCAAATTCGAACGCCAACATCATATCCGGCGCACGCAGGCAGGCGGCCCTGCCTGCGCAACAACAATCGAAACTCAGCCCTTGGCCGCACCGCGCACCAGCAGCACCGGCGTGGTCGCCTGGCGGATGAACTTTTCGGCCACGCTGCCCAACATCGCATGTGCCAGCCCACGGCGACCGTGCGTGCCGAGCACGACCACATCGGCGCCGCTTCGCACGGCTTCGGCCTGCAGGGCGCCCGCCACATCCTCGCCCACGTGCTGGGTTTCAACCAGCACGGTCTCCTGCTGCAGGCCGGCGGAGGTAAGCGTCGCGGCGGTGTCGGCGAGCAACGCCGTGCCGGCTTCGATGAACGACTTGCGCAGCTCCGTCGGGTCGTAATAGCCGACGTCGAACAACATGGCCGGGCTGTCGACGATATAAACCGCGCGGATGGTGCTCTGGAATGCCTTGGCCAGGCGCACGGCCTCGGCCAGGGCCAGCTTGCTGGTTTCGCTGCCATCAACGGCGACCAGAATCTTCTTGTACATGGTTCAAGCCTCGCAGGAGAGTGGTTGTCGGAATACTGTGCTGACGGTGTTGGGGCGGCGCCTGGGCCACCCACACGCTATTCTGTGACATCGACCACCCATTTGCGTTGCGCCAAATCAGATGGCCGCGACCATGCGACGCAATAATGCACCGCCATCCGCCCGCCCCCACACCTGAATTGATTGCCGCATACCGCGGCGCCCGCTATCGCGTCAGCGCGCCGCAAGGCGATGTGCTGCTGCGCGTCGACGCCATCAACCCATGCGTGGCGGCATTGCTCGCCCAGGCCCATGCGCCGTGGGCCGTGTTCGTAACGGCGCATCAGCCGTTTTCGCGCGCGGTGTCAGCGGAAGAAAACGCCGCACGGCAAGCCGAGCTGCTTGCCTGGGCCATCGCACGCGGCCTGCAATGGCTGACTGGAGAAGGCGGCCCGCCCGAAGATGCCCCCGCGCACACATGGTCAGCCGAGCCGAGCCTGCTCCTGTTCATCGAAGACCCGGCCATCGCCGATACGCTCATGCTCACGTTCGACCAGAACGCGGTGGTGCTGTGCGATGCGCATGGTTTTTGTACCTTGCGTTGGCACCCGTATCTGCCAGACTGATTCTGCACAGGGCACTTGGCGCACAGCGCTTTGCAGTACTGCAAGTGGCGCTTCCGATCCCTAAGTGCTGGCGTAGATACATCAGCAGGAGGTTCGTATGGAACTGCACATGCAATCGCATCATTGGGAGCGCCGCATGCCAGACTGGCTCGCCGCCAGCGTGGCAGGCCTCGTGGGCGGCGCGCTGGTCATCGTGCTGGAGTTCTTCTGGTCGACCATGGTGCTCAATGAAAGCCCCTGGCGCCCGACACACAAGATCGCCGCCATGGTCATGGGCCGCGGCGCGCTGGAAGAGATGTCCTTGTTCAGCCTCAGCATCGTAGGGACAGCGCTCGTGCTGCATTTCGTGCTGGGCGCCTTCATGGGCATGATCCTGGGGGCCATCATCGCGCCGTTCCACTTCGATTCGAGCCCCGGCATGCTCGCCGCCGTCGGCGTGGTCTTCGGAATCGTGGCGTACGTGGTCAACTTCTACGGCATGACGGCCGTGTTCCCGTGGTTTGTGTCGGAGCGCGGCTCGGGGCCATTGCTTGCCAACCTGCTGTTTGGCGTCGTGACGGCGATCACGTACGGCATGCTGGAGCGGCGCATGCCCGAGCCGATGCACTGACACCCCCACCTTTTTCCTGCGGCGCCGCAAGCTGAGCGGCGCCTTCAGGAGGCGGCCGCCTCGGGCAACGCATGCCGGAGGCGGCCGTTTTACATTGCGGCGCAGCACACAGATGCCGCGTCGGCCCGATCCATACGCGGGGTGCGCCTCGTCCTTACGTTGCCTTGCACGATCCGGGTGCGCGACCTAGCCTGTCTTTAGCGTGTTGAGGGAGTCCCTCGCCGGGAGGTGCCCATGGCCCTTGCGATTGCGCTCGTGCTGATCGTCGTGCTGGCGGTGGGGTTTCACTTTGCCAGCCCCTGGTGGATCACCCCAATCGCCTCCAACTGGGTGCGCATGGACGACACGCTGACGATCACCATCGTCATCACCGGTGTGCTGTTTGTCGCCATCAACCTCTTCGTCGTCGCGGCGCTGCTGCGCTATCGCCATCGCGACGGCCTGCGCAACCAGCGGGCCGCCTACGAGCCGCACAACAAGCGCCTGGAATGGTGGCTGATCGGCATTACCAGCGTGGGTGTGGCGGCGCTGCTTGCGCCGGGCCTGTTCGTCTATGCCGATTACGTACGGCCGCCACCGAACGCCTTGCAGATGGAAGTGCTCGGCCAGCAGTGGCAATGGCGCTTCCGCTTTGCCGGCCCCGGCGGCAAGCTCGGCACGACCGACGTGCGCTACATGAGCAACGACAACCCGTTCGGCATGAACCCGGCCGACCCGAACGGACGCGACAACGTCCTGATCGAAACGCCCGAGTTGCACCTGCCGATCAATCGCCCGATCCAGGTACTGGCGCGCTCGCGCGATGTGCTGCATGACTTTTACGTGCCGCCGTTCCGTGCGCGCATGAACATGGTGCCGGGCATGATCACCACGTTCTGGTTCACCCCCACCAAGGCAGGGCGTTACGACATCCTGTGCGCGCAGCTCTGCGGCATCGGGCACTCCAACATGCGCGGTGTGGTGGTCGTGGAAGACGAGGCATCGTTCGCACGTTGGCTCGCACAGCAGACCACTTTCGAGCAGCGCCAGAAAGCCAAGTTGCAAGCCGCCGCCCCTGCTGCGGGCGGACGCGCGCAGGCGTTGGCAGAGCAAGGCCAGACGCTCGCCCAGGCCAAGGGCTGCGTTGCCTGCCACAGCATCGACGGCAGCCCGCGCGTCGGCCCCACGTGGAAGGGGCTCTACGGCAAGACTGAAACCATGGCCGACGGCAGCACCGCGCACGTCGACGAGGCGTACCTGCGCGCGTTCATCCGTGACCCGAAGGCGCGGGTGGTGAAGGGCTTCGCGCCGATCATGCCGTCGTTCGATCTGAGCGAGCAGGAGCTGTCGGCGCTGGTTGCATACATCGAAGCGCAAGGTGGCGATGCCGCATCGACCACGGCGAAACCGTAGCGAGGAGACGCCATGTCTTACGCACACCCCAGCCCCGCGTCCCCCGGCCACGATCACGCACCGCAAAGCTTCTGGACGCGCTACGTCTGGAGCCAGGACCACAAGGTCATCGCGGTGCAGTATTCGCTCACGGCCATCGCCATCGGGCTGGTGGGGCTCGTGCTGTCGAACCTGATGCGGCTGCAGCTGGGCTTTCCCGGCAAGTTCGACTTTATCGACGCCAACCACTACTACCAGTTCGTCACCATGCACGGAATGATCATGGTGATCTACCTGCTCACGGCGCTGTTCCTTGGCGGCTTCGGCAACTACCTGATCCCGCTGATGCTGGGCGCGCGCGACATGGTGTTTCCGTTTCTGAACATGCTCAGCTATTGGGTGTATCTGCTGGCCGTGCTGGTGCTGGTGGCGAGCTTTTTCGTGCCGGGCGGGCCCACCGGCGCGGGCTGGACGCTATATCCGCCGCAGGCGATCCTGCCGGGCACCCCGGGCACCGAATGGGGCATCGTGCTGATGCTGGTGTCGCTCGCGATCTTCATCGTGGCGGCCACCATGGGCGGGCTCAACTACGTGACCACCACGCTGCAGGCGCGAACGCGCGGCATGACGCTCATGCGCATGCCGCTCACGGTATGGGGCATCTTTACGGCGACCGTGCTGGCGCTGCTGGCGTTTCCCGCGCTGTTTGTGTCGGCCATCATGATGCTGCTCGACAAGACGCTGGGCACCAGCTTCTTCATGCCGGCGGTGGTGTCGATGGGGCAGCAGCTGAACCACAGCGGCGGCAGCCCGCTGCTGTTCCAGCACCTGTTCTGGTTCTTCGGGCACCCCGAGGTGTACATCGTCGCGCTGCCCGCCTTCGGCATCGTGTCAGACCTCATCAGCACGCACGCGCGCAAGAACATCTTCGGCTACCGGATGATGGTGTGGGCCATCCTCATCATCGGCGTGCTGTCCTTCGTCGTCTGGGCGCACCACATGTTCGTGGCGGGCATGAACCCGTACTTCGGCTTCTTCTTTGCCACCACCACGCTGATCATCGCCATCCCGACCGCGCTCAAGGTCTACAACTGGGTGCTGACGCTGTGGCGGGGCGACATCCACCTGACCGTGCCGATGCTGTTTGCCATCGGCTTCATCAGCACGTTCGTGATCGGCGGGTTGACGGGGCTGTTCCTCGGCAACGTCAGCGTCGACATTCCGCTGTCCAACACGTACTTCGTGGTCGCGCACTTCCATATGGTGATGGGCGTCTCACCGATCCTCGTGGTGTTCGGCGGGCTCTACCACTGGTACCCGAAGGTGACGGGCCGCATGCTGAACGACACGCTGGGCCGCGCACATTTCTGGATCACCTTCATCGGCACGTACCTGATCTACTTTCCGATGCATTACCTGGGAGTCCTGGGCATGCCGCGGCGGTACTACGCGTATGAGGGATACAGCTTCATCCCACCCTCCGCGCAAACACTGAACACGTTCATCACCGTCATTGCGATCATCGTGGGCCTGGCACAGCTGCTGTTCCTCTTCAACCTGGCGTGGAGCCTCGTGCGTGGCAGGAAGGCCGAGTCCAACCCGTGGCGTGCCACCACGCTCGAATGGCAGACGCCGCAGACACCGCCCGTGCACGGCAACTGGGGGCCGATGCTGCCGGTGGTCTACCGGTGGGCATACGAGTACAGCCCGCCCGGCCGTGCGGATGACTTCGTGCCGCAGAACGAACCGCCCACCGGCGCCCCCGATATGGGAGCGGAAACGGAAGCGGCGCCGGCAACCTCCATCCTCCACGCCAGCGGGGTGCGCACATGACGACCCTGCCCCGCCACTTCGCACCTGATGCGTCGTCCGCATTGCCCCAAGCGGGGCGCATTGGCCTGCGCGTCTTCATGGCCGTGGTGACGGCGCTGTTCTTGTTGCTGATCCTCGCCTATGCCATGCGCATGCGCGAGCCGGATTGGATGCCGGTTCCCCACCCGGCGCTGCTGTGGTGGAACACCGGCGTGCTGGCACTGGCCAGCGTGGCCATGGAATTGGCACGGAGAACCGACACGCGCCGCACGATCTGGCTGCTCGCGGGTGGCGGGCTTGCCGCGCTTTTCGTGCTCGGGCAATGGGCCGCGTGGCAGCAACTGTCGGCCACCGGGCAAGGCGTGGCGGTCAACCCGTCCAACAGCTTTCTGTATGTGTTCACGGGCCTGCATGCGGCGCATGTCGTCGGTGGCCTGGTCGTCTGGGCGGTGACGGTGGCACGCCTGCGCAGCAACGCCGACCGCACGCGTCGCAGCGTTGCCCTCTGCGCAACGTACTGGCACTTCCTGCTGGCCGTGTGGCTTGTGTTGCTGGCGGCGATGTGGTGGATCACACCCGCATTTGTGACGGCCATCTGCGGGCCGCTGTACGGAGCCACACCATGAGCGATCCCACGCTACCCGCCGACTCGGGCGCCTCCGCCGGAGGTTGGCCCGGCATCGTCAACGACTGGTCGGGCGACCGCGAAACCTTCAGGGTGCCGTGGGGCAAGGCCATGATGTGGATCTTCCTGCTGTCGGACACCTTCGTCTTCAGCAGTTTCCTGATCGGCTACATGACGGTGCGCATGTCGACCACGGTGCCATGGCCCGACCCGTCCAAGGTGTTCGGACTGTCGGTGGGCGGCGTGGAAGTGCCGCTCCTGCTGATCGCCATCATGACGTTCGTACTCATCAGCAGCAGCGGCACGATGGCGATGGCGGTGAACTTCGGCTACCGGCGAGAGGCAAAGCGCGCGGCGCTGCTCATGCTGGCGACTGCCATCCTGGGCGCGGCGTTCGTGTCGATGCAGGCGTTCGAGTGGACCAAGCTGATCGTGCATGAAGGCATCCGCCCGTGGGGCAACCCGCTGGGCGCGGCGCAGTTTGGCGCATGCTTTTTCATGATCACGGGCTTCCACGGCTTTCACGTGACCTGCGGCGTGATCTACCTGCTGCTGATCGCCCGCAAGATCTTGCAGCCGGGCTTTGCCGAGCACGGCAACTTCCAGATCGTGGAGATCGCGGGCCTCTACTGGCACTTCGTCGATCTCGTCTGGGTGTTCATCTTTGCGTTGTTCTACCTGTGGTGAGGCCTGTCATGGACCACACGCAACCCTCTGCCCACGGGCAACAACACCCCATCGGCATCTACCTGAAGATCTGGGGCCTGTTGTTCGTGCTGAGCACGATGTCGTACCTGGTCGATTATTTCCACGTGCAGGGGCTGATGCGCTGGACGCTGATCATCGTGTTCATGATCGCCAAGGCCGGGCTGATCGTCTCCGTGTTCATGCACATGATGTGGGAGCGGCTGGCACTGGTGTACGCCATCCTGATGCCGCCGTTGGCGTTGCTCGTGCTGATGGTATTGATGGCCGCGGAAGCGCATCACACCTTTGGGATGCGCGCCCTCTTCTTCCATTGAGCGCCGTTCAGCTCGCCGTCAAGCAACGGCCGTCGCATCCAGCGCCTGGGTGAAGTCCGCCACCAGATCGGCCTCGTCCTCAATGCCGACCGACACGCGTACGAGCGAATCGGCAATGCCCATCGACGCGCGGCGCTCGGCGCCCATTTCCCAGTAGATGGTCGGCGCCACCGGAATCACCAGCGTGCGCGTATCACCCAGGTGCGTGGCACGCACGGCGTAGCGCAGGTGGTCGAGCATGTCGACGAAATCAGCGCCGTCCACCAGTTCGAAGCTCAGCAGGCCGCCGTAGTGGCGGAACAGCTCGGTGGCGCGGGCGTGCTGGGGGTGCTGCGGCAGGCCGGGGTAGTACACACGTGCCACCTTCGGGTGCGCGGCCAGCGTGCGGGCCAGCGCCAGCGCGTTGCTGCAGGTGCGGTCAACGCGCAGGGCCATCGTTTCGGCGCCCACGGCAATGCGGTGCGCGGCATCGGCAATCAAGGTCGCGCCCTGGTCACGCAGGCCCTTCTTGCGGATCTGCTGAATGCCCTGCATTTCCGGCTTGGCCTTGCGGTAGGCCGGATAGATGTTCGGGTAGGCCGCCCAGTCGAACAGGCCCGTATCCACCACCGCGCCGCCCAGCGCGTTACCGTGCCCGCCGATGTACTTGGACAGCGAATGCACAACCAGGCTGGCCTGTGCGTCGCGCGCGCGGAACAGCCACGGCGAGGTCATCGTGCTGTCGACCACGTAGATCAGGCCGCGTGCCTTGCAGATATCGCCAATGCCCTTCAGATCCGCCACCTGCGTGCGGGGGTTCGCAATGGTCTCCACAAAGACGAGGCGCGTGTTCGGCTGCACGGCGTCGGCCACAGCCTGGGCAGACGTGGCATCGACGAATGTCACTTCCACACCCAGGTTGCGCAGCGTTTCGAACACGCTGTTGGTATTGCCGAACAGGAAGGCGCTGGAGACCACGTGGTCGCCGGCGCGGAGCATGGTGGAAAACACCGCCATGATGGCCGCCATGCCGGTGGCGAAGCACGCGGTGGCGACACCGGATTCCATCATCGTGATCTTGGCTTCCAGAGCGGCCGTGGTGGGGTTGCCCTGGCGCGCGTAGGTGTAGCCGGGCTTACCCTGGAACACGTCGATTAGCTCGCGCGTATCGGTATAGCCGTACGTGGTGGACGTGTGCAGCGGCTTGTGGATGGCGTAGTGCTCGACGCCGGCTTCGCGGTCGGCGTGCAGGAGGGCGGTGGTCAGTCCGGTCATGGCGGGGGCAGCAGAAAGGCAGGAAACAGCAGGAAACGGCAGGAAAGTTCTGCATTATCGCGCGATTCCGGGGCCACCTGGGCGCCGGAAGCCGGCCGGGCGTGGAACGTGGCTTGCGTCCCACCTCGCGTTGCAAGACCGACCGGATTCCACGCCTGGTGACGAGCCCATCTCCTGCATCCTCCCCTCCTTCCCATCCTGCTGAGGCATCGAGCCTCCAGCAGCGGATCGTGGGCGCGTTGTGGCGCGCCATCTGGCGCTACCGCAAGCGCGTGCTGGTGGCCGTGGGGCTGCTGGTGCTCGCCAAGCTGTGCGCGGTGGGCGTGCCGATCGTGCTCAAGTGGATCGTCGACGGCTTTGGCGATGCCACGCGGGCACGTGTATTTCCCGCCTTCCTGCTGCTGGCCTATGCGGTGCTGCGCTTTGGCGGCACGCTGTTCGGCGAGCTGCGCGACATGGTGTTCTCGCGCGTGTCGCAGCCTACGGTGGCGGGCTTCATGGCACAGGCCTTCGAGCACCTGCACCAGCTCGGACCGCGCTTTCATGCAAGCCGGCAGACGGGCGGGCTGATCCGCGATGTGGAACGTGGCACCACCGGCATCGAGTTCTTGCTGGGTGTCGCGCTGTTCACGATCCTGCCGACCATGGTGGAGATCGGCTCCGTGCTGATCATCATGATGAGCCGTTACAGCGGGTGGTATCTCCTCACCATCGTGGCCACGTTTGCGGCCTATTGCACGGCCACCGTGCTGCTCACGCGACGCCGCGTGCGCCTGCAGCGGCAGATGAACGAGTTCGACTCGATGGCCGGCAGCCGGCTGCTCGACAGCATGCTCAATCACGAGGCCGTGAAGGTCTACACCAGCGAGCGCTTCGAGGCCCACCGCTACCGCGACATCCTGCGCCAGCGCATCGAGACGGCCGTCGCCAACCAGCGCGCATTGTCACTGCTGCATGTGTCGCAAAGCGGCGTCATTGCCGGCGGTGTAGCGACCGTCATGCTGCTGGCCGGGCAGGACGTGACGCGCGGTGTGCTGTCGGTGGGCGATCTCGTGCTGATCAACGCGTACATCATCCAGGTATGCCTGCCGCTCAACGCGCTGGGCTTCATGTTCCGCGAAGCAAAGGACGCCGCCATCAATGCGGAGCGCCTGTTCCAACTGCTTGAACAACGGGCCGACGTGGTGGACCTGCCCGGCGGCGCACCGCTGCGCGTGACGCAGGGCGAGGTGCAATTCGATCACGTCGATTTCAGCTACGAGAACACGCGGCCCATCCTGCATGATCTCTCGCTGCGCATTCCTGCGGGCCACACGGTGGCCGTGGTGGGCGGCAGCGGCTCGGGCAAGTCGACGCTGGCGCGGCTGCTGCTGCGCTTTTACGACCCGTGGGCGGGGCGCGTGTCCATCGACGGGCAAGACCTGCGCGTGGTGACGCAAGACAGCGTGCGCCGCGCCATCGGCATCGTCCCGCAAGACACCATCCTCTTCAACGACACTATCGCCTACAACATCGCCTACGGGCGCGAAGGCGCGACGATGGCCGAGGTGATCGAGGCGGCGCGCGCGGCCTATGTGCACGACTTCATCGCCGCGCTGCCTGAGGGCTACCAGACCATGGTCGGCGAGCGCGGGCTCAAGCTGTCGGGCGGTGAAAAGCAGCGCATTGCCATTGCGCGGGCACTGCTGAAGAACCCGTCGATCCTGATCTTCGACGAGGCGACGTCGGCACTCGACACCCGCTCCGAACGCGCCATCCAGCGCGAACTGGATCGGCTCTCTGCACACCGCACGACGCTGGTGATTGCGCACCGGCTCTCCACGGTGGTGGACGCGCACGAAATCGTCGTGCTGGAAAAAGGCCGCATTGTCGAGCGCGGCCGCCATACCGACCTGTTGGCCGCCAACGGCGTCTACGCCCAGCTCTGGACGCTGCAACGTCAACAGTCCGACCTGGAACAGGCTCAGCATCGACTGGCACAGCAGCCGATCAACCTGGTCGCACTGGTGGTGAGCGTGCTCGACGGCCTGCGCGAAGCCATCGATGCACGCCGCATCACCGTGTATTCCGTGATCCGCTCGGAAACGCCGAGCATCACGGGCGACCCGAGCCGCCTGCAGGGCATCGTGGGCGATGTGCTGAGCCACGCCGTGCTGGCCAGCCACCCGGGCAGCCGCATCGAGATCGTGCTGGAGCGCGTGGAAGGCATGGCGCAGTTGCGCGTGACCGACACGATTGCCATACCGGCGGTGGCGGCGGCCGCCATTCCCACCGCCTCGCATACACCCGCTGAGATGGAACCCGACGCCGCCCTGTCGGCTTTTGGGCCGTCGGCAACCGCGCCGGCGCCCGCTCCGTTCGACGTGCTGGACCCGGTGGAGCCGCTCGCGCCGCTGCGGCAGGAACCACGCACGTTCGACACCGCGCTGGCGAGCGCCGCGCAAGACACGGCGCCCACACCCGCAGCCACGCTCGACCCATTGTGGATCCGCTCCGTTGTGGAACAACATGGCGGCCGCTTTGCCGTCGTGCCGCTGCCCCACGGTGACGGCACCACATATGTGATGGACTTCCCGATCCGCGCCGTGGCGCCGCTTGCGCCCGCGCCGGGCGAGGCCGCGCCGACCGCCGCGCCGCAGGCGCCGCGGGCCGAGCGCACGGCACTGCCGCCGCCGGATGCGCTGTCCGGCGTGCACGTGCTCATCGTCGATGACCAGGAGGACGCACGCGAAATCCTGCAGCTGCTATTGGAAGACTACGGCGCCACCGTCACCGCGTATGGCGCTGCCAAGCCCGCCCTCGCGGCCTTGCGCGCCGCGCCGAGCAACTCTTGGCCCGATGTGCTGATCTCCGACATCGCGCTGGGTGACGATGAAGACGGCTACGCGCTGTTGCGCAACGTGCGCCTGCTGGAGAGCGAGCGCGACATGCCGCTCGATGCCCGGCTCCCCGCGATCGCGCTCTCCGGCTACGACCGCCCGGAAGACCGCACGCGCGCGCTGCTGGCCGGCTTCCAGCTGCATCTGGCCAAGCCCACCGAACACGGCGAGCTGGTCACCGCCATCCTCAGCGTCATCCGCGCGCGACGTGCGCCCGCGCGTGAATCGCACGCCTCCGTTTCCCTCCAATCAGCCCAGGAGTCTCCATAACCATGCTGGCCGATTTCGATCCTCCCGCCTCCGCACAGGAAACGCTGCAACCACAGGAACCACAGGCACCGCAGACGCCAACGCAACAGCCCACCTCGCACTTTGCCGGCGCAGCCGCCGCGCGCCGCGCCGTGGAGATGGCGCTGCCGCTCATCACGCAGGCGATGACACGGCCACAGGAAGTGGGCGACAGCGGCTTCCTGCATATCGTGGTGATGGACCCCGCACGCTTGCCGGCGGAGTGCGCCTTTGATGAAGCCGTGGTCTACGAATATTCGGTGGGCGACCGCGCGCAATGGGATGCGGACTACGCCGCTTACGCGCGCGCCAAGGCGCGGCTGGCGTGGCAGCACGGCATGAGCACGCATGCGCTGCAGAGCTTGCGCCCGCACGTGCTGCGCGCGTGCGACACCAACCTGTGGGGCAGCGCCGTGCTGGACGGCATCGTGGTCGGGGTGAGCGGCGCGCTTCCGTTCTATGACGAAGCCTTTGCACATGTGGTGGCGGCGTGCCTGCGCGCGATCGCCAAGCAAGCTGCAGCGGCCACCGGGGGCACGCTACGGCTCGCCTGAGGCCGTCTCTTCAATCGCTTCATCGCCGCGCGGCGCGACGGGCGTGATGCCATCGTCGCGCCGTTTCTCCTTGTACGCCGCGTAAGAATTGCCCGATCGCTCAACGGCGGCGCGTTCAAGGGCGCGCAGCTACGGCGCGCCACGCTATACGCACGGCTGAAGCACCACCAGCGCTTCGCATCCCGCAAGCGCTTGTCCGGACAAGCGAAACGCGCTTCCGGGGGTTCGCTCCTTTCTCCTCATGGGAACGCCTTACGGCACAAGGTTGCGCTTCATGGCACGCCGACTGCTGATGCTCTTCGCACGTGGCTTCTGAACACCTCATCACCACAGGCCGCGACGATACGAGGAGAAACGACATGCGCATCGCCATGGTCAGTGAACATGCGTCGCCACTCGCCGACTTGGGCGGTGTCGACTGCGGCGGACAAAACGTCTACGTGCGCCATGTCGCGCGCCAGCTCGCACGGCTGGGCCATCGTGTCGATGTCTTCACGCGCCGCGAGCGTCCGTTGGACCCGGAGGTGGTGCCGTTTGGCGACGGATGCCGTGTCGTCCACGTACCGGCCGGCCCCGCCGCCGTACTGCCCAAGGAAGCGCTCCTGCCGCACATGCACGCCTTCGGCCGCCACCTGCTGAACCATTGCGCGCGCGCCCAGGCCAGCGGCGACGCCTACGACGTCATCCATGCCAATTTCTTCATGTCGGGTCTTGCATCGCTGGCGGCGTCCACACGGCTGCACCTGCCGCTGGTCATGACCTTTCACGCGCTGGGTCGCGTGCGCCGGCTGCACCAGGGCAGCGCCGACGGTTTTCCGGATGCGCGCTTCGCGATCGAAGAGACGCTGGTGCAACGCGCCGATCGCGTGATCGCCGAATGCCCGCAGGATCAGGCCGATTTGGAAACGCTCTACCGCGCCCGCCCCGAGCAGATCGATGTTGTTCCGTGCGGATTTGACGCCGCGGAATTCGCGCCCATCGACCGCGCCGAAGCGCGACGCCGCCTGGGCGTGCCGGCCGATGCGTTTGTCGTGCTGCAGCTAGGCCGCATGGTGGCGCGCAAGGGCGTGGACAACGTCATCGAGGCCATCGGCAAGCTGCCGCCCGACGCGCGCAAGCGCGTGCGCCTGTATGTGGTGGGCGGCAACACCGTCGTGCCGGACGTGGCCGCCACACCAGAACTCGGCCGCCTGCAGGGCATTGCCGAGCGCGCCGGTGTGACCGCACAGACCACCTTCGTCGGCAAGCGCGGCCGCGCCGACCTGCGCACCTGGTACAGCGCCTGCGATGTGTTCGTCAGCACGCCTTGGTACGAGCCCTTCGGCATCACGCCGGTCGAGGCCATGGCCTGTGGACGCGCGGTGATCGGCGCAGACGTGGGAGGCATCCGCTCGACCGTGCGACATGAGCGCACCGGTTTCCTCGTCCCGCCAAAAGACCCGCAGGCCCTGGCCGGCCGACTGCTGCAGCTGATCCAGCAGCCCGAAGTGTGCCGCGAGTTCGGCCAGGCCGGGCTGGTGCGCGCCCGCATGCTCTACACGTGGCTGGGCGTCGCAGGACAACTCGAGCGCGCCTACCTCAAGGCCATCGACACGCACGCGCGCGCCATGGGCCGCATGACCGCTGCCGCGCCCGCCACCCACACTGCTGCGCTGGCGGGGCTTGCGGCCTGACTTGTTTTTTCCACTCTCGCGTCTCACGCCGCCATGACCCAGACCGATTTGAACTCCAATTCCAGCACCACACCCACCCTGCGCGACCAGGTCATCATCGTGACCGGCGCGGGGCGCGGGCTCGGCGCCGCCATCAGCCGCGTGCTGTCCGCCGAAGGGGCGACGGTGGTCGCCACCGACTACGATGCCGGCACCGCTGACCGCACCGCCGCCGAGCTGATCACCGAGGGCAGCCAGTCGCACGCCATTGCGCTGGACGTGGGCGACGAAGCCGCCGTGCGCAGCGCGCTCGATGAAGTGGCCGACCGCTTTGGCCGCGTGGATGCCGTCATCAACAACGCGGCCATCGATATCACGCTGCCCATTGACGAACTGAACGTCGAAGACTGGGACCGCGTGGTGCGCACGAACCTGCGCGGCCCGTTCCTGCTCGCCAAGCACGCCAGCGTGCTGATGCGCAAACGCGCGAGCGGCGCCATTGTCAACATCGCCTCGACGGCATCGCGCCGCGCGTGGCCGAATGCGTCGGTCTATCACGCCACCAAATGGGGGCTGCTGGGGCTGTCGCATGCCCTGCATGCCGAGCTGCGCCCGCACGGCATCAAGGTCTCTGCCGTGATTGCCGGCGGCATGCGCACGCCTTTCCTGCTGGACCGCTTTCCTGATATCGACGTGAACAACTTGCAGGACCCGGCCAACGTGGCCGCCGCCGTGCGCTTCGTGCTGCTGCAGCCGCCCGAGACTGTCATCCCAGAGGTGATGGTTCTGCCGATGCGGGAGACGTCATGGCCCTGATGTGCGGGCCGTTACGGCCGCGGCCGGGCCCGGCCGTCTTTCTGGACAAGGACGGCACGCTGCTGGAAGACGTGCCCTACAACGTCGACCCGGCACGCATTGCGTTGGCCCCGGGCGCGGGCGACGGTTTGCGGCTGTTGGGCGCCACGGGCTTGCCGCTCATCGTGGTGAGCAATCAGCCGGGCGTTGCGCTGGGCTACTTTCCCGAGCATGCGCTCGAAGGTGTAGCGCAGCGGCTCGGCGAGTTGTTCGCGCTGCACGGTGCCACGCTGGGGGGCTTCTACTTCTGCCCGCATGCGCCCGCCGCCGACGGCAGCATCCAATGCCCGTGCCGCAAGCCGGCCGATGGCATGTTGCGCCAGGCCGCCGCTGGGCACGGCCTCGCGCTGGAAGGCTCGTGGATGATCGGCGACATCCTCAACGATGTCGAAGCCGGCCGCCGTGCGGGCTGCCAGACCATCCTCATCGCCAACGGCAACGAGACCCGCTGGCAGCCCGGGCCGCTGCGCGTGCCGGACTACGTCGTCGGCCGCTTTGACGAGGCTGCCGCCATCGTGATTGCGCAAACGCGCCCGCTTGCGCACGTCTCGCACGTCTCGCACGTTTCGCACACAGCGCCCACACCGTCTGCACAACACCTGGGGGCGCCGGCATGATCGCGGCCGGCATCCCCGAACGCCGCGCCGTGTGGGCCAACGCGAGCCGCATCCTGTGCGTGCGGCCCGACAACCTGGGCGACGTGGTCATGACCACGCCGGCCTTCCATGCGCTCAAAGCCGACGAGCACGCCCGCGGACCGAGCCGTCACCTCACGCTGCTGACCTCGCGATCGGGCGCCACGGCGGCGCCGCATCTGTCCGACATTGACGACGTGATCGTCTGCGATGTGCCGTGGGCCAAGCACGCCACCGCGGCCGACCCCGAGCAGACCTCCGCCCTGGTGGACACTCTGCGCGACGGCGCATTCGACGCGGCGGTCATCTTTACCGTGCATACGCAGAACCCGTTGCCGGCCGCCATGCTGTGCTTTCTGGCGGGCATTCCGCTGCGCCTCGCGCATTGCCGCGAGAATCCGTACGCGCTGCTGTCGGACTGGATCGCCGACCCTGACGCGCGCATTGCAGCCACCGCGCCGGGCGACGTGCGCCACGAGGTGCGCCGTCAGCTGGACCTCGTGCAGCACGTGACCGATGTGGCCGCGGATCTGCCGCATCGTCTGCGCTTCAACGTACGCCCGGCGGACCGGGATGCCGTTCGCGCCAAACTGGCCAAGCGAGGCGTGAGCACGGATGCGCCGTGGATCGTGCTGCACCCGGGCGCGACGGCGGCATCGCGCCGCTATCCGCCCGATCGCTTCGCGCAGATCGCGTGCACGCTCGCAAACCGCTATGGGTGTCCAGTGCTGGTAACCGGTGCGCCGGCCGAAGCGGAACTGGTGCAGCAGGTGTGCCTACCGGGGCTGATCGCCGGGCAGCGCGTGCTGAACCTGGCGGGTGCGCTCGCGCTGGGGGAGCTGGCCGCACTCATTGAAGGCGCGGCGCTGCTGGTCTCCAACAACAGCGGGCCCGTGCATCTGGCCGCAGCCACGCAAACACCGGTGGTCGATCTCTATGCGCTGACCAATCCGCAGCACACGCCGTGGGCCGTGCCGCATGCAGTGCTCTCGCATCAGGTGCCGTGCCGCTATTGCTACCGCAGCGTGTGCCCGCTCGGCCATCAGGCGTGCCTGACCGGTGTGACGGAAGAGGAAGTGGTCGCGGCCGCGCACCCGTTGTGGCAGTCGTCGCGCGTGGCCCAGACGCTGTGGCGCGCGCCCGCTGGGTCTGGGTTGTCTGTATCGAATACGCCGACGCCGGTCACCTGAGCGTGGCCGTGGCACATGACTTCACCTGACTGAACCGATTGACGGAGCCCCCGCATGGAAGCCAAACCGCTCTACACCCTCGGCATCAACGCGGCGTATCACGACTCTTCCGCCACGCTGGTGCGTGACGGTGTGGTGATTGCCGCCGCTGAAGACGAACGCTTCACCCACGTCAAGCACGGCAAGCGGCCCGTGCCGTTTTCCACCTGGCAGCTGCCGTATCACGCCATCGATTACTGCCTGGCCGAGGCCGGCATCGATCTGGCGCGCGTGGATCAGGTCGCCTATTCGCTCGACCCTGCGCTGCTGACAGATCTGCAGGCGCAGACCCATATCGCGCTGCCGCTGCAGCCTTCGGCGCAGTTGGACCTGCCGCCCGGCGCCGCACCGTGGGACCCGCTTTTTCTCTCTTATGTGCTGAACGCCCCGCGCCAGCTGGCCGACGGCGCACCGCATCATCTGCAGGCGCGCTTCGCCAACGTCACACACACCGGGCCGTTCCGCTGGTCGTTTGTCGAGCACCACCTGGCACACGAGGCCAGTGCGTTTCTGGCCGCACCATTCGACGACTGCGCCGTGCTCACCATGGATGGCCGGGGCGAGCGCGCCACCACGTCCTACGGCCTCTTCCGCAACGGCGAATACACGCGCCTGCAGCAGGTGGACCTGCCGCACTCGCTCGGCCTCCTCTATGAAGAGGTGACGGACTACCTCGGCTTTCTGCGCTCGTCCGACGAATACAAGGTGATGGCGCTGGCCTCGTACGGAGAGCCACGCTATGTCGACGCATTTCACGAGATCGTGCGGGTCGAGACCGATGGCCGCTACACCGTGGCCCCCTTGCGGCTGGAAGAACGTTTCGGCCCGCGGCGCCAACGTGGCGGCCCGATGGAACCGCGCCACTTCGACATTGCCCGTTCGCTCCAGCAGGTGTTGGAAGAGACCGTGCTCACGATGAGCCAATGGCTGCATCAGGCCACCGGCGCCAGCAATCTGGCCATGGCCGGCGGCGTGGCACTCAACTGCGTGATGAACGCGCGCATACGCGACCGTGGCCCGTTCGAAAACGTATGGGTGCAACCTGCGGCCGGCGATGCCGGCACGTCGCTCGGTGCGGCGTTGTGGACGGATTACCAGACACGCGGCAACAAACAGCGTCTGTGGAAAATGGACCACGCCTATCTGGGCCCGTCGTATGCCGATGAAGAGATCGAGCAGTTCCTCGCGTGGTCCAAGCTGCCATTCGAGCGCCTGGACAACATTGCCGAACAGACCGCCGAGCTGCTGGCCCAAGGGCAGGTGATCGGTTGGTTCCAGGGGCGCATGGAGTTCGGGCCGCGCGCGTTGGGTGCACGGTCCATCCTCGCCTCCCCCATCCCCGCCGACATGCAGGCGCGGCTAAACGAGATCAAGGATCGCGAGGACTTCCGCCCCGTCGCTCCGGTGGTGATGGAAGAGCGCGCGGCCGACTGGTTTATCGGTGCGCAAACCGCGCCGTTCATGCTGTTCATCTTCGACGTGCGCGAAGAACGGGCCACGCAGATCCCGGCTGTGCGCCACGTCGACGGCACAGCACGCGTGCAGACCGTCAACCGGCGCCAGCATCCGCTGTACTACGACCTGCTGGCCGCGTTCGAGCGGCGTACCGGCGTGCCGATCCTGGTCAACACGTCGTTCAATACGCGCGGCGAGCCCATGGTGTGCAGCCCGCGCGATGCGGTGGAGTCGTTCTGGACATCGCCGCTCGATGCGCTGGTGATCGGGCCTTTTCTGCTGCGTAAGTCGGCCGCGCACGCGGACCCAACGCAAACAGAGGAAGACGGCGCCATACGCAATGTCGACGGGCTGCGGCGCGTTCCTGGCCTGGCGGGGGTCGCATGAACCAGCCCATGCCGTTTGACGTGTCGTCGCTGACCGCCGTGCATGGCGCCCCTGCCATGTCCGTCGTGATTGCGACATGGCGACGGCCGCAGATGCTGCAACGCTGCCTGGACGGCTTGCTGGCACAGACATTTGACGCGCACCGGCTGGAACTGGTCGTCGCCGACGACGGCCCGGACGACGCCACCCGCGCCGTCGTGGAGAGCTTTGCCGCAGCCGCCCCCGGCTGGCGCGTGCAGTACGTGCCCGTGCGCGAAACGCAGGGCCCCGCCGCTGCACGCAACCGCGGCTGGCGCGCCGCCACGGGCGACATCATCGCCTTCACCGACGACGACACCATCCCTGCGCCGACGTGGCTGGCGGAGGGCTGGCGCGTCATGACTACCGCCGAGGGCGCTGCCGGTGCTGAGAACGGCGGGCCGCCCGATGCCGCCACGGGCGCTGTCCGCATGCCGCTGCCCGAGCGTCCGACGGACTATGAGCGCGACGCCAGCGGCCTCACCCGCGCCGAATTCGTCACCGCCAATTGCTTCGTGCGGCGCGCGATGCTGGAGCGCGTCAGCGGCTTTGACGAGCGCTTCCGGCTGGCATGGCGGGAAGACTCCGATCTGCAGTTCCGCATCCTCGATGCGGGCGGGCGCATCGTGCAGGCGCCCCGTGCATTGATGCATCACCCCGTGCGGCCCGCACCGTGGGGCGTGAGCATGTCGCAGCAGCGCAAGGTGTTTTACGACGCCCTGCTCTACAAGAAGCACCCGCAACGCTACCGCACGCGTATCCGGCCGGTGCCGCCGTGGCATTACTACGGTGTTGGCGCCGCGGTGGTGGTTGCGCTGGCCGGATTGGCCGCGCAGTTGCCCTGGGTGGCTGCTGCGGCCGCCGTGGTCTGGCTGGCACTCACGCTGCGCTTTACCGCCATGCGCCTGCAGGGCACCGCCCACACGGTGCGGCATGTGCTGGAAATGTTTTGGACATCCATCGCCATCCCGCCACTGGCGCTGTACTGGCGCATGCGCGGCGCTTGGCATTTCAGGGTCTGGTTCCTATGACGCCCGCTGCCGACCTCTTGCGCGGCGCACGCCGCATCGCCGTATTTCGCGCCTTGCAACTGGGCGACATGCTGTGCGCAGTGCCTGCCCTGCACGCATTGCGGGCCGCTGCGCCACAGGCGCACATCACGCTCGTGGGGCTGCCATGGGCGCGGCAGTTCCAAGCGCGCTATGCCGATCTGCTCGACGACTTTGTCGCGTTCCCGGGCGGCGAGGGATTCCCGGAAGCCGGCCCTGCCGATGCGGATGCTACGCATGCGTTCTATGCGGGGATGCGGTCCCGCTGCCTGGATGTTGCCATCCAGCTGCACGGGAGCGGGCCGCAATCGACGGAAGTGGTCCGGCAGTTTGGTGCGCACCATGTGTTCGGATTTCAGCCCAACGGCGTCATCCCGCGGCAGGCCAATACAGCGCTGCTGCCGTGGCCGACGCAGTTGCCCGAGGCGCAACGGCTGCTGGCCCTGCTGGTCCACCTGGGGGCGCCGGCGGTGCGGGCCACGCCGGATTTTCCGCTCGCGCGTGACGACTATGCCGAAGCGCTTGCCCTGCTGCGTCACCACGCGCTGGACCGCGACCGCCTCGTCTGCCTGCACCCCGGTGCCCGCATGCCCACGCGGCGCTGGTGGCCGGAGCGCTTTGCGGCCGTGGCGGACACGCTCATCGTCAGCGGCTTTCACGTGGTGATCACGGGGGCACCGTCGGAGGCGGCCCTCGTTGAGGAGGTCCGCAGCCACATGCGCCAGCGTGCGGCTTCGGTGGTGGGGCAAACCTCGCTCGGCGGGCTGGCGGCGCTGCTGCGCCTGGCACGTCTGCTGGTGTGCAACGACACCGGCGTGTCGCACGTGGCGGCGGCGGTGCGTGCGCCCAGCCTGGTCGTTGCCTGCGGCAGCGACGTGGAACGCTGGGCGCCGGCCGACCGCACGTTGCACCGCGTGCTGGCCGCGCACCCGCCATGCCGGCCCTGCATGCATTGGACGTGCCCCACGGGGCACGAATGCGCGCGCGACGTGACGGTGCATGAAGTGCTCGACGCCGCGTATGCCGCGCTCTTCGACCCCGACGTGCACCTGCGTGCATCGCACGCGTCGCAGCCGGCAGACGCACAAGCCGCATCCCGCCCGATCGAGAACCCGACCACATGAACCACCCCACGCGACAACGCCTGCGCATCCTGACCTGGCACGTGCACGGCAACTATCTGTACTACCTGTCGCAGGTGCCGCACGACTTCTATCTGGTGACGCGACCGCCCGATGCGTCGGGCCGCGTGCCGCCCGGTTATGCGGGCAAGGTCGGCGCGCTGCCCTGGGGCGACAACGTGCACGAAGTCCCGTTCGATGCCGTGGCGGGGCAGCATTTCGATGCCGTGCTGTATCAATCCCGCGCGCAGTGGGAAGACGATCGCCTGTCGGTGCTCAGCGCAGCACAGCGGACGCTGCCGACGATCTATCTCGAACACGATCCGCCGCAGGAACACCCCACCAATACGCGCCACTGGGTGCAAGACCCGAACGTGCTGCTGGTGCATGTGACGCCATTCAACGCGTTGATGTGGGACAGCGGCATCACGCCCGCACGCGTGATCGAGCACGGTGTGCACTTGCCCGCGCCGGCAACCTACGCCGGCGACCTGGAGCGCGGCATCGTGGTCGTGAATCATCTGCACAAGCGCGGGCGCCGGCTGGGTGCGGACGTGTTCCACTCGCTGCGTCAGCGCGTGCCGCTCGACCTGGTCGGCATGGGCGCGGAAGAGGCTGGGGGCATCGGTGAGGTGGGCAATCTCGCGCTGCCCGCCTTTTGTGCGCGCTACCGATTCTTCTTCAATCCGATTCGCTACACCAGCCTGGGCCTGGCCGTGGTGGAAGCCATGACGATCGGCATGCCGATCGTCGGCTTGGCCACCACGGAGATGAGCACGGTCATCCGCAACGGCCACAACGGCTATGTCGATACCAACCTCGATGCGTTGGCCGGCGTCATGCAGACGCTGCTGCGCGACCCGACGCTGGCCCGCGACTGGGGCGACGCCGCACGCGAGACGGCGCGTACGCGTTTCGGCATCGACCGCTTCGTCGCCGACTGGCTGGATGCGTTTGCCGCTGTCATGGAAAAGAGGAAGGAGGCGGCATGAGACACCACGGAGATGCACATCACCCCGGCCACCCGGAACCGCACCACCACTGGCGCGACCAGCGCCGCGTGCTGGTCACGGGCGGTGCGGGCTTTCTTGGCTCGCATCTGTGCGACCGCCTGCTGCGCGACGGGCACGATGTGCTCTGCGTCGACAACTTCTACACCGGCACCAAGCGCAACATCGCGCATCTGCTGGGGCATCCGCGGTTCGAGGTGCTGCGCCACGACGTCACCTTCCCGCTGTATGTGGAGGTGGACGATATCTACAACCTGGCCTGCCCTGCCTCCCCCATCCATTACCAGCACGACCCCGTGCAGACCACCAAGACGAGCGTACACGGGGCGATCAACATGCTGGGGCTGGCCAAACGCGTGGGCGCGCGCATTCTGCAGGCGTCGACCAGCGAGGTCTATGGCGACCCGCAGGAACACCCGCAAACTGAGCGCTACTGGGGCAACGTGAACCCCATCGGCGTGCGCTCGTGCTACGACGAGGGCAAGCGTTGCGCCGAGACGCTGTTCATGGACTACCGCCGCCAGCATGGCCTGGACGTCAAGGTGGCGCGCATCTTCAACACCTATGGCCCGCGCATGCACCCGAACGACGGGCGGGTGGTCTCCAACTTCATCATGCAGGCACTCGCCGGCGAGCCGATCACGCTCTACGGCGACGGCAGGCAAACGCGTGCCTTCTGCTACGCGGACGATTTGATCGATGCGCTGGTCCGCCTCATGAACACACCGGCGGAAGTTGCGGGGCCCGTTAACCTGGGCAACCCGGTCGAGATGAGCATGCTCGACATTGCACGGCAGATCGTCTCGTGCACGCGTTCCAATTCGGAACTGGTGTTCCACCCGTTGCCGCAGGATGACCCCACACAGCGCTGCCCCGATATCGCACTGGCGCGCGAGGTACTCGGCTGGGAGCCCCGCACCGCGTTGGAGGTGGGGCTGGCCCGCACGGTGGAGTACTTCCGGCAGCAGTTCTTCCTGGCCCCGATGCCCGCGCGGGCCTGACTCGGCCTTCGCGGGCGTTCTTCGTCAATCGGGCTAGCCGATCGACAGCGTGGGGATGGCGCGGCGGCGCTGCCGGTCTGCATCCATCTGCCGCCACAGCGCCACGGTGGTCGGCTGCACGGTATGCCGATGCAGCAGCGTGCCCGGCAGGCGTACCAGCGCGGCAGGCAAAGCTTCTGCAAGCACGCCCTGTTCGGCCATCGCCCGGATCGCGCGACCCGTCACCCGCCACGCGAGGTCGAGCGGCAACCGCAGCCAGGCGCTCAGCAACTCGTTGCGCGTCAGCAGGGCGCGCCGCTGCATCACATCGCGCACCGGCGAAGGGTTGTGGTGCGTGACCACCTCCCGGCAGTAGACGATGCGCCAGCCGGCGTCGACCAGATCAAGCGCGAGCACGCTCTCTTCACCCCCGATAAAGAGGTCCCGCCGATACCCACCGGCCTCGGTGAACGCGCGCGCGCGAACCACGCACGCCCCTGCCATGAAACCGAGCAACGCGGGGCCCGGCAAACCTTCGGCGGGCAGTGTGCTGGTAGCCATGGGTTCACACGCGGTGTCGTCGCGCCGCGTCGGGCCGACCACGACATGTGCAGCCACCACGCCCACGGCCGGATACCGCTGCAGCACGTCTACTGCCCGTGCCACCGAGCCCGGCAGCCACGCGGTGTCGTCATCGCAGAAGGCGACGTAAGGCGTATCGACGGTGGCCACGCCAAAGTTGCGGCCGGCTGCGCCGTAGTTGCGCGGCAACCGCACGAGCGTGACGTCTGGGAAGCGCGCGGCGACCTGGTCGGCAGTGCCGTCGGTAGAGCCGTTGTCGACTACCACGATGGGCCACGCTTCATCGAGCATGACAAGTTTGCCAAGCGTCTCCAGCACGGTGGCCGCCCGGTTATACGTCAGCACGACGATGGAGCACGGTGCCTGGGCCCTGAGGGCGTCATCCAGCGCTTGCATGATCGGTTTCTCCTTCCTTGGGTTCCAGCAGCCAGAAGCGCTCGGGCAGGTGCAGGTCGTCCACGCCGCCGGGGCCGAAGGCGCGCAACTGGCTCGCATAACGCGCGACGGCGCGGCGCTTCTGTCGGCCGTCCACGGCCGTGACGGGCGACACCGGTGTCGCAACAATGCCGCGGCCTGCCAGCGCAACGATGCGCTCCTGCACCGCACCGCGCCCGCGCCGGTACAGCGCGTCTTCATAGCCGATCCAGAGGCGCTTCGGCAGCTTGCGCAACAGCATCAGGGCCGCGTCATGCACGAGCACGTGGTCACTGTGGAAGAGCCCCAGCGGCACGAACACCGCATCCGCCACCTGTCTTTCCACCAGCCTGTGCAGCGCGCGCTCCAGCTCCGCCGCACTGGGCGTCTGCCCGTACTGGCTGTCGCAGAAGGCGAGATGCTGAACCGTGGCGCTCACTTGTGCATGCGCTTGAGCGTCCTCCAGCCGACGCGCGGCCACCGCTTCGGTGGAATCGGCAAAGCCCGCGTCACGGTCCCATATCGTTGAGACGGGTGTCGTTGGCGCGCCGCCAAACACCGTGACCGTGCGGCTGCCGTGATGCGCAGCCAGCAAGCCGCCGCACGAAAAGATCGCATCGTCAAAGTGCGGCGAGATCACCAGCACCGGCCCAAGGCTGGCGACGCGATCGTGCAGTTCCCGGGTCATGCCCGAGAGGCGCTTGGCGTGCGAGCGCCGTCAGAGGCTTGCGGGTCGAGCTTGACTTTTATCCAGCCCGGCTCGCGCGAGTCGAAGGCGCGGTAGGCGTCGAGCGCCGCTGCCATTGGCTCGCGCACCGACAGCACGGTCGCCGGATCGATGGCACCCGTGCGCACCAGTTCCACCAGCTTGGGCAGATAGCGCCGGTGGTTGCAATTGCCCATGCGGACGGTGAGGTTCTTGTTCATCGCCATGCCGATGGGGAACGTCGTGTCGTTGGGCGGATACACACCGATGATCGACAGCGTGCCGGCCTTGGCCAAGCCTTCGACGGCCCAGCGCAGCGCTTGCGACGGCGCATCGCCGGCTTGCCACGGTGCGTTCTCGTTGGTATCGGAAACGGCACCCGTGCCGCGCGCTTGCGGCGCCGTGGCTTTGCGCTCGGCGGCAAACGCCTCGGCAGTCTTGTCGTCGGGGCGTGCGGGGCCGTGGTCGGCATGCTGGGCGTCCACGCCCACGGCATCGATCGCGCAATCCACACCAATGCCACCGGTGAGCCGGCGCAACGCCTGCACAGGGTCCTCGCGCTCGAAATCGATCACCTCGGCGCCTTGGGCACGCGCCATGTCCAGCCGGTCCGGCAGATGGTCCACCGCAAAGATGCGCCCCGCGCCCATCAGCTTGGCCGAGGCAATTACGAACTGCCCGACCGGCCCCGCGCCGAACACAGCAACGGTATGGCCCGGTTTGATGTTGGCGAGATCAGCGCCGAAGTAGCCGGTAGGAAAGATGTCCGACAGCAGAATGGCTTGATCGTCCGACACCTCATCGGGCAGCTTGACGAGGTTGACATGCGCAAACGGTACGCGCGCCTTCTCCGCCTGCAGGCCGTCAAACCCGCCGGCCTCTTCCGGGCCGCCGTAGAACGACGTACCGGCGAGGTGCCCATGCGGGTTCGCCACATCACATTGCGCCGTGTAACCGGCACGGCAATATGCGCACGCGCCGCACGCGATGGTGGACGGAATCACCACCCGATCGCCGATCGACAGATTGCGCACGTCGTCGCCCAGTGCTTCCACCACGCCCACCCCCTCGTGGCCGAGGATGCGCCCCTCCTTCACATCGGCCATGGTGCCGCGCACGAAGTGCAGATCCGTCCCGCAGATGGCGCTGGCCGTCAGGCGCACGATGGCGTCGGTCGGCTCGCGCAGTGTCGGCTCGGGCACGTCTTCCAGACGGATGTCGCCGATGCCGTGAAATACAACAGCTTTCATGTTTGACCCCTGGTTGGTGAACAGGACACCGCGCGCGCTGCGCGGTTTCGCCCAAGACACGCAACCCAGGTGCCTGCGCCGCGACCGACTCCCTTTTTTCAGGAACCTCCCGCAGCCAGCACGAAGAACAGCAACGTGGTGGCGCACATGCACAACGTCGCCACCCAGGCCGTACCGTGCAGCATGGGCGAGCTGCGAAACGGCCCCATCACTGCCTTGCGACGCGATATCAGCTGCAGCATGACCATGACGGGCGTGGCCGCCACGCCGTTGAGAACGGCCGCCCAGTACAGCAGCTTGAAGGGCTCGATCGGCAGGAACACCATCACCATGGCCGCCGCCATCACCAGTGTCAGGAAGAGATAGAACTTGGGCGCGTGGTGCACCTTCGCTTCCAGACTGCTGTGCCACTCAAAGGCCTCGGCAGCGGCATAGGCGGCCGACCCTGCCAGCACAGGCACGGCCAGCAGCCCCGTGCCGATTACGCCCACGGCAAACAACAACTGCGCGAAGCGGCCGGCCACCGGCTTGAGCGCTTCGGCGGCCTGTGCGCAGGTTTCGATGTGGGTGACGCCGTGGGTGTGCAGCGCGTAGGCAGCCGTCAGCATGATGCAGAAGGCGATCAGCGCCGACACTGCCATCCCGAACGTCGTGTCGATGCGGATGCGTGCCAGTTGCTCCTTTGCCTGCCAGGGTGCGTGCTTGAGCGGCGCTTCGTCTTCGGCAAGCCGTGTTTCTTCGACCTCGCCTGCGGCCTGCCATACAAACAGATACGGGCTGATGGTGGTGCCGAAGACGGCGACGAGCGTCATCGCGTAGTCTTTCGACCACTGCATCCGCGGCACTACGGTGTCGTGCAAGGCGTGCGCCCAATCCACCTTCACGACAAACGCCGTGGCGACGTATGCCAGCAGCGACAACGCAATCCATTGAAGATAGCGCGCATAGCGGCGATACGGCATCCAGACTTGCAGTGCGAGCGTCACCACGGCGAAGAGGCATGCATACCAGGCGGTGGCTCCGCCCACGAGCAGCCGAACGCTGTCGCCCATGGACACAATGTCCGCACCGACGTTGATAACGTTGGCCACCGTAACCAGCGCCACGAATGCATACGCCAGCCAAGGCGAGTGGTGTCGCCGGATATTTGCCACCACGCCCTGCCCGGACACCCGCCCAAGGCGCGCACTGACGAGCTGGATGGCAATCATCAGGGGCAGCGTGAGCAACAGCGTCCACAGCATGCCCGTGCCGACCTGCGCCCCGGCCTGCGCATAGGTGGCGATGCCGCTCGGATCGTCATCGGCAGTGCCGGTGATGAAGCCGGGCCCCAGCCGGCGGTACCACGGGACGTTGTCTGCGGCTGGCACGCGCAACTCAGGTGCGGTTGTCGACCGGGGGGGCGTCGGGCGTCTGCTCGCCGGGGTCGTGCAGCTTGTCGCGTGTGATGCCTGGCGGCACCTCGCCCTGGCGCATGCGGCGCAGCGTGTCGTGCCGGCTTTGCGGCTTGGGTGCCGTGCTGCCGGTGCGGCCCGCTTCCGCATTGGCCGGCCGGTCGCCAGGCTTGCGGTGCGACTCGGCCTGTTCCCAATCGGCCTGACGCTGTTCGGCTTCTCGGGTTTCCTTCTGTTGCTTGTCTCGCATGGTTCGCTCCGGTGTGGTGTGCAGGTTTGAGAACTCAGCGGCGCTTGCGGATCAGGCTGACCTGTCCGTTGCGCTCCAGAATGGCGGCCTCCACATCGTCCAGCGTGCGGCTGCCCAAAGTCTGGCGCACGCTCTCTTGCACATCACCCACGGTGATGAGTGCCGCATCCATCTCGCCCTGGTTGAACCGACCTTCGCGATACACCTCGCGTTCGCGGCCGGCAATGAGCCTATCGAGCTTGGGCAGCCGCACGCAGGCCCACCCCAGCATGCGGTGTACGGCCACCAGCGCGAGCGACGCCGACAGCGTGGCCAAAAACGGCGACGCGCCGACAATCGCGCGGCTCAACGTTGCCCCGAGCAATACGGCGACGACAAAGTCGAACGGTGCACGCTGCCCGAACGAGCGTCGGCCCGACAGGCGCACCAGCGCCAGCCCGATGGCGAACACAACCACCGCACGCATCGCGGTTTGCAGCGGGTTGAGATCCTTGCCTTCGCCAAAGAGGAACAGCAGCGTATCCATTGCGCCTCCCGTGGTGGATATGAAGTCTTTTCGACCACCAGAGCAAGCCGCGTGCCGCCCGGCATGCGCTCGAGAGTCGCCACTCAAGTCACGCGCGCGCCCAATGGCATGCCGCATGCTGCAAGCCGGTGTATCCACACCGTCATAGCGAGCCCGCCATGCCTGACCAGCCCCAACAGCAACCGCCCCAACACCAGGACCGCCAGCCCGGCACCGAAGCCAACATGACGCCACGCCCGCAATCCGAGATGGCCAATTACGTGGGCAGCGGCAAGCTCAGCGACAAAGTGGCCATCGTCACCGGGGGCGACAGCGGCATCGGCCGCGCGGTGGCCATCGGGTTCGCCAAGGAAGGCGCCGACGTGCTGATTGCCTATCTGGACGAACACGACGATGCCAACCAGACCTGCCGCCTCGTGCGCGCGACGGGCCGCCGCTGCGAAGCGATTGCCGGCGACCTGGGCGACGAGGCGCACGCCCGCGCGGTCATCACGCAGGCCGTGGCGACCTTCGGCAAGATCGACATCGTGGTGAGCAATGCGGCGGAACAGCACCCGCAGCAAAGCCTGGCCGACATCGATGCAGCACAGCTGGAACGTACATTCCGCACGAACGTTTTTGCGATGTTCTATTTGATCCGTGCCGCGCTGCCGCACCTGCATGAAGGCGCACGCATCATCACGACCACGTCGGTCACCGCGTTTCGCGGCAGCGGCCATCTGGTGGACTACGCCGCCACCAAGGGCGCAATCGTGGCGTTCACGCGTTCACTGGCGCAGCAGCTGGCGGACAAGAACATCCTGGTGAACGCGGTAGCACCGGGGCCGATCTGGACACCGTTGATCCCGTCCACGTTCGATGCGGAGCACGTCGCAAAATTCGGCAGCAAGGAGCCACTGGGCCGCGCGGGCCAACCCGATGAAGTGGCGCCTTGCTACATCTTTCTTGCATCTGCCGATGCAAGTTACATGACGGGGCAGACGCTGCATCCGAATGGGGGGGAGATCGTCAATGGGTGACAGTGCGCTTGCCCTCTGCATCATCAAAACGCCGTCCGCATCCCCACCATCGCGCCGAGCTGGTTCACGCCCCTGGCCGGCGTGGTCCCACCGCCGCCACCGCTGACGGAATACTGCGCGTTGGCGCTGTTCCACAGATAGCCCGTCTGCGCATATAGCGCCGTGCGCTTCGAGAGCGCATAGACGCCGCGCAGCACGGCCATCGTCGCGCTGCGGCTCTGGTCGGCGTTGACCAGACGGATCAGGCCGGCATCCAACGTAAGCGCACCCGTGAGCGGATAGCTCCCGTTGACGAAGTACAGGTTGGAACGGACGTCGCCCGCGACGGCTTGCACGTGGCGACCGATCCAGCCGACGCCCAGCTTGGCGTTGCCGAGCTTCACATAGCCGTTGGCGACGATGCGGCGGTCTTTATCGCCCGCATCCGTGAGCGCGATGGGCGCACTGCCGTTGAAGAACGACGCGGTGGCGCCCGTGCCGCCACGTTGCTCTTCGTAGGCGCCGGCTACGCCAAAGGTGGCCGCGTCGTACTTCAGCATGCCCGACACCGCGCGGCACGACGAAGCATTGCCGGCCACTTCGCCCGCACAGGTTCCGGAGGCCGGCACACCGCCCGCCGCGTCACGCCCGAACGAATACGTCGCTCCCACCGTCAGGCCACTGAAGGTGCCTTTGTAAGCGATGGTGTTGTCGGCCCGTGCGTTGGGAATGTACGCGTCGAGTGAGCCGATGGCGTACTGGCTGGGGCCGAGGATGTCTGCCTCGGCCAGCGACAGAAACACCATGCTGTACTGCCGGCCCAGCGTCACGGTGCCGTAATCGCTGGCCAGGCCGACCCACGCCTGCCGGCCGAACAGGCGGCCGCCCTGGCCTGAGGTGCCGGTGTCGGTGTTGAAGCCGCTTTCCAGCGTGAACACGGCCTTCATGCCGTTGCCCAGGTCTTCAGCGCCACGCAGGCCCCAGCGCGAGGGCAGCGTGCCCGTGACCGACGGGATGCGCGCGAGGCCATTGCCATTGGTATTGGCATGGCTCACGTATTCGATTCCGGTATCGATCAGGCCGTAGAGCGTGACGCTCTGCGCCTTGGCCGCGCCGCTGGCGAGGGCGCACGTGGCAGCGGCCAGCACGAGACAGTGCGTGCGCGAGGTGGTGGTTTGCATGTTGGGCCCCTCCTAGTGTCGAGCCGGTCCCGCGCCCCATGTCTGGCGGGCCGGCAGTTTGGTATGCGTGGGAGGCGCCATCGGGGCGACGGCGCGAGAGAGAACAACCGCTATGTCAGTCCTGCACGCGCGGCCCCTTGAGCAGCAGCAGCGCAGCCAGCGCCGCGATGATGGTGACCGGGATGCTGGCACCAATGATGGTGGTGGCGTGCTGCCCCATCGCCAGCAGTTGACCGGCCAGCAGCGGCCCGGCGATCGAACCCAACCGGCCCACCGCCACCGCAGCGCCCACGCCGGTGCCGCGCACGACGGTCGGGTAGTACGCCGCCGCCAGCGCATACAGCACCGACTGCGCGCCGATCACGAACAGCCCCGCCATGAAGGCGCCGGCCGACATCGATGCCATGCCGCCCGCCGCAGCCAGCAACGACAACGCCGCGATGATGCCGACATACATGCCCGACACAACCCAGCGCGGGCGCGCTGCATCCATCAGCATGCCAATGCCCAGCGCGCCCGCACCGCCGCCGATGTTGAACAGGATCTGCACCATGCCAACCTGCGGCCGGCTCAGCCCCTGTGCGGCCATCAGGGAGGGCAGCCAGTTGAGCAGGAAATACAGCACGATCAGCGTGAAGAAATAGCTGACCCACAAGAACAGCGTGGCCGCCGTGCGGCGCTCGCCAAACAGTGCCCATGACACCGGCGGCGGCTGTATGGCGCCGCGTTGCTGACCGTCGAAACTGCGGTCAAACCGGCGCGACTCCTGCAGCGTCAGCAGCAGCGGCACCACCACCAGCGGGCCGAAGCCGCCCACGTAGAAGATGTGGCGCCAGCCGGTATCGCCGGCGCTCAACATGCCGACCACCGCGGCGATGGCGCCGCCAAACGGGATGCCGCAATACATGACGCTCACGGCAGTGTTGCGCAGGCGTGCGGGTACCGCTTCGGCACACAGCGCGATCAGGTTGGGCATGGCGGCCCCCAGGCCGATGCCGGTGGCCACGCGGATCGCCAACAGGCTGTTGAAATCCCACACGTGCGCGGTGGCGATCGAAAAGATGCCGAACAGCGCCGTCGCCAGGATCAGCACGCGCTTGCGCCCGATGCGATCGGCCAGCCGGCCGCCCAGCATGGCGCCCGGCAACAGGCCGAACGTGCCGGCGCTGAATGCAAGGCCCATCTGCCCGACCGACAGCCCGAACTCGCGCGCCATGCGCGGCGCAGCCACGCCGATGGATTGCAGATCGAGCCCCTCAAGCAGCGCAACGATGAAGCACAGCCCGAGCGTCATGGCGACGCCGGGGCCAACGCGCTCCCGCGTCAATGTCGTGGTGGTGGTTTGCATGTCGTCTCCTTCCGGATGTTGGGCGGCCGTCATTGGCAAGTGAAGCTCGACGCGTCGTTGACGTTGCCGGTGCCGGTATAGCGTGCGTTCTTCGGGTAGGCACACAGCGGGCGCGTGCGGTCGTGGCCGGCTGCATTCCAGTCGCTGGGCACTTCGGCGTTGGGCGCAGCGTTGGAGGGCCCGCGCGCGGTGGCGACCACACTGTCGGGCGCCACGCCGTGTTCTACCCACGCCACCAGCGGCGTGAGCATGTCGAACTGATCGGCGGTCGGGCCGCCCGAGCAATGGTTCATGCCGGGCACTGGATAGAAGCGCGCGAAGTTGCTGGCATCGCCGCCGTTGGCTGCAGCCAGGCGCTGGTACCAGTCGGTCGTGTCGTCGGACGAGAACACCGGGTCGCTCGTGCCGTGGTAGACCATCAGCTTGGCGCCGCGTCCCTTGAGCGCGCCGAGGTTGGTCTCATCCGGCGGCGTCATGAACGACCAGGCGGATTCGGTATACGTGGCGTCTGTGGCGAAGATCTTCGGTGCGTCGGTGTCCATGTTGAACGCCAGGCCATACGCGGTGAGTGACGTGATGGCCGACGCCGGCTGCGGCGTGGTCGTGAACACGAACGCCAGCGCTGCGGGGTCGAGCTGGATCGAGTTGCCCTGCTTCCAGGCCGCCCAGTTGCTGCCGCTGATGCCGGCGTCAAACGAAAACCCCGAGTACAACGCCTGCCCTGCGCTGTTGCGGGCGCCGGCAAACAGGTTGGCCATCACGGTTTTCTGCGCGGCGGTCAGGCAGGTGCCGTCGCGTGCGCCGGTGCAGGTCGGCACATCGTTGGCGAGGCTGAAGGCGGTCTGGCACGCCTTGAGGTTGTTGATCATGCCGTCGGTCGTGCCATCCAACGCATCGCACTTGGCGAGCACGCGGCTGGCGACCATGGCGCGCTCCGTGGCGCTCAGAGACGTGGTGATGTCCGGAAAGCCGGCGCTGGTGTTGGCCGTGGCCACCGTCGCCAATTGCTGCGCGCTGTACACCTCGTTGATGGCCGCCTTGGGCAGATGAAAGCCCGGGTCGCCGGCCACGATGCCGTCATACGCATTGGCCGAGCGTGCGGCGGCCACCATCGCATGGCGCCCGCCGTTGGAACACCCGCCAAAGTAGCTGCGGTCCGGCGTCTTGCCGTACACCTGCGCAATCATCGACTTGGCCATCGGCGTGAGCGCGGCAACGGCGTTGTAGCCGTAGTCGAGGCGCGCCTGCGGGTCGCGACCGAACAGCGGCACCTGGCTGCCGTTGTGCCCCGCATCCGAACTGATGACGGCAAACCCCGCGCCCAGCGCGCTGCTCACCGGCCCGCCACCCAACGCGCCCAACGCGGTGGCCACGGAGCCATCCAGCCCGCCGTTGGCCTGGTAATAGAAGCGCCCATTCCAGGCCTTGGGCAGGCGCATCTCGAAACCGATGGCGTAGGTCTTGCCATCCACGGGGCTCACGCGCGTGTTCATGGTGCCGGTGACCAGGCAGTGCTCGGGCACGGCGTTGCCGCCCACGCTCAAGGTGCCGGCGGCCACGGTCGAGATGGCGGTAATGCTGGTATTGGCAAAACTCAGCTTGCCGGCAAAGCTCTCGCACGCAGTGGCAAGGTTCAAACCGGTGGCGGGCGAAAGCTGTGGCAGCTGCGATGGTTGCGACGTTGATGCGTCGCCTGTGCTGTCGTCGTTGCAGCCGGCGCAGTTCAGCGCGAGGGCGAGCGCGGCCAGCGCCATGCCCCGTGACATGACGGTCTTCATGAGTCTCCTCCTGAGTGGATGAACCGGTCTTTGCCGGTTGGTCGGATTGCTGCGTTGGAATCAGCCCGCGCGAATCACCGCGGGATCGCCATCGCGATACAGCGTGTCGACGTGCTCGGCACGGTGGGCCAGAACGGCGCGCTGGTTCAGCGTGCCCTTGTCGGTGATCTCGCCGCGGTCCAGCGACGGCGGTGCGTCGAGCAAGAGCAGCCGTGCCACGCGCGTGGCGCTGCCGGTGGCCGTGGCGTTCAGTTCGTGCAGCAGGGCAGCAAATGCGGCGCGCACGGCGGGGGCCGCCAACACTTGGGCCACACTCGCGCTGGTCGGCAGGCCCGACAGGCTGCGGCATCGCTCCATTTGCGGAAACACCAGCAAGCCGATGTCATCACGATTCATGCCGGCAATCACCACGTCCTGCACATACGGCGCGCCTGCGGCAATCACACGTGCGCGCAACGGGCCCACGCTGACGAACGTGCCGGAGCTGAGCTTGAAGTCCTCTGCGATGCGGCCATCGAAGACGAGGCCTTGTTCCGGGTGCTCCGGATCGTAGAAACGCAGCGCGTCACCGCTGCAGTAATAGCCGTCTTCGTCGAAGACCGGGGCGGCGGGCTCTTCGCCCAGGCGCCAGTAGCCGCGCATGACGTGCGGCCCGCGAAAGCGCGCCTCCAGCTTGTCGCCCACGGGCACGAGCTTGAGTTCGCACCCCGGCGCCGGCGTGCCGACATAGCCCGAGCGCATGATCGGCGCGGTGGTAAACAAGCAGCACGGCGACGTCTCCGTCATGCCCAGGCCGGCCATGATGCGGATGCGCTCGCCGCAGTGCTGGCCGGTCACGCGCTCCAGCCGGTCCCAGGCCTCTTGCGACAGCCCGGCACCGCCAAAGAAGTAGAGCTTCACACGCGAGAAGAAGGTCTCCCGCAGGGCCGGGTCCCGTTCCAGCGCCAGCGCGAGTTCTTCCCACCCCTTGGGCACGTTGAAATACGCGGTGGGCGCGATCTCGTGCAGGTTGCGCAGGGTCTCGTCGAATTTGCCCGGCACGGGCCGGCCGTCATCAATGTACAGCGTGCCGCCGTTGTAGAGCACGATGCCCACGTTGTGGCTGCCGCCGAAGGTGTGGTTCCAGGGCAGCCAGTCCACCAGCACCGGCGGCTCCTTGGCGAATTCGGGAATGGTCTGGCGCAGCATCTGCTGGTTGCTGCACAGCATGCGGTGCGTGGTCGGCACGGCCTTGGGAGCGCGTGTCGAGCCGGAGGTGAACAGCACCTTGACCAACGTATCGGGGCCGGTGGCGGCCTGTGCGGCGTCCGCCGTCGTCACGGGCGTCTGCAGCAGCGTGTCGAAGGCTGTAGCGATACGCCCCGGCAGTACGCCGTCGCGCGTGATGACCTCCACGCCGTCGGGCACCACCGCGTCGATGGCGTTGGCGAAGGCCGCGCCATCTGCGGCATAGACAAGCCCGGGCGTCAGTACGTCGAACACGTGGCGAAGCTTGCCGAAATCCGTCGACACCAACGCATACGGCGGCGACACAGGCGCGTATGGCACACCCGCCCACATGGCGCCCAGCGCCAGTTGCAGGTGTTCAAGATCGTTGCCGGACAGGATCGCCAGCGGGCGCCCGGTGGAGACACCGCGATCCAGCAGCGCCTGACCGATTGCGCGTGCGCGCTCCAGCATCTCGCGGTACGTCAGCTTGATCCACGCGCCGTCCGGGCCACGGCGAGCGGCCAGCACGCGATCGGGGTGGCGCTGCGCGCCCGCCACGAGGCAGTCGGTCATGCGCGGCGGATGCTCGGCCAACGCCTCGGTATTGCGCACATGCCAGACACCGCCGTCGCGCGCGTCCATCTCGCAACGCGCAGGCGCGTCGCTCACGGCGACCTGCCTGTAGGGTTGATCGGGCACACCTGCCGGGGGCGGCGTGCGATGCCCGGATTGAAGCTGCGGGCCTTGCGCCTGCAATTCGACGTGATTCACGTCTTGTCTCCTGAATGCGCCGCCCGTTTTATGGTTGTGGTGGGCGGCTGCCGAACTTCAGATCGGTTAAATGGGATAGTGGCGCGGCGTATTCTGCAAGGTGATCCAGCGCAGTTCGGTAAATTCCGCAATCGATGCCTTGCCGCCAAACCGGCCGTAGCCGCTGCTCTTCACGCCGCCAAACGGCATCTGCGCCTCGTCGTGCACGGTGGGGCCGTTGATGTGGCAGATGCCCGATTCGATACGCTGGGCGACCCGCATGGCGCGCGACACATCGCGGCTGAACACGGCGGCCGACAAGCCGTATTCGCTGTCGTTGGCCAGGCGGATCGCCTCTTCATCGCCATCAACGCGCGCCACCGTCACCACGGGGCCGAACGATTCCTCGTTGTACAACCGCATGGCGGGCGTTACGCCGTCCACGATGGCGGGCTGCACGATGGCGCCATCCATGTGCAAGCCGACGGGCAGCGCGGCGCCGTGCGTGCGGGCGTCTGCTACCAGCGCCTGCACGCGCTTGGCTGCATCCACGCTCACCATCGCGCCCAGTTGCGCAGTCCCGTCCGCGGGATCGCCCGCGCGAAGCGTGCGGGCCTTGGCGGCCAGCTTGTCGACGAGGGCATCGGCAATCTTGCGATCGACAATGACGCGTTCGGTCGACATGCAGATCTGGCCCTGATTGAAGAACCCGCCAAACGCAATCGCATCCACTGCTGCATCCAGATCCGCATCGTCCAGCACGAGCACCGGCGCCTTGCCGCCCAGCTCCAGGAGCGCGGGCTTCAGGTGCCGCGCCGCGTGCTGGGCAATGATGCGCCCCACGTGCGTCGAGCCCGTGAAGTTCACGCGGCGCACGGCCGGATGCGCGATCAGGCGTTCCACCACCTGGGCGGCGTCGGCCGGCGCGTTGGTCACCACGTTGACCACACCATCGCCCAGGCCGGCCTCCTGCAGCACGGTGCCGATCAGCCGGTGCACGCCCGGACACATCTCTGACGCCTTGAGCACGACCGTGTTGCCGCATGCCAGTGGCATCGCTAGCGCACGCGTGCCCAGGATCACCGGCGCGTTCCACGGTGCAATGCCCAGCACCACACCGCACGGCTGGCGCACAGCCATCGCAAAGTTGCCCGGCACGTCGGAGGGAATGACGCTGCCGTCGATCTGCGTGGTCATGGAGGCGGCTTCGCGCAACATGTTGGCCGCCAGCATGACGTTGAAGCCGATCCAGGTGGCGCTGGCGCCGGTTTCCGCCGCGCCGGCGCGGATGAACGCCTCGGTGTGCTGGTCCATCAAGTCGGCCGCCTTGAGCAGGCGCTTGCGGCGTTCACCCGGCGGTAGCGCTGCCCACGCGGGGAACGCATCGGCGGCGGCCTGCACGGCGGCGTCTGCATCTTCCAGCGTGGCCGCCGCCGCGCGCGAGGCAACCGCGTCGTTCACCGGGTTGCGGCGCTCGAAGGTGGCACCGTTGGCAGCCGGCCGGCTTTGACCACCGATCAGCAGGGTCACAAGCTGGGTCACGTCAGGCATGGGTTCGTCTCCGGGGGGGCGTTGGCGTGAGCGGGCCAGATCAGGCGCGCTTGTAGGCTTGCAGGCCCGGCTTGATCGACTTGTCGTCGAGGAACTGCTTCAAGCCCTGCTCGCGGCCGCCCTCCGGGTCACGCAGCGTGGCCTGGTCGAGCTTGGCGTACAGGTAGTCCTCGTTCTGCTCCCACGTCAGCTCGCGGCTGCGCTTGAAACCGTGCTTGGCGGCGCGCAGCACCACGGGGTTCTTTTCCAGCAGCTTCTCGGCCAGTGCCACGGTGCGTGCGCGCAGGTGGGCGCGCGGCACGCTCTCGTTGACCAGGCCCATGGCGGCGGCCTGCTGGCCGGTGAAGGTCTCGCCGGTCATGATGTAGTAGAGCGCCTGCCGGTGGCCGACGGTATCTGCCATCGCCTTGCTGACGAGGTTGCCCGGCGGGATGCCCCAGTTGATTTCCGACAGGCCGAACGTGGCTTCGTCAGCGGCAATTGCCAGATCGCACGCCACCAGTGGCGAGAACCCGCCGCCGAAGCACCAGCCGTTGACCATCGCGATGGTTGGCTTGGCATACATGCGCAAGAGCTTCCATTGCCACTGGCAGGCGTCACGACGGATCTTCTCTTGTAGGATTTCCGGGCCGGCGTCGACTTCGCGGAAGTACTCCTTCAAATCCATGCCTGCCGTCCACGCATCACCCGCGCCGGTCAGCACCAGCACCTTGGCATCGGCATCCAGCTCCAACGCTTCGAGCACCTGGATCATTTCCGAGTTGAGCGTCGGGCTCATGGCGTTGCGCTTCTCCGGGCGGTTGAACGTCACCCATGCAATGCCCTGGTCCACCTTTACATCCACGGTTTGCCAGCGCCCTTGGTAATCAGCCATTTCCATCTCCTTGATCTGTCGGCTTGCTTGAAACGTCCGCCATCTCGTGTGTGGCGTGTCTCAGCTTGAGACCCATTTAATATCAGGTAGCCTGATATAACAAGGAGATTATCATTGCCGTAAACCCTGATCCGAACGACACGTAGCAGAATGTGCGCATCGCATAGGTGCACACCCACTCACATCCATGGCGGCCACACGAACCAAACGCAACACACCTCAGCCCGCGCAAGACGGTGCCCCGGCAACGTCTGCACGACTGCCCTACCTGATCGGCCGCACCGATCGCATCGTCAAGCGCCGCTTGGGCGAAGCGCTGGCGCCGCATGGGCTGACGGTGCCGCAATTCACCGCGCTGTCGGTGCTGCACGCGCGCGGCAGCCTGTCGAACGCACAACTGGCGGAGCGCTCGTTCATGTCGCCGCAGTCGGCCAATGAAGTGGTAAAGGCGATGGAAGCGCGCGGCTGGGTGACCCGCACGCCCGACCCAACGCACGGCCGCATCGTCATGCTCGGGTTGACCGACGAAGCGCTCGCCCTGTTGGCGCTGTGCGACGAGGCTGTCAGCCGTCTGGAGCAGGAAATGTTGCAGGGAATCGACGTCGCGCACGCGGCTTTGCTGCACGATCTGCTGCTGCAATGTGGGCGCAATCTGCGTTGAGCGGGCCCTTCAGTTGCCACGGCAGTTGCCGTTATGCAATGTAATAAAGTCAGATCAAAGGGACATATTGATCGACGGCCTCCGGCGCTAGAATGATTGGTCCCTGCCTGCCGGGCCAGATCGAACAACCGTCGCCCTCCATCAACGCACCGCGGTTCTGAAACGCCTCCATGTGGATTGTCCAACTCGCGCTGCGAAGGCCGCTGACGTTCATCGTCCTCGCCCTGCTGATCCTCCTGGCGACGCCGTTTACGCTCATGCGTACACCGACGGACATCTTTCCGGAAATCGACATTCCGGTCGCCAGCATCATCTGGAACTACAACGGCCTGCCCGCCAAAGAGATGGCCGACCGCATCGTGTCGGTCACGGAGCGCAGCCTGACGACCACCGTCAACGACATTGAGCACATCGAGTCGCAATCGTTGGGCGGCGTGTCGATCATCAAGGTCTTCTTCCAGCCCAACGCCAACATCCAGACCGCCCTCGCGCAGATCGTGGCGAGCACGCAGGCGCAGGTGCGGCAGTTGCCGCCGGGCACCACGCCGCCGCTGGTGATCAAGTATTCGGCGTCGAGCATTCCGATCCTGCAACTGGGCCTGTCGAGCAACACGCTGTCGGAGCAGGAACTCAATGACGCGGCACTGAACTTCCTGCGCCCGCGCCTGATCACGGTGCCCGGCATCGCGGTGCCGTTCCCGTATGGCGGCAAGAGCCGGCAGATCACGGTCGATCTCGACACGCAGAAGCTGCTGGCCCAGGGCCTGACGCCGGTGGATATCGTCAACGCGGTGGGCGCGCAGAACCTGATCCTGCCGGCCGGCACGCAAAAGATCGACGCCACCGAATACGGCGTCACGCTCAACGGCACGCCGGGCAGCATTGCCGCGCTCAACGCGATTCCGGTCAAGACCAGCAACGGCGCCACGCTCTATCTGGGCGACGTGGCCAATGTGCGCGACGGCTTCTCGCCGCAGACGAACGTGGTGCGCCAGGACGGGCAGCGCGGCGTGCTGCTCTCCATCCTGAAGAACGGCGGCGCGTCGACGCTCGATATCGTCAGCAACATCTACAAGCTCCTGCCGACCGCCGCTGCCGCGTTGCCGCAAGACCTCAAGATCACGCCGCTGTTCGACCAGTCGCTGTTCGTGAAGGCCGCCATTGAAGGCGTGATCCGCGAGGCGCTGATCGCCGCATGCCTGACGGCCGCGATGATCCTGCTGTTCCTGGGCAACTGGCGCAGCACGGCCATCATTGCGGTGTCGATTCCGCTGTCGATCCTCTCGTCGATCATCGTGCTGCACCTGATTGGCGAGACCATCAACCTGATGACGCTGGGCGGCCTGGCGCTGGCGGTCGGGATTCTCGTGGACGACGCCACCGTCACCATCGAAAACATCGAGCGCCACCTGCACGAGGGCAAGGAACCTATCACCGCGATCCTGGATGGCGCAGCGGAGATCGCCGTGCCGGCCTTCGTGTCGACCCTCTGTATCTGCATCGTCTTCGTGCCGATGTTCTTCCTCACGGGCGTGGCGCGCTACCTGTTCGTGCCGATGGCCGAAGCGGTGATCTTCGCCATGCTGGCGTCGTACGTGCTGTCGCGCACGCTGGTGCCGACGCTCGTGATGATGCTGATGACCGGGCACACGCAAGACGCGCGGAAGGCCGACGCAAAACCGAGCACGTTCGGCCGCATCTACCGGGCGTTCAACACGCAGTTCGAACACATGCGCGGCAACTACGCCGCCATCCTCGGCGGGCTGCTGGAATACCGCCGGGTGTTCGCGCTGTCATTCCTGGGCTTCTGCGTGGCGTCGTGCGCCCTGTACCTCGTGCTTGGGCGCGACTTCTTTCCCGATGTCGATGCCGGCCAGATCCGACTGCACATGCGCGCGCCGTCGGGCCTGCGCATTGAAGAAACCGCACGGCTGGCCGACGAAGTGGAAACGGCCATCCGCGAGATCATTCCCAAGCAGGAGCTGTCGACCATCCTCGACAACCTGGGCGTGCCGAACTCGGGGATCAACCTCTCGTACAGCAACGCGGGCACGATCGGCACGCTGGATGGGGAAATCCTGATCGCCCTGCACGAGGGCGAGCGCAAACCGAGCGCGGAATACATCCGCCGCCTGCGCGAAGAACTGCCCAAACGGTTTCCGGGCGTGGAATTCGCCTTCCAGCCTGCAGACATCGTCAGCCAGATCCTGAACTTCGGCCTGCCGTCGGCCATCGACGTGCAGTTCTCCGGCGCAGATGTGGCCACCAACCAGCAGCTTGCGGGCATTCTGGCCAACCGCATCCGGCAAATTCCGGGCGCGGTCGATACGCACGTGCACCAGCGTTTCGATCAGCCCACGCTGGCGCTGAACATGGACCGCACGCGCATCCAGCAGGTCGGCCTGGAAGGGCGCGACGTGGCGCAGAACCTGCTCGTGTCGCTCAGCTCCAGCTTCCAGACCTCGCCCACGTTCTGGCTCAACCCCATCAACGGTGTGGTGTACCAGGTGGCCGTCACCAGCCCGCAGTACCGCGTCGATTCACTCGATGCGCTGCTGCGCACGCCGGTGGCCGGCTCGCGCGGGGGCGCCGCACAGGCAGGCGGCCCGCAGTTGCTGGGCAACCTCGTGCAGGTCAGCCCTTCGGTGCAGCCGCAAGTGGTGTCGCACTACGACATCACGCCCGTGGTGGACGTGTATGCCGCCGTGCAGGGCCGCGACCTGGGCGCCGTCGCCAAGGAAGTACAGAAGGCCGTGGACGACATCCGCCCCAAGCTCCCACGCGGCGCGCAGGTCACGGTGCGCGGTCAGGTCAACACGATGGAATCGTCGTTCCTCGGCCTGGGCGTCGGGCTGGTCATGGCGATCGTGCTGGTGTACCTGCTGATCGTCGTGAACTTCCAGTCGTGGATCGACCCGCTCATCATCGTCACGGCCCTGCCGGCAGCGCTGGCTGGTATTGCGTGGATGCTGTTCGTGACCGGCACGACGCTGTCCGTGCCGTCGCTCACCGGGGCGATCATGACGATGGGCGTGGCGACGGCCAACTCGATTCTGTTGATCTCGTTCGCGCGGGAGCGCCTCGCCGAGGGCATTGCGCCGGTGCAGGCCGCGCTGGAAGCCGGCGCTACGCGCCTGCGCCCGGTGTTGATGACGGCGCTGGCGATGATCATCGGCATGGTGCCGATGGCGCTGGGCCTCGGCGAGGGTGCAGAACAGAACGCGCCGCTTGGGCGTGCGGTGATCGGCGGTCTGCTGTTCGCGACCGTCTCGACCCTTTTCTTTGTTCCGGTGGTGTTTGCCAGCGTGCACAACAGATTGCAGCGGCGCGCCGCCCGGCGTAGTCAAGATTTGCGGGGAAGCGAAGGACATGTCTGAGCAAACATCCGGAGCCCATTCTGGGGCGCATCCTGGCCCGCATTCTGGGCACCCAGCGGGGGGACCGCCGCACCACGTCGTCACCGTCGATCCGATCGAACAGGTGGACCGCGCCCCGGCCATGCGTCGCGCACGCTGGGTCGTGATCGTCGTGGTGGTTCTGCTGGCGCTGGGCGCTGCCCGCACGCTGGTCAGCCGCTACTACAACGCGCATGCGCTGGAGCGTCAGGTGAATGCGCAGACCAGCCGCTACGTCAACACCACGGCGCCCAAACCGGCCAACGCCAACCGCGAACTGACGCTGCCGGGCACGCTGCAGGGCTACGTTGAATCGCCCATCTATGCCCGCACCAGCGGCTACGTGCTGCGCTGGTTCAAGGACATCGGTGCCCACGTGGACAAGGGCGAAGTGCTGGCGCTGCTCGACACGCCCGAAGTCGACCAGGAACTCAACCAGGCGCAAGCCACACGCAACCAGGCCGCCGCGCGCAAGGCGCTGGCACAAACGTCGCTCGCACGCTGGCAGAACCTGCGCCAGAAAGACGCCGTCTCGCAGCAGGAACTGGACGAGCGCACCAGCGCCGCCAACCAGGCTCAGGCCGATCTGGCCGCCGCCGAAGCCAACGTACGCCGCCTGCAGGAGCTGCAAGGCTTCCGCCGCGTGGTGGCCCCGTTTGCCGGTGTGGTGACCAAGCGCAATGTCGATGTGGGCACGCTGGTCAATGCCGGCAACGCGGGCGCCAACCGCGAGTTGTTCACGCTGGCGCAGACCGATCCGCTGCGCATCTATCTGTATGTGCCACAGGCGTATTCGCAGCAGGTGAAGGTCGGGCAGGACGTGGCTGTCACGCTGTCCGAGCTGCCCGGCCAGACCTTCCACGGCACCATCGCGCGCGCCTCGGGCGCGATCGACGCCACCACGCGCACCATGCAGGTGGAGGTGCAGTTGCCCAACAAGGACGGGCGCCTGCTGCCCGGGGCGTACGTGCAAGTCGCCATCAAGGGCAAATCGTCCGGCGACGATGCCGGCGCCAACGCGCGCGGCACTTTCCTCGTGCCGACGAACACGCTGCTCTTCCGCAAGGAAGGCCCCCGCATCGCCATCGCAGAAAACGGCCGCGTGGACCTGCGCCCCGTCACCATCGGACGCGACTACGGGCGCACGGTGGAAGTCGTCTCCGGTCTGAAGGCGGCAGACGCGTTGATCCTCAACCCGGCCGATTCCATCGAGCAAGGCGAAGCGGTGACCATCGTCGCGCCCGCGCCGGCTTCGGCACCGGCGGCATCGGCACCGGCGGCATCGGCACCGCGCGCATCATGATGGACCACCCGCGACTGCGTATTACCGCGCTGGCGGCCTCGCTGATCGTCTCGCTGGCCGGCTGCTCGCTCGTGCCGACCTACGAGCGCCCCGCCATGGACGTGCCGGCGCAGTGGCAGACCGAGGCTCCGTGGCGCGCTGCGCAACCGGCCGACGCCGCACCCAAGGGCCCGTGGTGGCAGCGCTTCAACGATCCGCAGCTCGACAGGCTGATCACGCAGGCGCTTCAGGAAAACCAATCGCTCAAGGTCGCGCTGTCGAACCTGGAACAGGCACAGGCACAGACGCGCGTGGCGCGTGCCAGCCTGCTGCCGACCATCACCGCCACCAACAACGACACGCGCACGCGCACCTCTTCGGAACGGCCGCTCTCGTCGTACACCAGCCCGACCATGTCCACCGTGCAGAGCGATTTCGTTCTGCGCGCCGACGTCAGTTACGAAGCCGACCTATTCGGCCGCGTACGCAACACCGTCGCCAACGCCGCAGCGAGCGAAGCGCAGGCCGGCGCCAATGTGGAGAATTTCCGCCTGCTGCTCGCCGCGCAGGTGGCCACCACCTGGTACAACCTGCGCGAGACCGACGCGGAAATCGCCGTGGTGCAGGAAGGTCTGGCGCTGCAGCGCAAGGCGCTGGATTTCGTCACCTCGCGGCATCAGGACGGCGTGGCATCGGGGCTCGATCTGGCGCAGCAACAGGCGCTGGTGGACAGCACCGCCACGCAGGCCGAACTGCTGACCAAGCAACGCGCGCAGTACGAACACGCGCTCGCCACGCTGGTCGGCACACCGGCGCCCGCGTTCCATATCGACCCGATTCCGCTTCAGGGCACCGCGCCGCAGATTCCGGTGGCGCTGCCTTCCGACGTGATCGAGCGCCGGCCCGATGTAGCGGCCGCTGAACGGGGCGCTGCTGCCGCCAACGCGCAAGTGGGTGTGGCGCGCGCCGCGTTCTTCCCGAGCGTGATGCTCAACGGCGGCGCCGGTTGGGAAAGCCGCGATCTGGCGCTGCTGTTTTCTGCGCCGACGCTGCTGTGGTCGTTCGGCACGCAGATCGCGCAGACGGTGTTTGACGCCGGCCGCACGCGGGCGCGCGTGGACATTGCCAACGCGGCTTACCAGGGCGCGATCGCGAACTACCGCCAGACGGTGCTGGGCGCGCTGCAGGAAGTGGAGGACGGTCTTGCGGGGCTGCAATCGCTCGAGCGTGCCGCAAGCCAGGCGCGCCATGCCGTGGAAAGCGCCCGCAAAGTCTATGACATTGCCGGCGCGCGCTATGAGGGCGGCTTGGCAACGTCCTTGGACGTGATCACCGCGCAGCAGTCGCTGTTGAACAGCCAGCGCGCGGCGGTGCAGATTCTTGGCCAGCAGATGACGACGAGCGTGTTCCTCGTCAAGGCGGTGGGCGGCGACTGGAGCCACGCTATCGCCGCGCCAATACCGACAGCCCAGCGGTAAGCCTCAGGCAATGGCGCGCAGGAACCGCGCGCCCACAAACAGCCCCGCCAGCCAGCTCAAGGTGAGCGCCACAGCAACGCACGCTTCAAGCAGCGCGGTCGCATCGCCGGGCAGGCTCAGCGCAAGCGCAATCACCGCGGCCATCAGCGCGCCCGCTGCAACCAGACTGACCACCAGCGCACCCACACCCGATGCGAGTGTGCGCACGAGCGGCGGATGCACATGCGCCGGCGGACACAGCACCGCCATGCGCGCCCGCACATAGGCGGTGGTGCGTGTGCCGTCGGTGGCGTCGGCGTGATGACGCATCACGTGCATCCAGGTTTGCGTGTCGAGCACGCCGGAACTCAGCTCCTGCGTCACGCGGCGCAGCGCGGCGCGTTCGCGCGCGTGGTCAGTGGCGTCGGAGGGCGTTTCGTTCGGGTTCAGCCGGTCGAACACGGCCGGTGCAGCGGCCGGATCGCTCGCCCGCACCTCGTGCCGATATGTCACCCGCACGCGGCGGGAGCGCAGGACATATAGCACCGTTGCAATGGGAGCCACCACTTCTGCAAGTGACAGCAACGAGAGCGGAAGTTTCGCAGAGGACCAACTTGCAAGATCCGACATCCAGCGCCCGGACCCAAACCCCACGATGAACGCAAACGGCAATTGAAAGATGAGGCTGTATGCAACCAAGATCATCGGAAACAAGCGCAAACGTACGAATGCCGACAAAATCAAGAGCAACGGCCATGCAGCCCAAAACAGAGCGGAGAGCCAGTTCGTCGCAGGAATCGCCAGGCCGCCAAATCGCCAAGGGCCGACCATGACGATCACAAGCCCAACTATTGGTAGCGTGATCAGCCACAGCAGCGTCACCAGCCAGCCGCGAACGCCATACAGCCGATGCGCCCGCGCACGCGCCGCCGATATCGCAATCCAACTTCCTTGCATGAATTTCCTTTTTAACGAAGCCGAGGGCTTTGGCATGCTCTCCGGGCAATTCTTTTTTTCGATTGTGTCATTGCAGAAAAACCCACGCCCCCCTCCACAGAGGGGACCAAGCCCTGACTCGATTAACGCGCCCAGAAATCCAACAGGGACAAGGCTTTGCTGTCAAATTAACTTCTTTTAATTCTGATTTTCACATTGGTGACTGTTGTATCGCGGTATTTCGAACGTGACGACAATCATGCTGTGCCTATAATCCGCGCCGCCCCCCTTCGTCACATTGTGTAGACCGCTGGGGCCACGTCTCAGTCATCCATTAGACTCCGGTGCAATGCCCTCCTGGACGAACATTTATATCGTTCGGACCACGGTGCTGTGCCGAGAAAAAACAAAATGAAAGTTTGGGGAATCAGGGAGAAAGCCGCCGACGGCGTGCCGTTCGTTCGTACACCGGCCCATGGGTGTGGAATACATGCGATCCGGTGCGCAATCGGGATGCTCGCCGGATGCTCGGCCTTTGCGCTCGGCCAGACGCCGGCAGAGCCATTGCGGACCACGCCGTTAGACACCCAGCTACAACGTGAGCGTGCCATTGAAGACGCCAATGAGCGCGCTCGTCAACAGGCCGTGCCAAACGTTTCACTGGAACGCGGTGCGGGTGCCGAGCAGAACACCACCTCGCTGCCGACGGAGCAGCCTTGCTTCAAAATCCAACGCGTTTTGGTGTCGGTTCCCGCAACGCTACCACCGGCTATACGTGCGATCGGCGCAAGCCAACTCCCTCAAGATCCTTTTCGGTTTCTGCAAGACGCACTGGACGAGTACGCCGGCCGCTGCATCGGCCCGAAGGGATTAAACCTCATCGTGCATCGTGCCTCGGGGATGCTGCTTGAGCGCGGGTACACGACTACGCGTGTTGCAGTGCCCGAGCAGGATCTGTCCAGCGGCACGCTAAAAATCGCCCTTTTTCCTGGAGTGATTCGCCGCATCCGCCTCGCCGACGAATCGATCTGGGGCACTTGGCGCAGCGCCTTCCCTACGGGTGCGGGTGATCTGCTCAATCTGCGAGACCTGGAGCAGGGTCTGGAGCAGATGAAGCGAGTCACAACGCAAGATGTGGATATGGAGATTGTTCCCGGCCAGCTTCCTGGTGAGTCAGAGGTCGTCATCAAGGTCTCCCGAAGCCGCCCGTGGAAAGTCATCGCGTCGGTAGACGACAGTGGCTCGAAAAGCTCCGGCAAGTTGCAGGGTAACCTCAGCGCCGCACTGGACAACCCGCTTGGCCTGAACGATCTGCTGAACTTGGGCGTCGTGCACGATCTCAACGTCAACGAGCATGATCGCGGCACGCGAGGCGCTAATGCGTATTACTCGGCGCCATGGGGCTATTGGACGTTCACCCTGGCAGCGGGCGCGTACGACTACTTCCAGCAAATCGCCGGAGTCAACCAGTCATTCGTCTCTGCCGGCAACTCCAAGAATCTGGAAGTACGCGCGCAGTATCTCTTCCAGCGCGATCGTGTACAGAAGAACTCGCTGCAACTCCGTCTGGTCCGCAGATGGAACCATGCGTATATCGACGACACCGCAATAGGCGTTCAGCAACGCGCTACAACGTTCGGCGAGATCGGCTGGCTGCACAAGCATTACTTCGGCGCCGCGCAGTTGGACCTGAATGCCGCCTGGCGCTTCGGCGTGCCATGGGCGGGAGGGCAATCCGAGCTCAACCGCTTCGATCCGACGGCCCCTGCCGAGCGCGACAAGTTCCTCTACCGCATCACCACGCTTGATGCGGTGTTCACCGTGCCGTTCACACTGCCGCTTCCTGCCACGATGGCGAAAGACGGCCTGCCCTTGCGCTATACGGCCACGGTGCATGGGCAGTTCTCCAAGGGCGCGCTCTTCGCTGCGGATTTCCTCTCCATCGGCAACCGGTGGACGGTACGTGGCTTCGATGGCGAACTTACCCTCGCGGCCGAGCGCGGCGCGTACTGGCGTAACGAGCTCGAAGCGCCTATCGGTAACTCCGGCCACAGCGTGTATGTGGGGCTCGATGCGGGTACGGTCTCCGGGCCCAGCGCCAGTGCACTCGTCGGCAGGACGCTGGTGGGCTCGGCCATCGGCCTGCGCGGCAACCCGTTGCGCGGCCTGTTCTATGACGTGTTCCTCGGCTGGGCGCTTCATAAGCCCGAGGGGTTCACCACGCGCGCGCCGGCTGCCGGCTTCTCGCTCACCTATCAATACTGACGCGGTATCGCCATGAACAAGCATCTCTATCGCATCGTTTTCAACCGTGTGCGCGGCGCGCTGATGGCCGTGGCAGAAACCGCGTCGTCCACGCAGACAGGCAAGGGCCGCAGTGGTGAGCGCGGTGTGTCAGGCATGTTCGCAACATTCCGGTTACGCCCGGGCGCAGTGAGCGTGGCCGCCGTCCTGGGTGCGTTCCACCTGACGCCCTATGCGCAAATCGTGGCGGACCCGAATGCCGGCGCGCATCGCCCCACCATCGATCAGGCCGCGAATGGCACGCCCATCGTGCAGATCACGGCGCCGTCTGCGGCGGGGGTGTCGCGCAATCAATTCCAACAGTTCAATACCGGCCCCGGTGGCGCCATCCTGAACAACGCGCAAACGCTCACGCAGACGCAACTGGCCGGCTACATTGCCGGCAACCCGAATCTGGCGGGGGGCCAGGCGCGCGTTGTCCTGAACGAGGTTACGGGCAACCAGGCCTCCAGCCTGCGGGGCTATCTGGAGGTGGCCGGCCAACGCGCACAGGTGGTGATCGCCAACCCGAACGGCCTTGTGTGCGATGGCTGCGGCGTAATCAACAGCGACCGCTTCACGCTCACCACCGGCACACCCATCATGGGCGTGGGCGGCAGCCTTGATGCATTCCGTGTCACTGGCGGGGCAATCCAGGTGCAAGGCAATGGCCTGAACGCCAGCCATCTGGACCAAGTGGACCTGATCGCGCGCTCCGTGCAGGTCAACGGAAAGCTGTGGGCTAACAACGCGAACGTCGTGGCGGGCACCAACACCGTCAACTATGCCGACCTGGGCGTACAAGTGATTGCGAGCGATGCCAATCGCCCCACCGTCGCCATCGACGTGGGCAACCTTGGCGGCCTGTACGCTGGCAAGATCAAGCTGATCGGCACCGAAGCCGGCGTGGGTGTCAACAGCGCCGGCACCATCGCGGCACAAGCGGGCGACCTGCATATCGATAGCGCTGGCCGCATCACACTGGCCGGCACGACAAATGCCACCGGCGCACTGCGTGTGAGCGGCGCGCAGGGCGTGACCAACACCGGCACGCTCTACGGCCAGCAGAACGTGGAACTCACATCCGGAGGCGCCACCACCAACGCCGGTACGGTGGCAGCACTGGGCGATGTCTCCGTCTCGGGCCAGCAGGTGCAGTCGTCCGGCACGCTGGCTGCGGGTGTGGATGCCAACGGCGCGGCGGCCAGCGCGGGCAAGACGCTCGCAGCAAGCGCCACGGGCAGCGCGAACCTGAACGGCCGCAACCTCTCCACAGGCGATATCAACGTATCCGGCGCCAGCACAAGCCTGGCTGGCGCGCAGACAAGCGCCAATGGCAACGTCAATGCCACCGCCACACAAGGCGACATCGACCACACCGCCGGCAACCTGCAAGCCGGGGGCAGCGCGACGTTCAACGCGGGCGGGACGGTGCGCAACGACGGCGGCACTGTGGCAACTAATCTGCTGGCGGTCACCGCTAGCGGGCTCTCCAACCGTGCCGGCACGCTCTCGCAAAGCGGCAGCAGCGGCACGAACGTGACCGTATCCGGTGCCATCGACAACACCGGCGGCAAGCTGCAAACGGCCGCAACAGACACTACCATCACAGCGGCATCGTTCATCAACGATGGAGGCACGCTCGGCCACGCGGGCCCGGGCATGTTCAGCGTGCAAACCGGCGCTCTTTCGAACGCCAACGGCAAGCTGCAGACCAACGGCGCGTTGGACGTGCATGCCACCACACTGGGCAACCAAGGCGGCACGATTGCCGCTGTGAGCACCGCCACCGTACGCGCGGACGCAGCGCTGGACAGCACCGGCGGCACGCTGCATACCGACAGCACCCTCAACCTGCAAGCCGGCACCCTGACCAACCGCAACGGCCTCGTCTCGGCCGCCGGGCAGAGCACGATTGCCGTGACAGGGGCCTTGGACAATACGTCCGGCCGCATAGAAAACGCCGGCACCAATGCCAGCATCAGCGCCGGATCGCTCACCAACGACGGCGGTGCCGTAGCTCACGCGGGCACCGGCGCGTTGACAGTGCGCACAGGCGCGCTGTCGAACACCGGTGGCAAGCTGCAAACGAATGGCGCGCTGGACTTGCACACGGGTTCGGGCGGCAATCGCAACGGCATCATTTCTTCGATCGGGCAGGCTGCAGTTCAAGTAGATCAGGCCCTGGACAACAACGGCGGCACGGTGCGCACCAACACCACGCTGGACCTACGCGCAGGCTCGCTCGTCAACCAACATGGCTTGGTGTCTTCCGCCGGGCAGAGCACGATCAACGTTGCTGGGGCGCTGGACAACTCGGCTGGCCGCATGGAAAGTGCCGGCACCGACGCGCTCATCACCGCCGGCGCGTTCACCAACGACGGCGGTGCGCTGGCCCACGTAGGCAAGGGTGTGCTGAGCGTGCAGGCCGGCGCCCTGTCCAACGTCGGTGGCTCGTTGCAGACCAATGGCGCGCTGGATCTGTATACCGCATCGATGCGCAACCAGGGCGGCACGCTTTCCGCAGCCACGCGGGCCAAGGTTCTTGCCGATGCCGCGCTCGACAACAGCAACGGCACCCTGCAGACCGATGGCACTCTCGATGTGCAAGCCGGTGCCATCACCAACCGGGGGGGCTTGGTCTCGGCGGGCGGCCAAGCAACCGTTGCCGCCACGCATGCACTGGACAACACGGCTGGCCGCATCGAAAGCGCTGGCACTGATGCCTCCATCACCGCAGGGTCATTGACCAACGACGGCGGCACCCTCGCCCATGTCGGCACAGGCGCATTCAGGGTAGACACGGGGGCGCTTTCCAACGCAGGCGGCAAGGTGCAGACCAACGGCGCACTGGGTCTGCAGGCTACGTCCTTCGGCAACCAGGCGGGCACGGTTTGGGCATCGGGCCCGGCCACTGTGCGCGTGAGTCAAGCACTGAACAACAGCAACGGCGGCACGCTGCAAACCCGCGACAAGGTCGATCTAGAGGCCGGATCGCTGAACAACCAGCAGGGGCTGGTCTCGTCCGTAGGCCAGAGCACGATCAACGTGACGGGCGTGTTGGACAACACCGCCGGCCGCATAGAAAGCGGCGGCGCAGATGCCACGCTCACCGCCGGATCGCTCACCAATGACGGCGGCACGCTCGCCCACGTGGGTAACGGCACGCTGAATGTACAAACCGGGGCACTCTCCAACGCCGGCGGCAAGCTGCAAACGAATGGGGCGCTGACTCTGCAATCCGCGTCGCTTGGCAATCAGGCTGGGCTGATTTCAGCCGCAGGTGCTGCGACGGTTCATGTGGACCAAGCGGTGGATAGCACGGGCGGCACCCTGCAAACCGGCGGAGCGCTTGACTTGCGCGCAGTGTCGCTCAATAACCAGCAAGGCTTGGTATCTTCGGGGGGCCAGAGCGTCATCAAGTTGACGGGTGCGCTCAACAACAGCCGTGGACGCATGGAAAGTGCTGGCGCCGATGCAAGCCTGCATGCTGCAACGTTCACCAACGATGGCGGTGCCCTCGCCCATGTCGGCACCGGCACGCTCAGCGTGCAGGCCGGTGCCACCTCGAACACGGGCGGTGCCCTGCAAACAAACGGCGCGCTGAACCTACATGCCGAGTCGTTTTCCAACCGGGGGGGCATTATTGCTTCCCGCGCAGCAGCCACCGTGCAGGCCAACCAGGCACTGGACAACACTGGCGGCACGCTGCGCAGCGGCAGCACGCTCGGCTTGAATGCAGCGTCCGTGGTCAACCGCGATGGCATGATCTCTGCAGCGGGACAAGCCGACATCAACGTTGCCGGCACGCTTGACAACGCCGCCGGGCGGGTGCAGAGCGCGGGCGCCAACGCCAACATTACCGCCGCCGCTTTGACGAACGACGGAGGCGTGCTCGTCCACGCAGGCTCTGGCCAATTCACGCTGCAAACCGGCACTCTTTCCAACGTCAACGGCAAGCTACAAACCAACGGCTCGCTGGATCTGCATGCCACATCGCTCGCCAACCGTGGCGGCACCGTGAGCGCCATCGGCCAGACCACGGTACGTGCGGATGCAGACATCGACAACACCGCCGGCACCCTGTCGGCAGACACGTTGCACGCCACCGCCGGCGGCACGCTCACCAACGATGGCGGTCTGATCGACGCCTCGCACGGCGCCACGGTATCGGCGAATACGGTATCAAACACGGGCGGCACGGTGCAGAACCTGGGTACCGAAGCGCTCACAGTGTCAGCCGCACAAGCGCTGTCAAACACGGCGCGCGGGCTCATCGCTGGCAATGGACAGGTGACGGTCACCGCGAACAGTGTGGACAACAGTGGTGGCACCGTGTCCTCCAACGACGTGTTGGCCGTGCAGTCCGCCAGCGCGATTGTCAACCGGGGCGGCACGCTCTCGGCAAACCACGCCGTGCAAGCCCATGCCACGGGGGCACTCGACAACTCCGGTGGCCGGATCGAGGCCAACGGCGCCACCGCCGTGCTGGACGTGAGGGCCGCCTCCATCGACAACACGGCGGGCCGCATCTCCAACGCCGGCACAGGCGACACCAACGTCGATGGCGGTGCGCAGATCCTGAACAGCAATGCGGGCGGCGTTGCCGGCATGGGCACGGTAGGCGGCAACGGTGCTGTGGCGCTCACTACGCACCGGTTGGCCAACACCGCTGGCGGCCAGGTGCTTGCAGGCCGAGCACTCAACCTGAACATCGACCAGAGTGTGAACAACGCCGGCGGCAAGCTGGTCGGCAGCACGGAGCTGACGCTTAACCAAGCCGGCACGGCGCTGGACAACACAGGGGGTGCGATCCAGGCATCGGGCAACATCGTGCTTAACGTGGCGTCGCTGGACAACACGCGGGGGCAGATTGGCAACACCGCGCGCTCGGGCGGCAACGTGCAGGCCGCGACGGCCGGCGTCCTCACAAACACCGGCGGGCAAATCCTGTCGGACAACAATCTGCTACTGAACGCGCAAACCGTAGGCGGCGCGGGCCGTATCGTCGCGGGGCAGGATGCGACGATCTCGCTGCGTGGGGACTACGCCAACGTTGCCGGCAACGTGATCCAGGCCAACCGCGATCTCGCCTTCAACACCACTGGCACGTTCACCAACCTGGGTGAACTGCTGGCTGTGCGCAACCTCACAGCAGGCGCGACGCACATCGTCAACGGCGGCCACTTCAATGCCGACACCACAACACTCAACGCGGCCGGCATCATCGCCAACAGCGGCCGCCTCGAAGGCAACACCGTCAATACAAGCAGCGATACGCTGACCAATACCGGCACGATCATCGGCAATACCGTCACGCTGTCAGCCCGCCAGATCAGCAACGATGGCGCGGCCGCCATTGCAGCGGCGGTTGACACGCTCAACGTGTATGCGCGGCAGTCGCTCACCAACACCAACGGCGCGACGCTCTACAGCCTGGGCAACATGAACATCGCGGCCGATGGCGGGCGCGACGGCAACGGCCGGCTATTCAACAAGACCCAGAGCGTCGTCAACGAAGGCTCGACCATCGAGGCAGACCAGAACCTGGAAGTGGCCGCAGCCGATGTGCAGAACCGCCGTGCCGATGTGCAGTTCACCAGCGAGCCGGTGAGCAGCACGGAGGAGGTCAAGAAGAAGCGCGAGCAGTACTGGTTCTGCGTCAACGGCTACGCCTATGCGATGGCCCGCGGTTGCGGCGCCGCGTACCGCACCACCACCACGAGCTTCTCTTCCACCCAGTCGACCGACGTCACAGTCTACGGGCAGCGCACGGGCGGCAATTTTGAAAGCGACCCGCCGAGCACCACCACCACGTATGCACCCGTGCAGTCGGTCGACACGGCGGCCAAGAAGCTCATCTTCAAAGACGGCTCAGTTCTCTACTACGAGACCCTCAGCCAGAGCGGCACCAACTACACCATCAGCTATTACGACGGCGGCTACAACCCCAACGTCAACATCAACCCGTTCGACGAGCGCACTCCGTACCGCCCGTGGAGCGACCACCTGCACGTGGAATACGAGCGCCATACCACGACGACCATCACGCAAGACCGGCTGCTCTCTGCCACGCCGGAGGGACGTATGCTGGCAGGCAACAACATGTTGTTTGCCGATGGCATGCGGCTGTCCAACAACTACAGCACGGTGGCTGCGGGCAACGTAATGCAGTTCGGTGCGGCCGTGCAAACGGGCGGCGTGGCCGATGGCAGCACGATCGGCACGAGCGTCATCAGCAACGTCGGCCGCACGTTCGGCCGCACGACCACGGTGTCGGAATGGTCGTTGTATCGCCATGACGACGACTACAACGAGACCAGCCAACTCGCGCAACCAACCCGCGTTACTAGCGAGGTGACGGGCGAACTGCGCGGCACCATCTCCGCAGGTACGCGGCTGACCGGCAGCATCGGTAGCCTGACGAACACGAATGTGTCCGCGGCCAATTCATCTGTTGCAGGGGGCGGCAACACGCTGGGTGCCAACGCGGGCACAACAGCACCCAGCGGCAGCGCGGCGGGCGGGGCCAGCATGACCGGTGGCGGTACTGGCAGCATCGGCATGAGCGGGGCCGCAGGCAACACCGTTGGCATGAGCGGCGGCAGCGGTAGCGCCGTGGGCATGAACGGCACAGGGGGTGGCGCGCTTGGCATGAACGGAGGCGCCGCCGGTAATGTCAACGCGGGAGGGGTTCACTTCACCGTTGGCACACCGGGCAACCCGCTGCCCAATTTCTCGTTGCCGACCAACGGGCTGTTCCACATCAACCCCGCCCCTGGCCTCGGCTATCTCGTAGAGAGCGACCCGCGTTTCACCAACCGCGATCGGTTCATCTCGAGCGACTACATGCTCGGCCGTCTGGGCATTGACCCGGCCACTACGCAGAAACGCCTGGGTGACGGCTTCTACGAACAGAAGCTGGTAAATGACCAAATCACGCAGCTTACGGGCCGCCGCTACCTGCAAGGCTATGTCAGCGCCGAAGACGAATACCGTGCCCTGATGGAATCGGGAGCCAACGTGGCGAAGGCGTTCTCGCTCGTGCCCGGCATGGCACTGACCGACACCCAGATGGCGGCGCTCACGCAGGACATCGTCTGGATGGTCGAGCAAACCGTGAAGCTGCCCGACGGCACGACCACCAAGGTGCTGGCGCCGGTGGTCTACTTGGCACGCACGCGCGCGGACGACCTCAAGCCCTCCGGCGCACTCATCACTGCAGACGCCATCGACCTGCACGCCGCAGGCGATCTCTCCAACAGCGGCCGCATTGCTGGCGGCACGCGCGTCAATCTGGCGGCAGACAACATCGTCAACCGTGGCGGCACCATCGACAGCGCGGGCACCACGGTCATCTCCGCCGCCACCGATGTGATCAACGCATCGGGCATCATCTCCGGGAACGCGGTGGGCGTAGCCGCGGGCCGCGACATCCGCAACGTCACGCTGGTTGACGTGGATGGCGCGCGCGCGCAAGCCGGTGCGAGCACGTCCACCAACAGCCTCATCGGACAGACAGGCGCCATCACGTCGCGGGGCGAGCTGGCCATGTCGGCCGGGCGCGATGTGGTGATGTCGGGCGCCACACTCTCCGCCAAGGGTGACGCCAGCCTTTCGGCGGGCCGCGACCTGACCGTCGATACGGTCAAGGCGTCGACCACAACCGGCTATTACTACGACGCACAGACGCACCAAAGCACGCAAGACACGACGCACCTGACCTCGTCCATCAACATGGGCGGCAACGTGTCGATGGCCAGCGGGCGAGACACCACGCTGGTTGGCGCACAAGTCAAGGCCGGGGGTGACATCACAGCGGTGGCCCAGGGCAACCTGAATATCCGCAATGCCACCGACACCTCGACGATGGACTACGTGAACACGCGCGACAGCAACCACGTGCACACGGCCAGCCGCCTGGACGAAACAACGGTGGGTAGCAACGTGAGCGCCGGTGGCAACGTGACGCTGGCGGCGGTCAAGCCATCGGCGGGCGGCAGTGCACGCACGGACGGCGGCGGCAACGTATCGATCATCGGCTCCAGCATCACAGCGGGCACGGCACAGCCAGAGGCCGCCGAGAAGTCACTGGCCCCGGACACGCCCACTGTGCCCGGCCGGATGACGATCATGCCGGTTGACCTCAACAAGACCAACGCCAAGACACCTTCTGCAGGCGGCATCACCATCGTCGCCGACCGCGACGTGACGATCGGCGAAGCGCGTGAACAACACAATTCCGCCCGGTTCGATTTTGATGCGAGCAAGGGGTTGTTGTCGTCGAAGTCGGTGCGCAGTGAATCCACCTCCAACGCCAATATTGGGGTGAGCAGCACCGTGTCGGGCGATGCCGTGCGTGTGCAGGCCGGCAATGATCTGACGGTGCGCGGTAGCAATGTGGTGGGGACGAATGATGTGACGCTGGCTGCCGCTCGCGATGTCAGCATCACGACGTCGCAGAACACCAGCCAGTCGAGCAGCAGCACAGAGCGAAAGAAATCGGGCTTTCTCAGTGGTGGGGGTATGTCCGTGTCGATTGGCTCGCGGTCTCAATCCGCCGACCAGCAGTCGAGCCAGGTGACGCACAACGGCAGCATGGTCGGCTCGCTCGACGGCAATCTGACCATTTCAGCTGGTAACGATGCACATGTCACCGGCAGCGTCATCCATGCGGGCAACGATCTGGCCATCGCCGGCAAGACTGTCACCATCGATTCCGCTTACGACACAACAGCAGACGCAGAGCGTCAACGCTTCCGACAGGCAGGCGTCACGGTGGGCATCACCAACCCGGTCATCTCGGCCATCCAGACCGGCCAGCAAATGGCCGAGGCAGCAAAACACGTTGACGGCGATCCGCGCCTACTGGCTCTGGCGGCCGCCACGACCGGGTTGGCCGCTAAGAACGCCTACGATGCAGTCGGCGGCGATCCGGTCAAGGCAGCTACCAGTGTCGGTATCAACATCTCCCTTGGCGCCAGCAAGAGTGACAGTCAGTCGCAAATGCAGTCGAGCACGGCAGTAGGGAGTACAGTTTCTGCAGGTGGGAATGTCACCATCGCTGCGTCGGGGGCAGGCAAAGACAGCAACATCAACGTCATTGGCAGCACGATCTCGTCGGGCAAGAACACATTGCTTGCCGCAGATGGCGACGTGAATCTGCAAGCGGCGAAGAGCACGAGCAGCCAGCATTCCAACAACAGTGGAGCCAGCGCCGGTGTGGGCGTATCCATCAGCGTCGGCTCGCAAAGCGGCATCGCCTTTACCGCAAACGCCTCGGGCAGCAGAGGGAACGCCGATGGCGATTCAACCACGTGGACCAACACCCATGTTAACGCCGGCGACACGCTCATGATCCGCTCGGGCAACGACACGAATGTGCGCGGTGCCGTGGTCTACGGCCAGCAAGTCGTTGCCAGCATTGGCGGCAATCTGAATGTCGAGAGCCTGCAAGACACCAATCACTACGACTCCAGACAACAGAGTGCGGGGGTTGGCGTTAGCGTGTGCGTGCCGCCGCTTTGCGTGGGCAAATCCAGCGTTTCCGGAAGCCTCAGCCAGGGCAAGCTGAATAGCGACTATGCGGCTGTGGGCGAGCAATCCGGCATTCGAGCCGGCGACGGTGGGTTCCAGATCGACGTAAAGGGCAACACCGACCTCAAGGGCGGCGTGATCGCCAGCAGTGACAAGGCGGTGCAAGACGGCGTCAATACGCTGACCACCGCCACCCTCACCCACAGCGATATCCATAACGAAGCGCACTACAGCGGCTCTCAAGTTGGGATCAGTGGCGGCTACTCCTTTGGAGGCGGTGGTGACCCCGGCAAGAGCGGAATTGGCAAAGATCAACAAGGCAAGGCCGACAACGTCAATCCGGTGCCCGGCACGGAGCTGCCAAGCAGCCGCGGGGGTCTCACTGCTGCACCACCGATCGTACTGAGCGCGTCTGGCGATGCCAGCTCTACAACGAGCAGCGCGATCAGCGGCGGCACCATCACGATTACCGACGGCGCCAAGCAACAGCAGTTGACTGGAAAGACCGCAGCAGAAACCGTGGCAAGCATCAATCGGGACACCTCGAACACAGGCGGGGCACTCTCGCCCATCTTTGACAAGGACAAGGTGCAGGCCGGATTTGAGATTGCTGGCCAATTCGTCAACCAGGTGGGGCAGTTCGTCGGGAACCGCATGCAAGAGGCGGATACCAAGCGGCAAGCCGCCGACAAGCTGGAGAAACAAGCCGCAGATCCGACTGCCAACCTGACCGATGCGCAGCGTCAGCAACTTTGGGAACAAGCTCAGCAAGCACGAGCCGAGGCGGTCGATACGGAAAGTAAGTGGGGTGCAGGTGGCACCTACCGCCAGATTGCCAACGCGTTGACCGCAGCAGCAGGCGGCAACGTGAGTGGTGGCTCTGCTCAGTTCGTGCAGCGCGCCGTCGTCAACTACGTTCAGCAACAGGGAGCGGGATACATCGGCAAGCTCGTTGCGGACGGTGTCGTCAAGGAAGGTAGCCCCGAACACGCTAGTCTGCACGCGATCGTGGCTTGTGCGGGAGCGGCAGCGAGCAGCCAGAGTTGCGGCGCAGGGGCTCTGGGTGCAGCGGCCTCAAGCTTGCTGACCAATCTGTTCACCGACGATGCGAAGGAGACGAATGCCGACAAGGAAGCAAAACGCAACGTGGTGACCTCTTTGGTCGCAGGTGTTGCTGCTGTTATCTCAAGCAGCAATGCAGCCACCGCGACTACCGCCGCAACCGCTGCCCTCGACAACAACTGGCTAACGCCCAAGCAGAAAATCGACCGCGATCAGAAGCTGGCGAATTGCACGACTGACACCTGTCGCAAGGAGGTCAGAGACCAGTTTGCCAAGCTGTGGCAATCCAACCATGACCGCGCTGAGAAGTGCAGCACGGTGCAGGCATGCTTAGCCGTCGTGGATGAGTTGCGCACCCAACAGCGCGAGACAGGCGAGCGCGTAGCAGAGCTGCAAGCGAAGCAGAAAGCCAACGGCACGCTCAGCGGGGAAGAGCGCGCGGAACTAGGTGCGTTGCTCAACGCGGATCGCTCCATTACGTCGATGAGCACAGCGGCGCTGGGCAATGCGGTCAGGATGGGCGGCACAGACGTGTTGCAGGGGCAGCAGGCGTCTACACTAGTCAGTGAAGTGATGGTGGGCGCGGCTGCGGGGATCGGGACAGGAGCGGCCAATCGGCCCTCACCACGTCAATCGGAAAAGGACGTCGGTTCAGACCTTGGCCCGGGACATTCTCCGCAAGTCAGTTACAAGAACGGCAAGCAAGTACCCTACGGCACTCCGGGCAGCGTGCGGCCTGATTTTGTAGCGGCAGACGGCACGGCGAGCTTTGAAGTCAAGAACTACAATATCGCTACGAATTCAGTGAGCCTGGTTAACAATGTCGCAATGCAGGCCATGCAGCGACAGGCCAACTTGCCGGAGGGGATGCAGCAGCAGGTGGTGATTGATGTGCGCGGGCAAACCATTACACCGCAACAGGAACTTGCCATCAGACAAGGAATTGTTAGCAAGTCGAATGGCGCAATCCCCTTCAATTCGATTCGATTCAAGGGAAATGACTGATGCGAAATATAGGATTTAGCGGAGGAAGTTCAATTCGAGAACTTGGGCCCGCACCAGATGTCGTGCTGTTTTTTAACTGCCTACGGACATATGTGGAGCAGGATCATCCAGAGACAGACTGGAGCCTTCTGACGGATCGTCTTTATCGTCGCTATCTTCGATTAGAGGAACTCGACCAAGCATCAATTTTAATGGAGAGAGTGAAATCGATATTTTCAGACAAATCCGCTGCATCGTCGATTGAAAGGGATTCGACAATCCTTGCCAATACAGAGAAGAGTTGGCTCAATCCAAATCAAGCCACACTGGCCGATGTATTTAGCAAGTATTTCAGGAGCTTTTCATACTGCGTTGAATCGGCAAAACTTAACTACGATGCACTAAAATCGGAGCCTGGATATTCTTATGAACCTGTACGGATTGTTATCTCAGACTTGCAGGGCTTCGCCCGGGATCAAAATAAGCCCCTGGCAGAATACGACGCCCTAGAAGGTGACCCTTTCTGGCTGCGGTAATCGGCCAACAAACAAGAACGCCCCGCAAAACCGGGGCGTTCTTGTTTCTGGTCACGTCAGCGGGTGCTCTGCTTCGGTTTGGTGACTGGTTTCCCACCTTCTTGGTCCCTCCTCAGGTGTTCTGGCCTTCGCACTCAACAAAGAAGTTCGGTTTGCAATGGATAGTCAAGGCAGCATCCACCGATTTGAGGGAACGAATGGAGATTTCCACTGGAATGGCAGCACAGGCGACCCAAACAATCCGTTGACCGGGAACCAAATTCCATCAAGCATTAAAAAACAATTTGGAGCAACCATACGATGATTTTTGGCGACCCGTTTCTTTTCGCAATTCAAATCGACGTTGTCAGCGAATGGAACGTTCCCGGCGACATCTGGAAAAATGGACTATTCTGCCTTTACCTGAACGGAAAAAGACTATTCGACGCTGTAGATACGTTTGAGCTAAGAACAACGATGGGCTCGTACAAGAATGCGGATATTGATAGACTTCCGATTAATACCGGCAATCTTGATTCCTCCTATCTATACAAAAATGCAGAGGAATATCTATCAGGAAACAAAGAATTTCCATTCGAAGGGTTATTCGACATGACATGCACAGCAATGAGCGACAACCAATGTTACTTGTACTTCATCAAGACGGTCACAGGTGACAGATTTTTGTGGAGCCTAGACAATGGGAAAAGCATTAGCGAAGTAACGCTTCCAGCAGGTACAGTTAGCGACGTAATAAGGAAACTGGACGGTCTCTGCTTGTAAAGACTCCACGTAGACTAACACCCACGTCAATGCCGGCGACACGCTTATGATCCGCTCCGGCGGCGATACGAACGTGCGCGGTGCCGTTGTATATGGCCAGCAGGTGGTCGCAAGCATTGGCGGCAATCTGAATGTTGAGAGCCTGCAAGACACCAATCACTACGACTCCAGACGACAAAGTGCGGGGCTAACGTGCTACTGAATGACCATGTAGGGCCGCACCCGCAGAAGTACCATGACACGGTCTATAGGCGCCTAGATGATGCTGTGCGAGGTTTACCCCCAAACACGCCGCAATACGAACAGGCACTGCGAGGCGAACTAAATAGAATCGGGAATGAAATTAAGACCCCTGGCACGCAGTTAAATAAATTGGTTACAAGACAATGACAGCGAAGTTCTTCGATATTGGATTCGACTACAACGACCCAACGCGCTGGCAACTTGACCAGCCGGCAACCGCCGATGGCGAAGTTCTTCCGGGTACATTCTGGAGTGGCATTCCGTGGACACAATCCACTCCTCTTTCTGTTCGGATCACTCAACAAGGCGTTCCCGCAAGCTTCTCTCACAGCGGTCACTCTGAATACATAGTGTCAACTGAATTAATGAACCGCCTCAGGGGCATTCTGCGGCCAGGAACCATCCAGGGCATCCCAATCAAGGTGCAGGGTTATGCAGGTGAATTTGAAGTTTTGAACGTCTTGGATATCATCGATTGCGTGGATGAAGCGCATTCCGAGTTTAGCTTGTGGACTGCAGAGGACGGGCGTCCCGATCGAGTCGGTGACTATCGGATGTCTTTGCTTCGCATTGACCCCGAGCGGGCAAAAGGTCACGATCTGTTCCGCGTCAAGAGATGGACTATTGCTCTTATATGTTCAGAAAAGGTGAAAACATGCCTTGAGGAGGCTGGAGTCACTGGAATCCGCTTTACCCCAGTAGTGTACGAAGACGAATAGATGTCTTCGGTGCAACGCGCGGATTAGCGAGTTGCAGGGAGACATTTCTCTCCGATATTGCACTCACCCATCCCACCAATCACTACGACTCCAGACAACAGAGTGCGGGGGGTTGGCGTTAGCGTGTGCGTGCCGCCGCTTTGCGTGGGCAAATCCAGCGTTTCCGGAAGCCTCGGCCAGGGCAAGCTGAACAGCGACTATGCGGCTGTGGGCGGGCAATCCGGCATTCGAACCGGCGACGGTGGGTTCTAGATCGACGTAAAGGGCAACACCGACCTCAAGGGCGGCGTAATCGCAAGCAGCGACAAGGCGGTGCAGGACGGCTTAAACACGTCTGCAATCTCAACATCACCGCCACGGGCCAGACCGACGCCTCCGGTCGCCCAGTGGCCGGCACAGGCGACCTGACCGCGCTTGGCAGCACGCTATCCGGCAAGAACGTTTCACTCACCGCCAATAACGATGTGTTGCTGGCATCTGCGCAAACCACCACGCAGCAGCAAAGCACCAACAGCAGCAGCGGCTTCAACGCCGGTGTGGGGCTGTCGCTCGGCGAGCAGACCGGCATCTCTGTCTTTGCCTCTGCCCAGCGCGCCAACGGGAATGCCAATGGCGACTCGGTCACGCACGTCAATACGAACGTCACGGCATCCGACACGCTCACCGTGCGCTCGGGCCGAGACGCGACGCTGTATGGCGCTCAGGCCAACGGCGACAAGATCGTCGTCGACGTTGGCCGCAACCTGACCATCACGAGCCCGCAAGACACTGACACGTACCACAGCAAGCAAAGCAGTGCGAGCGGCGGTGTGAGCATTACGTTTGGGCCAGGCGGCGGCGCCTCCGGCAGCATCGGGCTGTCGCGCGACAAGATCAACTCCGACTACCAGAGCGTCGGTCAGCAATCTGGCCTGATGGCCGGCTCCGGCGGATTTGATGTGCACGTTGGCGAGCACACGCAACTCAACGCTGGTGTGATCTCCAGCACCGCCGATGCGTCAAAGAACAAGCTGGACACCGGCACGCTGGGCTTTACCGATCTGCAAAACCGCGCCGAATACAAAGCCGAGCACTCGGGCCTGAACATCGGCTACAGCAGTTCAGGCAGCCTCGGTAAGAACCTGGCCGGCAATGCACTGGCCAATGCACCTTCGGGCCTGGGGCTGGCCGGCACCAACGGCGAAGCGTCCGGCACCACGCGGGCTGCCGTGTCAGACGGCACCATCGTCGTGCGCGATCAGGCCAACCAGAAGCAGGATGTCGCCACCCTCTCACGCGACACCGCCAACGCCAACGGCTCAGTGCAGAAGATCTTCGATCTGAAGCAGGTACAGGAGCGCGTGGAGCTGGGCCGCGAGTTCGGCAAGCTGGGGATGCAGGTGGCCGGCGATGTGGCCGGTGCACTGGCCAAGCAGAACCCCGACTCGGGCCTCTGGAAAGAGGGGGAACCGGGGCGTATTGCTCTGCATGCGGCCATTGCCGCCATCGGCGCGGCGATGACGGGCGGAGATGTGGCCGGTGCCGTCGCAGGTACTGTGGCGGGTGACCTCGCCGCAAAGCTGATCGAGAAGTCTGTCCAAGAGGCGACCAAGGGCTTACCACCGAGTGTGCAGGCGACTGTGGCTAACGTCATCACAAACCTGGTGGCGGGTACGGCCGGGGCTGTGGTTGGGGGTGCGGTGGGCGGGTCCCAGGGGGCTGTGTCAGGTGCCGGCGGCGCCTTGGCTGCTGATATGTTCAACCGGCAGTTGCATCCGGATGAGCGGAAGCAGCTAGACGAGCTCAAGGAGGGACGCAGCTCGACTGAGCAACAACGTCTGGAGGATGCCGCCTGTGCGATGACGCACTGTGCACTGGGTTTGTCGGACGACAACCCCGACAAGGCAGCCAAACTTGCATCCGAGCAGCGCGGAAAAAACTACCTGCCCGAACAGCGAGAGCTCAGCGGTACCGGGCAATTCACGTACTCCAACAGCATGTTAGGAGACCTCGGGCGCGATTTGCAGGATCGCTACAAAGATTGGGTCACACAGAAGCTTGTAAGTGCCAACCAAAGCCTCGATAACGCCATATCCAGCGTCAATCGCGGCATGCAAAACGCAGGGAATGTTGGGCCGCATGTGACACCAAGCGATATCGATCAGATCACTGGTGGCCGAGGGGGCGGAAACACACCGAGCGGCTCGGCAGGCGCGACAGTTGTGATGGGTGCTGTGCCATGCGCGCCTGGCCTGCTTTGCCCTGTGCCTGTGGTTGTGCCGGGGGCGCAGGCTCCGTTGCCGGATAATGCGATAGCGTCGGGCCGGAGTGGCGATGAGGGGTCGAAATCCGGAGCTTCGAGCAATAGCGCTGCCACATCTGGAGGCACAGCGAACGCCGCTACAGGGCAGAAACTCAATGAGGACTTGGCATCCAAGATGTCGAAGCCGCTTGTTTCCGACTCCAAACTCGGAGGTTTAATCGATGATCTCTATCGTGACGGAGCAAAAATTGGATCGGGCAGCACCGCTGATGCAGTTAGATATGAGAACGCAACAGGTCAACCCGTCGGCGAACGGCTTCATAGGATAAAGGCGGAGAATTACTCGAGAGCACTGCAACGATGGCTTGATAGTAATCCCGATGCCTCGTTCGCTGATAGATCAACTGCTCAACTCGTTCTTCGTGACATGCAAAAATGCTTTACAAGGAAAATGATGAATAGCGCCAAGGAATTTCTAGATGAGATTTCGCCAATCACGGCAATCCCCGCCATTGTCAGTGACACATACGATCTGTGGGGTGAGGATGTTCCAATAACTGTTTTGTTCTCTAGTATTGGAAAAGGGTTCGCTCGATCCTTTCATCAGTTCTCAAAAGCAGAGATATCGCTCTTTTTTTCAGCTGTCGAAGAAGGGCTAGTTTCCCACGATGAGCAGTTATCTGCAGCCGTTGCTACCGGACTTCTGGAAGCCCTGTGTATCGCCTCCCAAGCGTCTGAAGACGAGCTGTTATGGTCCACCATTCATGCTCTGCTTGGGCCGAGATCAAGAGCCTCCCTGGACGCTTGGCTCGATTGGCAAAAATAGTGCGTCAAATGCGAAGGCAGAAAGTGGGGCTCAAACCACCACATACGACGCGCGTGGGACTGAACACGGTCCCCAGGTCCACGTCCCCCCCCCCCCCCGCCGGTACGAAGGTGGTACCGCAGTCGCTACCGGGCTATTGGAAGCACTTTGCAACACATCACAAGCGTCGACTGACCCAAATCTATGGAGCACCATTCACAGCAATCTCGGACCGATATCGACGGCATATGTGGATGCCTGGCTCGACTGGCAGAAATAGGCCACTGAACGCGAATGGGTCACTTAAGCAAGTGGTTCATCTGGAAAAGCGGATAGCGTATCAACAAATCGCCAGAAAAATCCTCTACGCTCGTATACTACTTAGTAATCTTTCTTCACAATAACTTTGCAACTAAGGATCGAGACGGAACATTAGCCAATGAGATCCACTGAAGGGGGTTCATTACTTGACTTCATTGATACGTTGGATGAGGTTGTTTGGGCAAAGTTCGAGGCAAGAAAACCAACCTTCACGTTTAAGAACGCTCCGCCTTATTCCGAAGATAGATCGACTAAGCCTCCGTACAGTATTTTCCGATTTAAGAAAGACAACCCGGATGTAATCTCAAAACTTCGGCTCGCAATTACCGAATACAAAAGCCGCATAGAATAGGCCATCACGGGACGTAAGCGAGAGAACTTGCCAGGAGCAAACTGGTTGATCTGCCCAAAACGACTTCTGGAGATCGAGCGGATTGCGCTAGCCGCCAATGTTCCTCCGGGCAACTATATGGCCCAACACGAACCAGAATTTGGCCCCGCCGCATATGACGACATGTCCAATTTAGTGCTTTATCTCCGCCAAGTCTTTCCAAATCAGCAATAACCATCGATTGCAGCAACCGCCACAAGACCGACTGAGTCACAATCTTGGTCGAGCACGATGTGATGATCGACCTTGCAAAAATGGCAACTTTTCAGCTCATAGCGATGCGCATGTCGGCGGCAATGTCGCCCGCTGACAACTTTGCCTGTAAGCGCTGCAGACCGAGCGCTTCTCTCTCAAATCGAAAGCCTGCCGGACACTACTTTGCAGGGAGACCTGCGAGACAACTCGAACAGCGCAACCATAATTATTAAATTGAAATGATGAAGTTATGAATAACGATCTCATCGAAAAGAAGCGGAGGGGATTCCAATTTTCCCTGAAACATATCCCTCAGGTTGCGCAGAAGATACGTTATCGAATCAAACCTATTAGCTTGAGCGGCTGCTATAACAGCCTGTCCAATGATCACCTGACAGTGGCCTTTTTTGAGTACTTTGCAAACAACAACCAAACAAATTTAAAGCAAAATTTATACACGGGCTGTCAGCTAACGTTGGCTGACATAGCCATCGATAGTTATCAGAAATTTGAGGTCGGAGCCGAATTACTATATGCCCTTCTTTCTGATTCCCATGAGATGGTTACGGAGATGGCAAAACTGGAACCCGACCACTTTGTTTCCGCCAGGGACAACCCGGTCAACCCTCAATTCCAAGTGCACATGTGGCAATTGGCGATACAGGGCGATTATTCGTCCCTCGAAGCCAAAGTTGATCGCCTAGAAAAAAATGGTCGCAAGTCGGAGCGCATAGCGGCAGCGCAAAGGAAAGATTTCTTTTCACTGCTGATGGGAGCCGATAAACCTAGCCTAGAAAATTTGATTCTGCAGCACGCCGATGTGCCCAGTCAGAATGCCTTGACGGAAGACTATTTTTCCTACCTTGCCACGCTTGAAACCAAACTGTGCTGGTATCGCGGCCTTCCCGTCGAGATCAACCATCCCATGGTGCCAATGGATTTGATGCCGATCCGCCCCCTCGACCATTACGACGATGTGTATGACTTTCTAAAGCCCGGATGGGTACCTCCACCGCAAGGGCTGGCCGGCAAGCTGTCACGGTGGTTCAGGTAAAGGACAAGACAGCAACATCCAAATCAATGCCGGCGACCCGCTCATGATCCGCTCCGGCGGCGATACGAAGGTGCGTGGTGCCGCTGTCTACGGCCAGCAGGTGGTCGCCATCCGCGGCGTCGCAAACACATGTCCCCCCCACATACCGGCCCCAACCATTTGCATGCAACGCAAGGATCCAGGCTCCTTACACTCGCTGCAAACTCACAGGAAGCCGATATGCGCCCACACCGTCTGCCGCAGTGCCTGCTGTCCGCCCTCACCCTGAGCCTTGCGCTTGCCGGCCCAGCCCGTGCCGCGCCGGAGCCTGAACCACTCGACATCCTGATCCGCAACGGCACCGTGGTCGACGGCCGCGGCGGCGCGCCATTCGTGGCCGACGTGGGTATCCGCCATGACCGCATCGTGCTGGTGCAGCCCTCCGCCGGGGGCGTGCAGGCGAAAACGGTGCTCGACGCGCGCGGGCTGGTGGTGGCGCCGGGCTTTATCGATCCGCATACGCACGCCTATCACAACCTCATCGCCAAAGATCGGCATCAGAACCTGCCCTACCTGCTGCAGGGGGTGACGACGGTGGTGATCGGCAACGACGGCATCGTGCTCGAAGGCGACGGGCCGGATCTCGACCGCATCGGGCCGACGCTCAAGGCGCTGGAAGCCAACCGCATCGGCACCAACGTGGCCATGCTGGTGGGCCACAACGCCGTGCGCCACCGCGTGATGGGCGACGTGGCCCGTGTACCCACCGCTGAAGAACTCAAAGCCATGCAGGGCCTGATGGAAGACGGCATGCGCGACGGCGCCTTCGGCATGTCGACGGGCCTCGTGTACACACCCGGTGTGTTCGCCAAGACCGACGAGGTGGTGGCGCTGGCCAAGACCGTGGCCGCGCGTGGCGGCATCTACGACACGCACCTGCGCGACGAGGGCAACTTTCGCACCGGCCTCGTCAACGCCGTGAAGGAGGCGCTGGACATCGGCCAGCAGTCGGGCATCCCGATCCACATCTCGCACATCAAGGCGCTGGGTGTGGATTCGTGGGGCAAGAGCGCCGAGATCATCAGCCTGATACGGCAGGCGCAGGGCAACGGCATGAACGTATCGGCAAGCCAGTATCCGTACACGGCGTCGAGCACGCACATCATTCCGGCGCTGGTGCCGGGCTGGGCACGCGACGGCGGCAACGACGCGCTGCTCAAGCGGCTGGAAGACCCCGCCACGCGGGCGCGCATTGCCACCGACATGGAAAAGGCCATGCAACAGCGCAACGGGCCGGCGGCGCAGGTGCTGATCTCCGCCAACCCCGAATACAACGGGCAGTCGCTCGAGGCGCTGGGCAAGAAGCTCGGCGTGAGCCCCGTCGATGCGGCCATCAGCGTGATCCAGCACGGCGGCACGAACATCGTGTCGTTCAACATGAGCGATGCCGACCTGGAAGCGTTCATGCAGCAGGACTTTGTCGTGGGCGGCTCCGACGGTATTGCCGGACACCCGCGCGAGGCCGGCACGTTCGCGCGCCGCATTGGCGAATACGTCACGCGCAAGCATGTGATGACGCTGCCGTTTGCCATCCGCCAGGCCAGCGCGCGCACGGCCGAAATCTTCGGCATCAAAGATCGCGGCACCGTGCAGACGGGTAAGTTTGCCGACCTGGTCGTCTTCGACCCCGCCACGTACGCCGACCGTGCGAGCTATGAACAACCGGCGTTGCCGCCTGTGGGCGTGCGCTGGGTGCTCGTCAACGGCGCGGTGGCCGTGGCAGATGGCAAGGCGGTGCCGGAGGTGCTGGCAGGGCGGGCGCTGCGCAAGTAAAACGCGGGAGCGCTACCATCGACGCTCCTTTCGCTTTTTTGAATCCACATCCAAATCGACATGACCGACATCCAACGCCTCCACACCAACGCCCGCATGAGCCAGATCGTGATCGCCAACGGCATCGTGCATCTGGCAGGGCAAGTACCCGACGTCGACTTCCAGTCGGTCACCGAGCAGACCAACAACATTCTCGAGCGCATTGACGCCCTCTTGGCTGAAGCGGGTGTCGACAAGACGCGACTGATCTCCGCCAACATCTGGCTGACCGACGCCAAGCACTTCGCCGAGCTGAATGCGGCGTGGGAAGCCTGGGTACCAGCCGGCCACGCACCTACGCGTGCTTGCGTGCAGTCGGGCCTGATGCGCCCGGGCATTGACGTGGAGATCGCCGTCACGGCGCTGGCCAAGGGTTAAGGAGTCAGCCGCCATGCGCTTCGACACCCTTGTGCTCGGCGCCGGCATTGTCGGCGTATCGGTGGCGGTGCATCTGCAGAAACGCGGGCGTGCCGTCGCGCTGGTGGACCGCCGGGCGCCGGGCTTTGAGACGTCATTCGGCAATGCCGGGCTGATCCAGCGCGAGGGTGTGTATCCATATGCGTTCCCGCGCGATCTGTCGACGCTGTTGCGTTATGCGGGCAACACGTCGGCGGACGTGCATTACCACCCCGGCGATCTGCCCCGGCTGCTGCCGTTCTTGTGGCAGTACTGGCGCAACTCTCACCCCACCCGGCACGCGGCGATTGCGCGTGCGTATGCGCCGCTCATCGCCCACAGCGTGAGCGAGCATCGTGCACTGGCCGAAGCCGCCGGTGCCCTGCATCTGATCCGGCCCAGCGGCTGGATCAAGGTTTTCCGCAACGCTGCCACGCAGGACAAGGAAACCCGCAACGTCGAACGCTGGCAACGCGAGTACGGCGTCGCATTTGAAGCGCTCGACCCTGCGCACCTGCGCACGGCCGAGCCGCATCTGGACACATCCCTGCTGGGCGGCCTGCGCTACACGGAAGCCGACTCCGTGAGCGATCCCCACGCGCTGGTCACCGCCTATGCGAAGTACTTCCAGCAACTCGGCGGCCGTCTGTTTGAAGCCAACGCCAACACGCTCACGCCCAACGCACCGTGGCTGCTGCAGACCAAGGATGGAGAGCTGCGCGCAGACAACGTCGTCATCGCCATGGGCCCCTGGGCGGACGTCATCACCTCGCGCCTGGGCTACAGCCTGCCGCTGGCCGTCAAGCGCGGATACCACATGCACTACGCACCCGCGCAGGGTGCGCAGTTGAACCATCCCGTGCTCGATGCGGACGGCGGTTATGTGCTGGCACCGATGGCGCGCGGCATCCGGCTGACGACCGGCGCGGAACTTGCGCACCGCGATGCACCGAAGACGCCCGTACAACTCAACGCCGTCGAGCCGGTCGCCCGCAAGCTCTTTCCGCTGGCCGAACGTGTGGATGCGGAACCCTGGATGGGCTCCCGCCCCTGCACGCCCGACATGCTGCCGATCATCGGGCCGGCACCGCACCACGCAAACATGTGGTTCGCGTTCGGCCATGCACACCACGGCCTGACGCTGGGGCCGATCACCGGGCGATTGATTGCGGAAATGATCACGGGCGAGACACCGACCGTAGATGCTCGCCCGTTCCGTGCACAGCGGTTCTGGGAATCGGCGCGCTAGTTCGGCCGGCCAGGGTGCTGGAGGCAGTGGATCGGCACGTCATCGTCCCGCGGGAGGACGAACCCACTAGAACTCCATATCCAACTCGTCGATATCAGCCTTTTCAGCCTTTGCCCCGGCAATCCATTCGGCCACGTGCGGGTGCTCGAGCACGCGCAAGCAGTACTCGGCGATCTCCGGATCGAGCTTGACGTCGTAGGTCAGGAATCGCATGACAACTGGCGCATACATCGCGTCTGCCATGCTGATCTCGCCAAACAGCCAGGGGCCGCCGTACTGTGCGAGGCATTCGCGCCAGATGAGCGTGATCCGCTCGATGTCGTGCTGCGCGCGGGACCAGATGCGGAAATTGGGGAAATATGCACGCAAGTTCATCGGGAGCGCCGAACGCAGTGCACTGAAGCCCGAATGCATCTCGCCGCAGATCGCACGGCAATGCGCGCGGGCATGCCGGTCGGAGGGCAGCAGCTTGGCCTCGGGACAGAGTTCGTTGAGGTATTCCGCAATCGCCAGCACGTCCCACACCTTGCGGCCTTCGTGCGTGAGGCAGGGCACGAGAATCGACGGCGACAGCAACAGCAATTCCGCGCGCGATGAGGCGTCGATCGGCACGCTCACCGTCTCGAAAGGCAGGCCGCTGAGCTTGGCGAGCAACCAGCCGCGCATCGACCACGACGAGTAATTGCGGCTGTTGATGGTGAGCGTGGTCAGGTTGGCGGATTTCATATCGCTCCCCGTTGTCCGATTGTCCCGTTGTCCAATCAGGTGCATGACCGGCGCCAGGCACCTCGCCGGTGCGCTGTCTGCACCCGGGCGCTGCAAGAGCACACCCCACACCGCACCCGGCGTGGATGCCGCGCAAAGCCTGTGCCAGTCGGCATCAACGCGCATGCCGGTTCACGCCCGCGGGTATCTGAGTTGGCACACGTATTGCCTGCTTCGCTTGACCCGCCTTGATGCGACCTGCGACGCAATCGCCATGAACCTGCTCGCGTATCCCCTCTACCAGTGGCTGTCCGAATGCCTGCGGCCCGCGCGTGCATGGGCCTCGTTCTCGCGGCTGGCGATGGCGCAGTGGCCACCATCGACCGAGCACCCGACGGGCCGCGCGATCGATGCCTGGCTCGAACTCTTGGAATGCAGCGCGATCACGCATCGACGCCCATCTTTCGGCATCGACAGCGTTGAGGTCGACGGCCGCGTGGTGCCGGTAGTGGAAGACGCCGCGATGCAAACGCCGTTCGGCACGCTCGTGCACTTCCGCAAGACCACGCCCACGCCGCAGCCGCGCGTGCTGGTCGCCGCGCCCTTGTCCGGGCACTTCGCCACGCTGCTGCGCGGCACGCTGCGCACGATGCTGGCCGATCACGATGTGTACGTGACGGACTGGCACAACGCGCGCGACATTCCGGTGTCAGCCGGCCGCTTCGGCTTTGATGAATACGTCGGCCACCTGATCGATTTCATCCGCCACATCGGCCCGGACGCGCATATGCTGGCCATCTGCCAGCCGACCGTGGCCGCGCTCTCGGCGGTCTCGCTCATGGCCGCCGACAACGACCCCGCGCAGCCGGCCAGCCTCACGCTCATGGCCGGCCCCATCGATTGCCGCGTGGGCCCGACCGCCGTCAACGCGTTGGCCAACAGCAAGCCAATCGAATGGTTCGAGAAAAACCTGATCGGCGTCGTGCCGCCCGGCTTTGCGGGCGAGCAGCGCCGCGTGTATCCCGGCTTTGTGCAGTTGAGCGCATTCATGTCGATGAATTCAGAGCGCCACGTGCAGTCTTTTGAAGAGATGTACTACCAGCGCGCCAAGGGCGATCCTGCCAAGGCAGATACGATCCGCGCCTTCTACGACGAATACCTCGCTACGTGCGACCTCACCGCAGAGTTCTATCTGGAAACGGTCGAGAAGGTGTTCCAGCAATACGCACTGCCGCGCGGCGAGTTGATGGTCGGCGGTCGGCTCGTCGAACCGGCAGCGATTCATCGCACCGCGCTGCTGACGGTCGAGGGTGAGAAGGACGACATCTGTGCGGTCGGGCAGACCGTCGCCGCGCAGGATCTGTGTTCGGGGCTGCCGCCCTACCTGAAGACACATCATGTGCAGGCCGGCGCGGGGCATTACGGCGTATTCAACGGCAGCAAATGGGAAAAGCAGATCTATCCGATCGTGCGCGCCACCATCCACGACAACGAGCCCTTCGACGCCAGCATCGCCGGCAGTGACGAAGACAACGCGCACCGCGTCACGCTGCGGGCGTTGCTCGATGCGCGAACGTCGAGCCAGGCCGTCACCCGCCGACGCCCGCGCAAGATGGCGCTCACGCACTGACCGGGTGGCGGCACGTCGCTTCTGACAGAGCCAGCGGCAGTTTCGGTGTCAGCAAGGCGTAATTCAGCAGGTCGAGTATCGAAGCCCGGGAGGTCATTCTCCATCGATGTCGATCGATTCACGGAGGGTTGCGATGAACACTCACACCACGGCGTTCCAACGCGCTTCGAGCCTGTTGCATCCGGCTGGCAACCCGATCCGCCTCAATATGGGCGACTTCGTTGCGGTGGATCGCCGCCAGGACGCCAAGTACGAAGCGACCTATCGCCCGCAAGCGCTGTACAGCCGCGCCGACGAAGGCTTTGCCGCCAACAACGAAGCCTTCCTGCTGCATGAGGTCGCCACCAACCGCCCCATCTATCTGGAAGACACCGGCCCGACCGATTTCCATCTGCATCTGCCGCCGGGCGCCTTTCAGTTTGTGCTCGTCACGTCAGGCGTGTTCACGTTCGACTACGATGGCCGGCTGCATTACGTCGGCCCCGGTTCGGTGATCCTGCAGAGCGCGATCGTGCATCGGCAACTCTTCTACACGTGGTCTGGCCTGTCCACTGAAGACAACTTGCGCACGCCGCAAACAGTGGTTCCCGACGCACTTTCCATGGGATGTTCGGGCAAGTTTCTCGAAGCATTCATTACCGATCCGACCACGTTTCCCAATCCGACGATCGTGCCGTCGGCACAGATTAACGAGGCCGAGACGCCGCGCATCGCCTGGAGCCATCCGGCGCATGACCGGCCGGCCGGAGCAGACTTCTGGGTGCAAGACCCACTGGAATTGCATGCGCTTTACAAGCCGCTGGCCGGCGACTCCATCCAATCGCCCGGACCGGTTTACGTGCGCGACACCGGCATCGAAGCACCAAGCGGCCAGCTTGTGACAGGCCACATCCTCGCCACCGACCCGCGCGGCCAGTCGAGCCTGCCCAAGAGCCAGGCAGGCGTGGTCGACCCGGCGTCCTTCGCGAAAGGCGAGGTGGTCATTTACCGCGTCATTCGCGGCACGGCCGAGTTCAAAACCGGCGCAGGCAAGCGGCTTGAACTCGCCGCCGGCGACGTGGTGACAGCCGGCCAGCATTCGGTCACGCTCGTCGGCATGGGCGAAGACACGCAGATTCTCCGGCTCGGCCTGCTGAGCAACATCGAACAGCTGCGAAGCTGGACGCGCGCGCAACGCGACGAGATCGACGGCCTGGCGGGTCGCATCATCACCAAGACAGAGTCGCGCCCGCAACGGACCGAAGGTAAGCCGGTCGGTTATCTCTACGAAACCGTCGCGGCATCCAACGGGAACACCGGCCGCGTGAGCGTGGCGAACGGAAAGCGGGTGTAGTCGGAACTGGTCACGCCGCCGCCATCGCACTCCACCACAGCCTTGGCAATCGGGACGAACACGGGCCGGCAATACATGCGCGACTTCAACAGCACGAAGCGCGCGGCATGCGGGTCCACGCCGATGTGCGTGAAGATGCCGAGGTCCCAGTGCTCCTGCGGCGTCTCCGTGACAACGATCTGCGCCGCGCCGATGTCGAGCAGCGCCGTGCGGCCCATGCGGATGCGCTGGCCCGTATAGGTCGGCCCCGTGATGCTGTATTCGCCGTCGCTGATGGCGACAACCTTGCCCGTCAGCGCGCGCGGCACGGGGTAGATGCCGAGCTGCACAAGCGGCACCTTGTCGCCGACCGGGAGCGTGACCGTGGCACCCTCGCCCGCCTCGATCATCGCCGCGACGGCTTCCGGATCGCACACCGGCCCGACTGCGATGCCGCTCAAGCCTTGCCGCAACGCTTCGTGCAGGACGTGCATGTCGTCGCACGTGCCGCCGGACATGCAGTTGTCGCCGTGGTCGAGCAGCAGCACGGGGCCGCTGCCCGGGGCATCGGCCAACTTGGCCGCGCGCGCAATCGATTCGGTCAGCGGTTCAGAGCGGTAGACGAACCCTTCGCGATCAGCCCAGATGGCATCGGCAATGCGTTGCGCCGCAGCGTCGGCGGCATGTTTGTCGCCGTTGCCGACCACCACGATAGAAAGGCACGGCGCGGCAATGTCCGCCAGCCCGAATCCGGCAAGGATCGACACGGCCAGCATGCCGTCATTCTCGGCCTGTTTGGCGAGCGCCACGGCGCGGTGCATCGCGCCTTCGTCGGTGCGGCTGCGCAGGGTATGCGTAACCATGGGCAGGCGCCGCCATGCGAGCACGGGATTCGCGCGGCCGGCCAGCTTGTCGAACAGCAAGCCGCCGGCGTGCTCGCCGGTTTCGTACATGTCGACGTGCGGATACGTCTTGAAACTGACTGCGATGTCGGCCAAGTCAATGAACTTTTGCGTGAGATTGCCGTGCAGATCCAGCGCGACGGCAATCGGCACATCGGGCACCACCGCGCGCAGACGTTCGAGCAGATCGCCCTCGCCGTCGTCGCTGTTCTCCGCGACCATCGCGCCGTGCAGGTCGAGCAACAGCGCATCGCACCCAGGCGCCGCCGCGACGATGGCGTCGCACAACGTTATGTACGCCTCGGCAGCGACGCGTCCGCTGGGGTTCGCTCCGGCCACGACGGGCACGACGATTTCGGCGCCCGCCGCCTCCGCCAGATCAATGAACGCGCCGGCCGCCGTGCGCGTGCCCTTGGCGGCGCGGTACGCGTCGGCGCCGTAGTGCGGATGGAACGATGCCAGCGGTGTCGGCACCGGCGAGAACGTATTCGTCTCGTGATTGAAGCGGGCGATCAGGATGCGCATGAGCGGTCGGGTGATGGTGTCAAACGCGGCCAGCGGCCTGCAGCATCGCGTGCAGCAGCACGTTGGCCCCGGCTTCAAGATGTTCGGGGCGGGCGTCTTCGATCTCGTTGTGGCTGATGCCGTCCTTGCATGGCACGAAGATCATCGCGGTCGGGGCCACGCGCGCCAGATAGACCGCGTCATGGCCTGCGCCGCTGATCACGTCCATCTCCGACAACCCCAACTGCCGCGCGCCGCTGCGCACCGCGTTCACCAGCGTGGCGTCAAACGGCTGCGGCGGGAAGTACACGACCTGGCGCAATGCGATGTCGATGCCGCTGCGTGTGCGCAACTCCGCCACCGCCTCATGCAGTGCCGCATCCATGTCGGACAACACCGCGTCGTCGGCCGCGCGGAAGTCGATCGTCATCGATACCTGCCCCGGAATCACGTTGCGCGAATCCGGATGCACGCTCAGGCAGCCCACCGTGGCGCGCGCATGCGGCGGGCGCTCGAGCGCGATGCGGTTGGCAATGCAGACGAGTTCTGCGGCGGGCAACAACGCATCGCGGCGCAGCTCCATCGGCGTGGGGCCGGCGTGCGCTTCCATGCCGGTCAAGACCACGTCGTACCAGCGCTGGCCGAGCGCGCCCGTCACCACGCCGATGGTCGTGCCGTGCGCCTCCAGCACCGGCCCTTGTTCGATATGTGCTTCGAAGTAGGCACCGACGGCTCGGCCGCCAACAGGCTCACTCCCCGCATAGCCGATACTGCGCAGCGCCTCGCCCACGGCCACGCCGTCGCGGTCCTGTGCGGCCAGCACGGCATCCACCGCAAACTCGCCGATGAACGCGCCGGAGCCCATCATTACCGGCACGAAGCGCGAACCTTCTTCGTTGGTCCACACGGCCACTTCGATAGGCGCTTTCGTTTGGATGCCCGCATCGTTGAGCGCGCGCACCACCTCGATGCCGGCGAACACGCCGTAGTTGCCGTCGAACTTGCCGCCGGTCGGCTGCGTGTCGATGTGGCTGCCGGTCATGACGGGCGGCAGCGCGTTGTTGCGTCCAGGCCGGCGCGCGAACAGGTTGCCGATGGCGTCCACACGCACGGCGCAGCCTGCGGCTTCGGCCTGTGCAACGAAGAAATCGCGGCCTTGCCGGTCGAGATCGGTCAACGCGAGGCGGCGCACGCCGCCCTTGGGCGTGGCGCCGATGCGCGCCTGCTGCATGAGCGTGTCCCACAGGCGTGCGCCGTTGATGCGCAGGGTGGTGTCGAGTTGGGTGGTCGTCATGATGTGTACGTTTAAGCGGCCAGGCCGACGCCGAGGTAGCGGTCCTTGATGGCGTCGTCGGCGCGGAAGGCTTCGTTGGGGCCGGTGTAGACCACGCGGCCCTGTTCGATGATCACGTGGCGATCGGCGAGCTGCGTGCAGACTTCGAGGTTCTGTTCGACGAGCAGGATGGATACGCCCGCCTGCTTGATGACCTTCAGCTGCGCGACGATCTCTTCCACGATGACGGGGGCCAGACCTTCGACCGGCTCGTCGAGCATCAGCAGGCGCGGGTGGTTCATGAGCGCGCGGCCGATGGCGAGCATCTGCTGCTCGCCGCCGGAGAGATTGGCGCCACCGTTGCGCCGTCGCTCATGCAGGCGCGGGAAGATGCGGTAGATGTCGGCCAGCTGCCACGGAGAATCCCGCCGCGCGCCGAGCTTCAGGTTCTCTTCCACCGTCAGCAGCTTGAAGATGCCGCGATGCTCCGGCACGAGACACAGGCCCTGCGCGGCAATGCGGTGCGGCGGCTGCCCGGCAATGTCGCGGCCGCGAAAACGCACTTGCCCGCCGCGCGGCGTGACGACGCCGGCAATCGTCTTCAGGGTGGTCGATTTTCCGGCGCCATTGCGGCCGAGCAGCGTCACCAGTTCGCCCTCGCCCACCGATAGCGCCACGCCCTGCAGCACGTGGCTCTTGCCGTAATAGCCGTGGAGGTCTGCAACGTCGAGAATCGCCGTTGAGGTCATTTCTTGCCTCCCGTGATCATGTTGCCGAGATACGCGGCGCGCACGCGCGGGTCGGCCCGCACGGCGTCGGGCGTGCCCTCCATGAGCACCTTGCCCTGCTGCATGACGGTGATCGTGTCGGAGATGTCCATCACGATGTCCATGTTGTGTTCGATCAGCACGACGGTGTGGTCCTGCGCCAGGCCGCGAATGAGCGCCTTCATGGCGGGCAGGTCGTCCACGCCCATACCGGAGGTCGGCTCGTCGAGAAAGATCGCGCGCGGGTTGGCGGCCAGCGCCATGCCGACTTCCAACCGCCGCTGCTGGCCATGCGAAAGGGCGGCGGCCGGCGTGTCGGCCAGGCGCGGCAACTCCAGCCGATCGAGCACGCGGTCGACCGTATCGGTGCAAGCCAGATCGCCCTGCGGCAGGCGCCAGCCGTGCATGGCGCGACGCGGCGTGGTGCCGAGTGCGGCCAGGCGCAGGTTCTCGCGCACGGACAGGCTCGGGAACAGGCTCGTCACCTGGAACGAACGTGCGATGCCGCGCTGCACGCGCTGGTAGTCGGCTTCACGCGTCACGTCGTGGCCATCGAAGACGATGGTGCCGCTGGTGGTCATGCGCGTGCCCGTGAGCATGTGGAACAGCGTGGTCTTGCCCGCGCCGTTGGGCCCGATGACGGAGTGGACCGTGCCGGGCATCACACGCAGATCGACGCCGCCCAGTGCGGTGAACTTGCCGTACTGCTTGACGATGCCGGCGGCCTGGAGGATGGGCGTGGTGGTCATGCGCGCTCCTCCTGCACCGCCGGTGCGTGACGCGGTGCGCGCACGCGCTGCCACAGCTTCTGCCCGAGCCCAAACAGCCCGCGCTGCATGAACAGGCTCACCGCAATCAAGAGGAAGCCCAGCAGCATCAGCCAGCGCGGCCACAGGCTGGAGAGCCAGTCCGACAGCAACACATAGAACGCTGCGCCCAACACCGAGGCAAACACGTTGCCCGTGCCGCCGATAACAGTCATCACCAGAATCATCTCGCTGACGTGGTAGTCGATATTGGCCAGCGGCGCGATGCCCGTGAGCATGGCGTGCAAGGCGCCCGCCAGTCCCGTGACCGCACCGGAGATGACGAACGCGAGCAGCTTGAAGGCGCGCACGTTGTAGCCGACGGCGAGCGCGCGCTCTTCGTTGTCGCGAATCGCCAGCAGCGTGCGGCCAAACACCGATTCCGTCACACGCTGCACGAGGAAGAACACGACAAGGAACAGCGCCGCGACAAACGCGTAGAACGCCCACGGCGACGCCGCAAACGCCGGACGCGGAATGTCGAGCAGGCCGTTGTCTCCGCCTGTGAGCGACGGCGTGGTGTAGGCCAGGAAATAGAACATCTGCGAGAAGGCCAGCGTCAGCATGACGAAGTACGTGCCGCGCTGGCGGATGGCAAACCAGCCGACCACCGCCGCCACGACCGCGCCCACCACCACGGCCAGGACAATCGCCACCGGCATCGGCAGCGCCAGTTGCGTGAGGCCGATGCCCGCGGCATAGCTGCCGAGCCCGAAGAAGATCCCTTGCCCGAACGACAGCAGCCCCGTGTAGCCGAGGAGCACGTTGCAGGCCATCACGGCCATCGCGTAGACGAGCACTTCGGTGGCCAATGTGCCGGACGTCAGCACCAACGGCAGCAGCAACGTCACGCCCAGCGCCAGCCACCAGAAGCGATGAGGCGAAATTCCATGGAATGCGGCTTGCATCATCCCCTCCCCAGCAGGCCGTGCGGGCGCAGCAGCAGCACGGCCGCCATCGCCACGTAGATCATCAGCCGCGCGCCCTCGGGCCACAGCGTGCTCATCAGGCTCTGCACGATGCCGACCAGCAGGCCGCCGACCAGCGCCCCCGCAAAGCTGCCCATGCCGCCCACCACCACAACCACGAAGGCGACGCCGAGGGCCTCCACGCCCATGAAAGGTTCCGCGCCGCGAATGGGCGCAGCCAGCACACCGGCCACCGCCGCCGTCGCCGCGCCCAGTGCAAACATCAAGCTGAACAGGCGAAACACGTTGATGCCGAGCAGCGAGACCATCTCGGTCGATTCACTGCCCGCGCGCACAGCGCTGCCCAGGCGCGTGCCCTCGAGCAGCCACCACAGCGCGAGCGCCAGCACGGCGGTAAAACCGATGACGAAGAGGCGGTATTTCGGGTAGACGAAATCGCCCCACATCACCACGCCCTGCAAGGCATCGGGCGCCGGTACGTCCACGCCCAGCGGCCCCCACGCCACGATGATGAGTTCCTGCACGACCAAGGCCAGACCCACGGTGACGAGGATGTGGAATTCGTGCGCCTGCGCGTAGACGTGGCGCAGCAGCACTTTCTCCGTCACCCAGGCGAGCGCGCCGATGACGATGGGCGCAAGCACGAGCGCCAGCCAGAAATCCATGCCCATCTGCAGGGCCTGGAAGCAGAGATACGCGCCCAGCGCATAAAACGCGCCGTGGGCGAAATTGACGAAGCGCAACAGCCCGAAGATGATCGACAGCCCCACCGCCAGCAGGAAGTAGAGCATGCCGATCCCCACGCCGTTGACGACCTGGAGCAGGTAGACATTCATTGCGTTGACCGAAATGGCACTCAGGAAGACAAGCGCCCGTGCTTCAACAGCTGAAGCCAGCCGGGCGTGCCGCAGATCAGACCCTCAGGCCAGCTTGCACTGCGTCTGTTCGACCGGCAGGAAGGCCTTGCCGACGGCGACCACTTCGGCAAAGTCGTCCTTGTCCTTCATGCGGTTCTTGGGCTTGCCCTTGAGCAGGTAGTAGTTCTTGAGCACCTGGTGGTCGGCCGCGCGAATTTCTTCGGGGCCGGTCAGGCCGTCGTACTTCATGCCCTGCAGCGCGGCGATCACGGCCTTTGGATCGGCGCTGCCGGCCTTGGCCATTGCGTCGAGCAGGATCTTCGTGCAGGTGTACGAGCCTGCCAGGCTGTAGTTCGGGTTGGTCTTGAACGTGGCCTGCGTGCGCTTGACCAGATCGCGGTTGGCAGGCGTATCCACGTCGTGCCAGTACTGCGCGCCGAAGTACACGCCGTCGCACAGGTCAGCGCCGAGCGATTCGAACTGCTCCAGGCCAGACGCCCACGCCACCAGGATCGTCGTGTTCTTCTTCATGCCGAAGCTCACCGCTTGGCGCAGCGTGTCGGACGATTGCGAACCGAAGTTCAGGATCAGCAGCACGTCGGGCTTGGCGGCCATCGCGTTGGTCAGGTAGCCGCTGAATTCCTTCTCGGTGAGCGCGTGGTAGCTGTTGCCCACATGCTCGATGCCCTTTTCCTTGAAGATGTTCTTGGCCGCCGAGAGCAATCCGTCGCCAAACACGTATTGCGGCGTGATCGTGTACCAGCGCTTGGCCTTGGGCATCGATTCGATCAGCGGGCGCACGGTGCGCTCGATGGCGCCGAATGTGGGCACCGACCAGCGGAAGGTCGCGCGGTTGCAGTCCTTGCCGGTAATTTCATCGGCGCCCGCGGTCGTGATGAACACCCCGCCGAACTTCTCCGCCTCCTTGCCCATCGCGAGCGACTCGGACGACAGGATGCCGCCCGCGAAGTAGCGCGCGTTCTTCTGCTGCGCGAGTTCCTGGACCTTGCGCACGGCCGTGGCCGGCTTGCCTTCGGTGTCGAGCACGCTATACGCCAGCGGGCGGCCCAGCACCTTGCCGTATTGCTCCACGGCCAGCTTCATGCCCAGGTCAGCGAATTTGCCGTTGGCGGCAAACAGGCCGGACATCGGCACCGGACAGCCCAGTTCAATGGCATCGGCAGCCCACGCAGAACGGGCCTGCAGCAGCGACGCGGGCACGGCGGACAGCGCCGCCAGTTTGAGCAAATCTCGACGATTCAAAGCGCACTCCTCAAGTTCGTGTGAATACAGAACAGCGCTCGGAGCCACCACCGGCGGCAGCTTCCTCCTGGCCTTGACCGGCGAGGTTTTCGCCGACCATCACGTCGAGCAAGAACCAGACCAGTTTTTTATATTTGTTATGATAAATAGGCGAAATCATCATAGAAGCCGCATCGGCGATGCGTCAACGGCAAAGGCGTCGGTGTTTACTCCAAGGTGTGCGACACGGCCGCCGCGCACGACGATGTGGAAAACCGGTGCGCACGCACGATTGCGGGGCACACATGCACCACGCTTGCCAGTCGGCACGGCGCGGCCCCGCAGTTAGAATGCGCGCAACAAGGAACGGACATCCATGGCCACACTCGGATCAGGCAAGACGGCGTCGATCGGCATCCGCAAGCAAAAGCGCGCCGACCTCGTTGCCGAAGAACTCAAGCGGCTGATCACGCAGCGCAACCTCAAGCCCGGCGACAAGCTGCCGCAGGAGATCAAGCTGCAGGAGACCTTCGGAGTCAGCAAGGGCACCATCCGCGAAGCGCTCAAGTCATTGGAGGTGCAGGGGCTGGTGAGCGTGAGCACGGGGCCCGCCGGCGGCGGCACCATCGTCGAGGTGCCGTTGGACCGCACGTTCCAGCTCATGCAGAACTATCTGTTCTTCAAGGACATCGGCATTGCAGACGTCTACACCGTGCGCTGCCTGCTTGAGCCTGAACTGGCCGCGGGCGCGGTGCCGCATCTGACCGAAGACGATTTCCGCGCGCTCGAGCACACCATCGACCTCTGCGACCCAGCGTCGACCAAAGCCGCTGCGCCACTCGACCAGCGTCAGGAAGATCTGAGCTTTCACGACATCCTGGCCGCGGCCAATCCCAACCCGATGCTGCGGTTCTGCTGCGAGTTGATCAACGAGATGATTCGGCAGCTCGTGGTGTTCGGCAACGAAACCTCGCCGAAGGACCACGCGAAGTTCGGCGCCTCCAACGTGAAGTTCCACCGGCAGATTCTGGATGCGGCCCGCGCGCGCGACGCCGACACCGTGCGCGCGCTCATGAGTACGCACATGGACGACTGCACGCATCACGTCACGCGCATGAAGGGCCGCGTGCACGGCCGCCTCGTGCTCGACTCAGAGATGCCGCGCCGCCATCGGCCACTGATCGACGATCACGACGACAGCGGCCACAGCGACCACAGCGAAGACCGCGCGTGACGGTTCAGTAAGTCTTGTAGGGCAGGAATTTGCCGCTCATGACGATGCGCACGCGATCGCCCTTGGGGTCGGGCTCGCGCGTGAGATCCATGTTGAAGTCGATCGCGCTCATGATGCCGTCGCCAAACTCTTCGTGGATCAGCGCCTTGAACGTCGTGCCGTACACGCTGATGAGTTCATAGAAGCGGTAGATCAACGGATCCGTCGGCACCGACGTGGGCAGCGACCCCTTGTACGGCGTCACCTGCAGCAGCATGACGGCCTCTTCGGGCAGATCCAGCGCCGCGCCAACCGCCTTGGCCTGCGCTTCGGTCAGCGTCATCTGCCCGAGCAGCGCTGCGGTGCTCCACTCCTTGCTGTGGCCGATCACTTCGGCCAATTGGGCCCAGCTCAACTGCTTCTTGATCTTCTGCAGGACGATCAGGTCGGTCACGTCTTCGCGTTGCATTTCGGCACCTCCGGAGGTTTGAGGGAACGGCGCGCAGCATGAGCAAGGTCGATGCCATGCACGCAGCGCCGCGCCTATGGCGACACTTGGGCCCGGTGTAAAACTTTCCGCACCGCAATATCCGCCCGGCAACGATTTCAAAGCGTTGTGAGAACCCCCGAATTAGGGCAAACCCCGAGATTGACAGCGCTGTCAATTGTGGCCATTCTTGCGTCCGTCGGCTCGCCACACTATTCAGAAGAGAACGCTGACACCGCTGTCATGCATGGCAGACGGTCCAATATCAGGAGACAGTCCATGGAGCTTGAAGCCGCACGTCCGGCCGCACGTCGTCATTCCCGCAACAAGCGCATTGGTCAACGCGTCGGCGCGTCGGCCATTGCAGCCGCCGTACTCGCGCTGGGCGCAGCCAGTGCCCACGCGTATGACATCACGACCAGCCCCTATCTGACCGGCGACTGGGGTGGCCTGCGCACCCGTCTGGCCGAACAGGGCGTGAACTTCAACCTCGGTTACGGCAGCGAAGTGGCGCACAACTTCAGCGGCGGCACCGAACATCTCACGCGCTACACCGATCAATGGGTCATCGGTACGGCGCTGGACCTGCAGAAACTTGTCGGCTGGCAGGGCGCCACGTTCCAGGCCACCGTCACTGACCGCAACGGCCGCAACCTCGGCAGCGACGCGAACATCGGCAACAACATGCTGATCCAGGAAGTCTATGGCCGCGGCCAGACCTGGCACCTGACGCAGTTCTGGCTGAACCAGAAGCTGCTCAACGACCGCCTCGAAATCAAGGCAGGCCGCGTGACGGTGGGTGAAGACTTCTTCTCGTTCTCGTGCGATTTCCAGAACCTGACGTTCTGCGGCTCGCAACCGGGCAACCTGGTGGGCGGCTACTGGGTGAACTGGCCGACCAGCCAATGGGGCGCGCGCGCCAAGGTGCACACCTCGGCCGAAACCTATGCGCAGATCGGCGTGTACCAGGTCAACCCGAATTACGTGGATGACGGCTGGGCCCGGCGCAACGGCTGGAAGCTGAACAACCCCGGCGGCACCACCGGCGCGCTGATTCCGCTGGAATTCGGCTGGATGCCGACCATCGAGGGCCGCCCGGGCACGTACCGCGCAGGCGTCTGGTACAACACGTCGAACGGCAAAGACCTGTATGAAGACGTGAACGGCAACGCCCGCGGCATCACCGGCCTGGACGCCAAGCAACGCAGCGGCCAGTACGGCGTCTACCTGAACCTGCAGCAGCAGATCACGGGTGCGCCGGACGGACGCGGCGCCACGGTGTTCCTTAACTTCTCGCAAGCTGATCGCAACACCGCGCAGACCGACCACCAGATCTCGGTGGGCGTGCAGTACAAGGGGCCGTTCGATCGCTTGGCCGACACCGTCGGCTTTGCCGTGGGTGCCACGCACAATAACGGCCGCTATGCCGACTTTGTCCGTCAGACGAATGCCCGCACCGGCGCCAATACCGTGGTGGGTGACGGCTACGAATACGTGAGCGAGCTGTATTACAGCTGGTCGCCGGTGAAGTCTGTGTACTTCCGTCCTAATCTGCAGTACATCCTTCATCCGGGCGGCACTTCGCAAAACAAGAATGCCTTCGTCGTCGGCCTGAAGACCGGCGTCACGTTCTAAGAATGCACTTGCGCACAATAGGAGACCTTTCATGATTTCCCGCGTACTGAACACCCTCGCCGCTGCGGCGGTCCTGACTTTCGCCGCCACCTCGGCCCACGCCAGCAAGGAAGCGCCGGTGATCGGCTTCTCGATCGACGACCTGCGCGTGGAGCGCTGGACGCACGACCGCGATTACTTCGTCGAGTCGGCCAAGAAGCTGGGCGCGACCGTGAACGTGCAGTCTGCCAACGCCAACGAAGCCAAGCAGATCGCCCAGATCGAAAACCTGATCGCCCAGAACGTCGACGTGCTCGTGATCGTGCCGTTCAACTCGAAGGTGCTCGGCAACGCCATTGCCAGCGCCAAAAAGAAAGGCATCAAGGTGGTGTCCTATGACCGCCTGATCCTGAACGCCGACATCGACGGCTACGTGACCTTCGACAACGTGAAGGTGGGCGAGCTGCAGGCGCAGGGCGTGGTCAAGCTCGCGCCGAAGGGCAATTATTTCCTGCTCGGCGGTGCCGCGACCGACAACAACGCACGCCTGCTTCGCGAAGGCCAGATGAAGGTGCTCAAGCCGTACGTCGACAAGGGCGACATCAAGATCGTCGGCGAGCAGTGGACGCCGGAATGGGACCCTTCCAAGGCGCAGAACATTGTTGAGAACGCGCTGACCGCCAACAACAACAACATCCAGGGCATCGTTGCCTCCAACGACGGCACGGCCGGTGGCGCGATCCAGGCGCTGGCACGCCAGAAGCTGGCGGGCAAGGTGCCGGTGTCGGGGCAGGACGCTGACTTGGCCGCCGTGAAGCGCGTGGCCGAAGGCACGCAGGCCATGACCGTGTACAAGCCGATCAAGCAGATCGCCGCTACCGCCGCCGAGATGGCCGTCGACCTCGTGAAGGGCACGGCGCCGAAGTTCAACACCAAGCTGAACAACGGCAAGAAGGATGTCGACACCGTGCTGCTGACCCCGACGCTGCTGACCAAGGACAACCTGGACAGCACCGTTGTCAAGGATGGCTTCTATACGCATCAGCAGATCTTCGGCAAGTAAGCAGTCGATGCAGTGGTCAGTCGTAGTGAGTAGGAGAACGCCATGAGCAGTAACGGCACCCTGTTCGAGATGCGCAACATCGTGAAGTCGTTCTCCGGTGTGCGCGCGCTCGACGGCGTCAGCCTGGCAGTGAAGCCGGGCGAGTGCGTCGGTTTGTGCGGGGAGAACGGCGCCGGGAAATCGACCCTCATGAAGGTGCTGTCGGGGGTCTATCCCTACGGCACCTTCGAAGGCGAGATCCTGTGGGAAGGTGAGCCGCTGCGCGCGCATTCCGTGCGCGACAGCGAGCGCGCCGGCATCGTCATCATCCACCAGGAACTGATGATGGTGCAGCAGCTCTCCGTCACGGAGAACATCTTCCTCGGCAACGAGATCACCAAGCCGGGGGGCCGCATGGACTACGACGCCATGCACGCCAAGGCAGAAGAACTCCTCGCCCGCCTGCGCCTGACCGACGTAAACGTGGCCGCGCCCGTGATGAACTACGGCAGCGGCCACCAGCAGCTTTTCGAGATTGCGAAGGCGCTCGCCAAGAATGCGCGCCTGCTGATCCTGGACGAGCCGACCTCGTCGCTGTCCGCCAAGGAAATCGAGGTGCTGCTGTCCATCATCGACGACCTCAAGCGCAGCGGCGTGGCATGCGTCTACATCTCGCACAAGCTCGATGAGGTCAAGCGCGTGTGCGACACCGTCACCGTCATCCGCGACGGCAAGCACATCGGCACGCGCCCCGCCGCCGACATGACGATCGACAACATCATCACGATGATGGTCGGCCGCGAAATGACGTCGCTGTTCCCGAAAGTGGAACACACGGTGGGCGACGTGGTGATGGAAGCGCGCAACGTCACCTGCTGGGATGTCACCAACCCCAACCGCAAGCGCACAGACAACGTGAGCTTTGCCGTGCGCCGAGGCGAAATCCTCGGCGTGGCCGGGCTCGTGGGCGCGGGGCGTACGGAAATGGTCTCCGCGCTGTTCGGCGCATACCCCGGCCGCTCCAGCGCCGAGATCATCATGGACGGCAAGCCCGTCAAGGTGGGCTCTCCAGCGGATGCAATCGCGGCCGGCATCTGCCTCGTGCCAGAAGATCGCAAGCGCCACGGCATCGTCCCGCTGATGGCCGTGGGCGAAAACATCACGCTCGCCACGCTGGCGCAATACGCGCGCGGGTTGCGTGTCGACAAGGGCGCCGAACTCACCACCGTCGACCGCGAAATCAAGCGCCTGCGCATCAAGACCGCCAGCCCGGCGCTGGCGATTGCCAGCCTCTCGGGCGGCAACCAGCAGAAAGCCGTGGTCACGAAGATGGTGCTGGCAATGCCGAAGGTGCTCATCCTCGACGAACCCACGCGCGGTGTCGACGTTGGCTCCAAGTACGACATCTACAAGATGATTGCCGACTTGGCCGCCAGCGGTGTCGGCATCATCATGGTCTCGTCCGAGATGCCGGAAATCCTGGGCATGAGCGATCGTGTCCTGGTCATGGGCGAAGGCCAGCTGCGCGGCGACTTCGTCAACCAAGGCCTCACCCAGGAGCGCATCCTGGCTGCTGCAATCAACGCTGAACCCGGCCGCCAAGCGGCTTGAATCGCCATGTCCAATATCCTGCAATCCCAACTCGCCCGTCAGAACGGTGGCAGCGGCGGCCCGCGCCTGGACGGCCGCGCCATCCAGCAATTGTTCGTGCGCTACAAGGTGCTTGCGCTCCTGCTGGCCGTGGCGCTCATCTGGGTCTTCTTCTACTTCCGGACCAACGGCACGTTCCTCCAGCCGAACAGCATTTCCAACCTGTTCCTGCAGATGTCGGTGACGGGCATGCTGGCCTGCGGCATGGTGTTCGTCATCATCGCGGGGGAAATCGATCTTTCCGTCGGCTCGCTGCTTGGCCTGCTGGGCGGGCTGGTTGCCATCCTCACCGTCAACCTGGGGTGGAACACCTGGCTGGCCGTGGGGACGGTGCTTGTGGCGGGCGCGGCCATCGGCGTGGTCAACGGCTTCATCACGACCAAGCTGCGTGTGCCCTCGTTCATCGTTGGCCTGGGCGGCATGCTGGCCTTCCGCGGCTTGCTGCAATGGAGCACCGACAGCGTGACGATTGCCCCGGTGCCCGATGACCTCGGCAACCTCGCGCAGAGCTTCGTGCCGGCATCGCTGGCGTGGTCGCTGGCTGCTGTGATCGTGGTGGGGTCGGTTGTGCTGACCGTGCGCCGCCGTCGCGAGCGCGCCCGCCTGTCGCTCCCGCTCACGCCAATGTGGGCCGACGGGCTGAAGCTGCTGGCAATCGCTGCCGCCTCGTTTGGCTTTGTCGCAGTACTCAACCAGGCCAGCGGCGTGCCGCTGCCGGTGCTGATCCTGCTCGTGCTGCTGGCCATCTTCTCGTACGTCGCGACGCAAACGGTCTTCGGCCGTCACGTCTATGCGGTGGGCGGCAACATGGAAGCCACGCGCCTGTCCGGCGTGAACGTCGGCCGCGTCAAGCTGCTGGTGTTTGTGCTGATGGGCCTGATGTGCGCCTTCGCGGGCATCATCACCACCGCGCGTTCGGCCGCGGGGTCGCCCTCCGCCGGTGTGGGCGGCGAACTTGATGCCATCTCTGCCTGCTTCATCGGCGGCACGTCGATGCGAGGCGGTTCGGGCACCGTGTACGGCGCACTGATCGGCGCACTCGTCATGGCGAGCCTCGACAATGGCATGCAGCAGATGAACGTCGACGCCTCGTGGCAGATGATCGTCAAGGGCGTGGTGCTGGTCGTCGCGGTGCTGATCGACGTGCTGTCCGGCTCTAATCGGGGCTGACGGCGGCTCGGTCCACATCACTCCAGGGGCCCATCCGGCCCCCCTCCCTGATCCCGGAACGATACGGCGGCGCGCGACGTTGCAGCGCCGGCCGCCGATCGTCCTTTTTTTTCCTCATCCCGAACGGAATTCGACATCGTGGCTGACTACCAAACCCCTGCTCGCGTTCTTGTGACCGGCGTGGCCGGCAACCTGGGCCGCAAGGTCGTCGAGGCACTGGCCTCCGCCCCGTGGTGCACGTCCATCATCGGCGTTGACTGGGTTGCCCAGAACGTCGAGTTTTCGCCGCAAGCGGCCGAACGTTTTCAATGGGTCAAGGCCGATCTCACGCAAGCCGACGGCGCATGGACGGATCTGCTGAGCAACGTCGATGCCGTCATCCACCTGGCCGCAATCCACTCCACGCCGGACGCAACGTGGGAACAGGCGCTGGCCTCCTACGGCATGACGCTCAATGTGCTGCAGGCTGCGGCCACGCACGGCGTGCGCCGCTTCGTGTTTGCCTCGTCCAACCACGCGATGGGCGCATACAAGGACCAACCCCTGGCCGGCACCATCGGCCCCGGCAAACTCACCGCCGAACTGCCGCCCGCCCCGGGCACGCGCTGGAACAACGGCACGGAAGACGTCTACTCGCTCGCCTACGGAACGTCCAAGGCCATGGGCGAACGGCTCTGCAAGGCAGTGGGCGCCGTGTCCGCGGCCAACGGCGGCCAGCTGTCGATCGTGTCGCTGCGCATCGGCTGGGCACTGCCCGACGACAACGACCCGAACGACATCAACTATTCCGGCACAGCCGATACGCCCGTGCCGACCGAGCTGCCAGATGAAGCCAGCCGCGTCGCACTGCGCTGGTTCCGCAACATGTGGCTATCGAACGGGGATCTGCGCCAGTTGTTCCTCTGCTCCATCACGGCCGACCCCGCGCGCTGGCCAGCACCGGCCATCGTCGTAAACGGCGTGTCGAACAACCGTGGAATGGATTGGGGGCTGGAGACCGGGCGCGAGTTGCTGGGGTATGAGCCGCAGGATGATTTGTATGCGTTGATCCGGCAGCCCGCCTAAGGAGACGCGCTGGCTCAACGCGGCGGCGCGCAGGTCGATTCCCGAATCACCAACTCATACTGCAAATTCTCGTGCACCGAATGCGGCTTCAGGCCCGGCAGATGCGGGCGATGAATCGCGATGAGTTGTTCCACAGCCGCATGCGCCATCGCCTGGATCGGCTGGCGCACGGTGGTGAGCGCCGGCCAGAGCTGGCGTGAAAGCGGCGTGTCGTCGTAGCCGCAGATGGAGAGTTCTTCCGGCACCTTGATGCCGCGCGCCTGCGCCACGCGCAGCACGCCGGCGGCCATGTCGTCGTTGCCGGCAAAGATGGCGGTGGGGCGCGGCTCGCAAGACAGCAATCGCTCAGCGCAGGCTACGCCCGATTCGAACGAGTGCTCGCCCTGCTCGACCAGTCGTTCGTCGACTTCGATGCCGGCCTGCGCCATCGCGTCGCGATAACCGAATACCCGCTGATACGCCGCGCCGTGGGCGGGATCGCACACCACGAAGCCGATGCGGCGGTGGCCGAGCCCGATCAGGTGCAGCGTCATGTCGCGCGCGGCGGCGCGGTCTTCGGTGTTGACGGACAACCCCTTGTGCTCGCGATCAGCAGGTGCCAGGCGCACGTAATCGATGCCGGCTTCATCCAGCGCCGTGATCAGCGACGGCACGTCCGACACCGGCGGCGTCAGGATGATGCCGGCCAGGGCACGCTGGCGCGCACTCTGGATGATCTGCTCGGCGAGGTTCGGGTCGCGGTAGTTGCAGGGGGTCAGCAGCAGGCTGTAGTCGAGCGCCTGACAGGCCTCGAGCGCGCCATGCTGGATGTTGACGATGTAGTTGTCGGAGGGGTTGTCGTAGACCAGCGCGATGATGTCGGCGCGCTTGCTGGCCAGTCGCCGGGCAGCCGGGTTGGGCCGGTAGTCGAGCGTCTGCATTGCCTCGACCACCTTCGCGCGCGTCTTCTCGCTGATGTTGGGCTCGTGGTTCAGCACGCGCGAGACGGTCTTGATGGACACGCCCGCATGCGCGGCAACATCATCGACAGTGACGGCTCCGGCGTTGCGCTTCATGGTCTGGCGATGATCTGGCGAGTGTGGTTCTGAAACACGGAACGGGCGCCATCATGCGCCCGCCAATGTGTTCGATTTTAGCGCCAACCCCTGAGCCGCGCGGCCGAAAAAAACTAACGGGCGCTCAATCCCGACCGGCCGATCGGCAGCCGAACGATGCCTTGCGCCAGACTCACGCCCAGCAGGACGAGGCCGCCGCCGATCCAGTGATAGCCGTGCACCGTCTCACCCAGCATTACCGCTGCCATAGCGGCTGTGAAGACCGGCATCAGATTCATCAACACCGCCGTGCGTTCGCTGCCGATGCGCTTGAGCCCCTGCATCCACAGATACGACGCGACGATCGACGAAGCAATGCCAGCAAACACCACCAGCCCGATGCCCTTGGCCGGCACGGCCAGGCTGTGCGCCGTCATGGCCACCGGCACGAGCATGACGACGGCCATCAGCACCTGCACGTACAGGTTGAGCCACTGCCCGAACGGCAGCGCCCACCGGCGATAGAGGATGTTGTAGAGCGCGTACGCCGTGGCGCCGGCAAGCACGAGCACGTCGCCATGGTTGATGCCGCCGTCGAACAGGTTGGCCGGTTCTCCACGCCCGAGCAGATACAGCACGCCCAGGAGCGACACCACCACACCGGTCACGGCCTGCGCCCCGACCGGCTGACGAAATACCGCCACATTCAAAAGCAGGCCCAGCATCGGGATCAGCGCACCGATCACGCCCATGTTGGTCGCGCTCGTGCTGTGAGCGGCGTAGTACGCCAGGCATTGGTACATCACCATGCCCAGCAGCGCGAGCACCGCAAAGGGGCGCCACTGCGCCAGCACGGCATGACGCTGTCGCCATAGCGGCCGCGCGCAGAATGGCGTAAGCACGAGCGCCGCCAGCACCCACCGGTAGAACGAAATGGCCGCCGGGTCCACCACACCGGCAGCAGCTTTCGACACGATTGTGTTGGCGGCCCAGATCAGCACCGCCAGCAAGGGATACAGCACGGGCACGACGGCCTCCTCGAGCATTGGAAGACGGCAGTGTAGTAATGTCCGGTTCAAAACATATACTTCAAACCGGACAACCTCACCCCTCGAACCCGACAACCGTGGCTGAGACCCTGTACACCGCCTACCGCGACGCGGATCTGCGCGTGCCGACGGGGGCACCGTTCTACTTCCGCTTCGACCATTTCGAGCCCGAAACGGATATCGAGCCGCACACGCACCCGTGGGGCCAGATCAACCGCATCAGTCTCGGGTTGATGGAAGTCGTGGTGGACGGCCGCAGGTTGACGGCGCCCGCTGAATACCTGATCTGGGTGCCAGCCAACCAGCCGCATTCGGCATCGATTCGGCAGGCGACGGACTTCCTGTCGCTGTACATGGCCGAGCCGCTTGCGCAGCGGCTGCCGCCGATGGCCTGCCTGATTCCGCAGACACCGCTGGTGCGCGCGCTGTTCGAAGACTTCGCCACGCGCCGCGTCACCGCCATGTCGGACGAATGGGATTTGCGCCAGTTCGAACTGCTGGTCGAAATGTTGGTGCGCGCCGGCCACGCCGACAGCTACTTGCCCGACAGCACCGATCGCCAGCTGGAGCCCATCCTGCATGCCATCCGCCTGGACCCCGCCGACACCACCACGCTGCAGCAATGGGCCGAGCGCGTGCACAGCACCGAACGCACCCTCGCGCGACGGTTTCAGACCGAACTCGGCATGAGTTTCGTGCAGTGGCGCAACCGCGTGCGGTTGCTGCGGGCGCTGGTGTGGCTCAAGGAAGACCGATCGGTGCAGGAGATCGCGCTTGCGCTCGGCTATGGAACGCCCTCGGCATTTATTGCGATGTTCCGCAAGCAGGTCGGGTTTTCGCCGGAGCGCTATCGACGGCAGATGTGCGGCGAGGCAGAGCGCCCCGCCCTGCACGTCTCCGATCAGGCCGCGAGGTAGGCCGGCGTGGCGCTCGAAAGCGATTGCTTGACGTGGCGGCCAACGTCATCGACGAGTACTTCGTCGCGGCCGTCAGCGAGTGCGCGCAGCACTTCTGCAACGACCTGCTCTGGGGTCGACTTCGGTGCTGTCACGCCCGCCGTCATGTCGGTATCGATGTAGGCGGGGTGCACACCCACCACGCGCGTCCCCTGGCTGCGCAGCTCATGCCGCAAACCATTGGTCAGCGCCCAGGCGGCGGCTTTCGATGCGCTGTACGCACCGCTGGCTGGCAGTGCTACCCAGCTCAGTACCGACAGCACATTCACGACGACGCCCCCGCCGTTCCGCTTGAGCACCGGCGCAAACGCCTGCGTGACAGCCAGCAAGCCCCACACGTTCACGTCGAAGATCTTGTGGATCGCGCCAATGTCAGCGGGGGCAAGCAAGGACGCCGGCTGCATGATGCCCGCATTGTTGACGACCACATCAACGTCCGTCAGCGCTGCTGCGGCGGCGGTGATCGACTCCGCGTCGGTCACGTCGAGGCGCACGGCATGCACGCCGGTCTGCGTGACCGTCTGCGGGTCACGCGCACCCGCGTAGACCTTGGCCGCACCGGCGGCCAGCAGCGCCTGCGTGAACTGCCGTCCCAAGCCACGATTGGCGCCCGTCACAAGAATGGTCTTGCCTTTGATATCCATGTCGATCTCCATATGTGCATATGCACAGCTTTACCGCAAAAAAATGCGCCGTTGCGTGGCGCAGATTCAGGCCGTGGTGAGCGCAAACAGTGCTTCGCGAAGCGCCTGGGCCCGTTCCGCCCCGAATTTGTCGTCAATCTCCTGCTGGGCCGCCCGCCAGTGCGTCTCGGCGGCTTTGAGCAGCGCCAGCCCCCGCGGCGTCAAGTGCAACGCCGTCGCCCGTCCTGTAGATGCGGCCTTCTGGACGAGCAAGCCATCGCGCTGCATCGGTTGCAGGGCGCGCACAAGGGTGGTCCGGTCCATCACCAAGGCTTCGGCCACCGACGCCATCGTAGGCTCAGCGGCGGCGGTAGCGATCGCAACCAGCACCGAGAACTGCGACGACGTCAGCCCGACTTCGCCCAGATGGCGGTCATAAAGTTGCGTGACATAACGCGCCGCCTGACGAACGGCGAGCGCGGTGCACTTGGGAGTTTCAGGTAACGGAGACATGGGCTGCAGTTTATAAGTGCATATGCACATGTCAAGCGAATCTGTATCGGACGATATCGATTGAAAGCAGCAATAGGACTGGGTGCGTAGCTGACAGGCGGCTGGATGGCGCGCGCGGCACAACTCAAAACAATTGTGAGAAACCGCGCCGCACCGCCGTTTGCCGACTGCTGTGTCCTTTAGAATTCGCTCTGTTGCAGATTTGGAAGTCCACATGCGTACACCACGGTTGGCTGCTGCCCGGATGCTGGGCGGCGCGCTCGCCCTGAGCACGTTGGTACTCAGCGGCTGCAGTTCGCTGATGTCGGAAGGCACGACCACCGCGGCCGGTATCGGCGGTGCGGCCCTCGCTGCCAAGGTGACCGACAACGCGGCAGTGGCTACCGGCATCGGGTTGGGCGTACAGGCCGGCGCACGGGCCGCGTTGCAGCACAGCCAGCGCGTCGTCCACACCGAAACCCAAGACCACATCGCGCAGATCGCCGGGGCGCTTGCCGACAACACCGTCGGCAACTGGCAGATCAAGCACCGCATTCCCCTGGAACCCGACGAACACGGCCGCGTCGTGGTCACGCGTTCGATCAACGGGCCGCTCGTCAACTGCAAGGAAATCCTCTTCACCGTGGACGGCGTTGAAGACGGCGCTGCGAAAGTCGACTTCTTCGTCGCCTCGATCTGCCATGACGGCAAGCAATGGAAGTGGGCGACGGCGGAACCGGCCACGGCGCGATGGGGTTCGCTGCAATGAGCCCCGCGCGCGGGCTTGTCACTGCGTGCGCGGGCCTGATGGCTGGCTTGATGGCCGGCTGCTCGTCGGTTGGGCCGTTGACCGGAGCCGCGGCCGGCGTGGCCACCGGCACCGTCACCGGCAACCCCGCGGTGGCCTATGGCGTGGCGGTGTCGGTCAACGCCGCGACCGATGCGTCGATCAAATACGCGACGCGCAAATGGGCCGCCAGCGAACAGGATGCGCTCGCCATGGCCGTCGGGCGATTGAGCGACAGCACGCCCGCGCTCAACTGGTCGCTCGAACGTATGATGGGCTTCACCAAGGCGCACGGCCAGGTCGTGCTCGTACGCACGTTCACGACCCAGCTGGCCACGTGCCGCGAAGCGGTGCTTACGGTTCAGGAAGCGCTGGCTCCCACGAACGCTCCCGGGGCCGGCTACACGATTTACGCGTGTCAGAACGGCGGCACTTGGCAATGGGCCAACGCCGAGCCCGCCGTGCCGCGCTGGGGCAACCTCCAGTAGCACGCATCATCCGTCAGGACTTGGCGGCAAGGCGCGTCACGGCATCCTGCAGAAACCGCTTGCTCGCCTCGACGATCGTGCGCTGCATGGCCGCGTCAGGCATGGCCCGCGCGATATGGATGGCGCCGACCAGCTGCGCAATCATCGCCCATGCAGCATCGTCGTCCCCCAGACGCTGCGCGAGGATCGCGTGCCCCTTGCGCATCTCTTCCTGATACAGCGCGCGGACTGACGCGTCGGCGCGGGCGATCTCCGCGGCAAGGCCGGGCACGGCGCAACCGGCTTCGGGATGCTTCACGTGGGCAAGGCAAAGGTAGCGGTCCAGCTCAAAGCGCAGCCAATCTTCCGCCGTATCGTGCGGATTGCCGGTCCACATCTCGCGGCTGGCGGCCAATTCGGCCTCGATCAGTGCCTTGAGCCAATCCGACTTGGAGCCGAAGTGGCTGTAGAACGCGCCGCTGGTCATGCCGGCCGCCTGCGCGAGCGCGTCCACACCGGTCGCGGCAAAGCCGTTCACTTTGACCTTGCGGCCGGTGGCGCCGCGCCCGCGCGTGACCGTGCGCCTCGCCACTTCGCGCCCCGGCAGGAAACCCGAGAAACACGCCATCTCCCAGATCTTGAAGTACTTGCGCGCGGTCTCTTCCAGGATGCTGCTCGGTGGCGTGCCGATCCAGCTCAACCCGCACTTTCCGATCAACACGCTGCAAATGATGCGCGGTGCGGTCGGCATGCAACTGCGCAGCGACGCAGAATTCCACCGCTACCTCGCCACCATCTTCAGCGCAATGTTCGAGCACCCGCGCAATCTCGGCGATTTGCAGGAACTGGCTGCGGTGCTGGAAGCGGCCGGCATCTCCCCTGCGCTCATGCAGGAGTTGGTGCAGGACGACCGCGTCAAGCAGGCGCTGCGCAAGACTATCGACGAGGCCGTGGCGCGCGGCGTGTTTGGCGCGCCCACATTTTTTGTCGGCAATGAGATGTTCTGGGGGCCGGATCGCCTGCACTTCGTCGAGGCAGCGCTGTCCTGACAACCTGGCATGCGTTGGCGATCGGGCCGCCGCATGCACGTCGCATCCCCCCTTCGCTTACGAGGTCATGCTGCCTCATCTTGTATTTTTAATACGAATCACTATCATTTGCGTTCTTAATTAAATCGAGCACTGCCATGCACGGTATTGCCCTCCTGCTCGGGCTGCTTGCAGCGGGCTGCCTGTATGCGGCCGCGCCCAACCAAGTGTTGCTCGCACCCGCTTCGCGCCTGCGCGGGTGGCTGCTGTGTGGCACCGCCGTGGCGCTCTCGGTCATTGCCGTAGTGCTGTGGAACGACGTGCTGGGGTGGGGGGGCGCTGTCATCGCCGTGGCGCTGGTGGTCACCGGTGCCTTGTCGCTGTGGCCCATGGTGGGCGCGTGGACGCATCAACGGCGCGTAAGCAGTGCGTTGTCGTCATGAACGGGATCGGCACGAAGTGGCTGGCCGGTACCGTGCTGGGGTTGCCGCTGTCGGTCGCGCTGTGCACGCTGGCGATCCTGTGGCTGCCGGGCGGCTGGGAAAGCGGCATTGTCGGCGCGCTGCTCGCGTGCCTGCCGCTATGGGCCGTGATCATCAGCGCGAGCGTGCTCTTTCGGAGCAGCGCCCGGGCGTGGACCGTGCTGGTGGCCGCCAACGCGCTGTCGTTCGGCGCGCTGTGGCTGCCGCGGCTGACGGTGGCCTGACCTCGCCATGAAACCGACGACCTTACGTCTGTATCAGACGCTGCATACCTGGGTGGGCCTGATGGCGGGCTGGGCGCTGTTTATCGCGTTCTTTGCCGGCGCGCTCACCGTATTCCATGAAGAGCTGCATGCGTGGCAGAACCCGCTGCGCGCCAATCATGCGGCCGTTGCCACGACGCCCGCCGATATCGATCGCTTCGTCACCGCGCTGGTGCGCACGCACCCGGCCGCTGCGGCCAGCGCGTACGTCATCTTCCCCAACGAGGGCGAGCCGGAGTTCTCCGCGTATTGGCAGAACAGCAAGGGCGATTGGCAGATGACGACCGGCAGTGGGCTCGCTGCCGGCAAGACCTCGCCGAAAGATCTGTCGATCGAACCGTCCAAGGGTGAGCTGGCCAATTTCCTGAACCGGCTGCACTACTCGCTGGGGCTGGAAACGCCAGGCATGTATTTCATGGGCGCGATCTCTGTGCTGTATGGCGTGGCGCTCATCTCGGGCGTGCTGCTGCACCTGCCGCGCCTGAAAAAAGATCTGCTGGCCGTGCGGCCCGGGCGCAACCTCAAGCGCTTCTGGATGGACATGCACAACGTGCTCGGACTGTTCAGCCTGCCCTTCCACCTGATCTTTGCGATCACCGCGCCGGTGCTGTGTCTGAGTATCGTGCTGATGACCGTGTTCAACACCGTGGCGCTGAACGGCAAGCTGTTCGACGCGGTGCCGCGTGTCACCACGGCGGCGGGCACGGTGGTGGCCGCCAAGCGCGCGGCGCCCATGCTGCCGGCCGAGCAGCTGCTGGCCACTGCACGCGCGGCGGCCGGCCCGAACTTCACCGTCAAGTCGATCCACTACCAGCAGATTGGCGATGCGAATGCCGTGGCGGAACTGCGCGGCAGCAGCACGCGCGCGGTCGGCGACTACGGCTCGGTGGCAATTCACGCAGCGGCCGACCAGCCCAACAGCGGCACGCTCGTCGGCAATCAGACGCCCGACGCGCGCGACACCAACCACGCCCTCTACAGCCTGGTCTACGGCCTGCACTTCGGCACTTACGGAGACATCGCCTTGCGTCTCGCGTATCTCGTGATGGGCTTGGCGGGAGCGTTTGTCTTCTATTCGGGCAACCTGCTGTGGATCGAATCGCGCCGCAAGCAGCGCAAGGCAGAACAACCGCTTCTGCATCAACTGCTGGCGCGCGCCACGGTTGGCGTGTGCATCGGATGCTGCGTCGGCGTGATGGCGACGTTCCCGGCGGCGCTGCTGTGGCCGGAGCGTTCGGCGGGCGTGACGTACTACACCATGTTCTTTGCGGCGATTGCGTGGGCGATGCTGCGGCCGCCCGCACGCGGTGCCGTCGAACTACTCGGCGCAGCCGCCATCGGGGCAGTGCTTGCGCCGCTCACCAATGCGGTCGTCACCGGTGACCACCTGCTGCGCACGATGGCGCGCGGCGACTGGATGGTGGCCGGTTTCGACCTGGGCGCACTGGCGCTCGCGTGCGGCTTTGTCGGCCTTGCGCGTGCAACGCTGCGCCGGGCGCACCACGGCGCGCCTGATTCTGTCTGGGCCATGCCGGTGCGCGGGCCGCGCGTCGGCAACGACCTGCATCCGAGCGTCGCTAGAGAGCCATAGCTCTACACGCCGCCACCAAGAAACCACAACCACCCGCACAGGACTCGCGCATGCCGCTCGCCGGCACGCACGCGACTGCGCACGCCTGCCCACAACACTGATTCAGGGGAGCTGATCATGCGAGCCGCTGCTTTACCACCCGCTTCACGCCGTTCCATCAACCGCCTTCGCACAACGCCGCTGGTACGCAGGCTCGCACTGGCTTTTGCCGCCATGGGCGCGGGCGCCTCGGCCTACGCGCAGCAGAGCACCGCGCAGGTCGACCTGCCCGCCACGCAAGTCAGCGCCGGCAAACCTGCTGCCTATGGCGCAAAGCAGGCCAGCACCGGCGCGCTGGGCGACAAGGCTGTGCTCGACACGCCGTTCACCATCAACGTTGCCACGCAGGAGCTGATCCAGAACCGTCAGGCACAGACCATCGGCGAGGTCTTCAAGGGCGATCCGGCCGTCACCGCAAACAACGACGGCTACATCGGGGAGGCGTCGAACATCACCATCCGCGGCTTGCAGCTCGACCTGCTGGAGGGCTACAAGGTCGACGGGTTGGCCGTGCCCAACTGGGGCAGCGATGTGCCGCTCGAACACTTCGAACGTGTGGAACTGCTCAAGGGGCTCTCGGGATTCATGTATGGCTTCGGCACACCGGGCGGCATCGCCAACTTCGTGACCAAGCGTCCGACCAACACCTTTGGCGGCAGCGCCACGTTCGGCTTTACCAGCGGCGGCACGCTGAAGGAATCGGTGGATGTGGGCGGGCGCCTTGGTCCGACCAAGGCCCTGGGCGCCCGCCTGGGCGTAGTGCATGAAGAAGGCGACACCTTTGTCGACGGCGGCCATATCAAGCGCGACTCCGCATCGCTCGCGCTCGATGCGCGCATCACGCCCGATCTGCAGTGGTCGTTCGACGGCCTGTACATGCAGCGCAACGTGCAGGGTGCGTACTACGGCATCATCCCCGGTCAGGATTTTGGTGTGCCGGTCACGGAGTTCGTGCGCACGCCGCGTGCCATTGACGGCAGCCAACGCGTGTCGTCGGGCGGGTCGTATTACGAGACCGAAATCAAATCCGTCGGCACCGAACTGAACTGGGCCGCCACGCCAGATTGGAACGTGCGCGCCGCCTATCGCTATACGCAGCAGAATCGCGGCAACGCCGACAGCGCGATCCAGCTGACCGACAACGCAGGCAATTTCAGCGAGTTGCAGTACAGCTCGTACCAGCGCTACCAGTACAGCCAGGCGCAGGTGATGGCCAACGGCAAGGTGCGCACAGGCCCGATCGAACATGAACTCGTCTTCGGCACCTCGTGGCAGAGTCTCACGCAAGCCACGGGCGGTTTTGCTTCCACGCTGCTCGGCACCGGCAATCTGTATGACACGTCGGCGTTCGTGTCGTCGGGGGCGACACCGATGCGGGTGCCCGCGTCCGACGGTCTGGCTCGCACGTCCCGGATCGACCAGACTTCCGTCTTTGCGAGCGACACGGCTAAGTTCAACGAGCACTGGTCTGTGCTGGGCGGGTTGCGCTATACGCGTTTCAACCAGACCGGCTACAACGCTGACGGCAGCACTTCGGCCAAATACACCCGCGAGCCGATCACGCCCACGCTGGCGGTGATATTCAAACCCGTGCAGCCGGTGACGCTGTACACAAGCTATGTGGAATCGCTGGAGGCCGGTGCCAGCGCACCGATCACAGCACTCAACGCCGGCACGGTGTTCGGGCCCCTCAAGAGCAAGCAGGTCGAGGTGGGCGCCAAGGCCGAACTGCAGGACTGGACGTTCGGCGCAGCGCTGTTCCAGGTGCAGCGTGGGCTGGCGTATCTGCGGCCAGACAACGTCTATACCCAAGACGGCATGACGCGCTATCGCGGCCTTGAACTGAGCGCACGCGGCAAGCTCGCGCGTGACTGGACGCTGCTGGGCGGCGTGCTGATCATGAATTCCGAGAACACGGAGTCCGATGCCTCCGTGCTGGGCAAGCGGGCCTATGGGTCGCCGCGCTTCAAGGCGACGGCGTATGTGGAATACGCCGTGCCGCCGGTGCCGGGGCTCGTGCTGTCGGCGGGCGGCCAGTACGTCGGCAACTCGGCGCTGGAGGCAAACAACAGCAACATCGTGCCGGGGTATCACACGTTTGATGTGGGGGCGCGGTATTCGACCAAGGTGGGCGGCAAGCCGGTGACGCTGCGGTTCAATGTCGACAACCTGACGAATAAAAAGTACTGGTTGCCGAGCTGGGGCTTCATTCTTGTGCAGGGGGCGCCGCGGACGTTCAGGGCAAGTGCGACGATGTATTTTTGACCGGCCGGCAACCGGATCGACGCAAGCTTGGCATGCCGCACGATCTACACCTTTCGCAGCGCCTGCCGATATAGACGGAAACACCCGGGCACTCGGGCCCGGGATCTTCTTCGTTTCCCGTCGTTACCGTGAATTTGCTGCGCGCTTTTGTAATGTTTGCCGTCCTTGCCGCCGGTGCGATGCCTGTTGTGCCGGTGGCGGCGACGCGCGCGAGCTTTACCGTGAGCCTCACCATCGTGGATCGCTGCACGGTGGTCTCCGGCGCCACCGCGACGGCCAGCGTGCAGTGCGAGCGGGAATCGCCGAGCCGTGTCTCGTATGGCCCGGCCGTACGACCGCCCCTGGCGGAACCGGGCGATATGCTGTTTTCAGCACATCGTCAGATCGTCACCGTCGAGTTTTAAGCCATCGGTAGGCCTTGGGCCTCTCTTTTGCTACGTTCAAAGCACGTACCCTCCGTCGGATGGCGGAGCCCAACGTGATGACCCGAGCAAGTGAGGCACCGCACACCATGCGGTGCTCGTCACAGGAGAAGACCGATGCGATACCCCCTTGCTTATCCCCGTGTGCCTCGTCTGGCGCCGCAACTGATCGTGCTCGCTGGTCTGCTCTCAGCCCCCGGCTGGCTTGGGGCCGCAACCAAGACCACCACATTCACTGTCTCGCTCACGTTGCAAAACGATTGCTCGATCAGTGCCAATGCGCTCAACTTCGGCACGCAGGGGGTGCTGAGTGCAAACGTCGACCAGACCACCAGCCTGAGCGTCACGTGCAGCACGGCGGCCCCATACAACGTGGGTCTGGACGCCGGCACCACCACCGGGTCGACCATTGCGGCCCGTCTGCTGGCCGGCACGGGCACAGCCACGGTGGGCTATCAGCTCTATCGCGACACCGCACGCACCCAGATCTGGGGTAACACCGTCGGCACGGACACCGTCACCGGCACCGGCACGGGTACCGCGCAGGCCTTGACGGTGTACGGACGCGTACCGCCGCAGAACACGCCGGCGGCGGGTACCTACACCTCGACCGTCACCGCCACCATCACGTTCTGAATTGCGTCGCCCTGACACCAGGCGCGCCGCTCCACCGGGGCGACGCCGCACCATGCTGCGTGTGGCAACGGCAGGCATTGCCTTTCTCATTGCTGCGCTCGCGCCATGGTCGGCAACGGCGGCCTCCCTGCAGATTTCGCCCATCCGCATCGACCTGCCACCGGGGCAGGCTGCGGCAGTGCTCACGCTGCGCAATCGCGGCACATTGCCGCTCAACGCCCAGGTGCGCGTGTTCCGCTGGACGCAGGACGCCGAGGGCGAGCACCTCGAACCGGCCGCTGCGCTCGTCGCCAGCCCGCCCATCGTGCAGATTCCGGCAGACAGCGAACAGCTCGTGCGCGTCGTACTCACGCAGCCGCCCACCGCCGATGCGGGCGAGCAGGCGTATCGGCTGCTGATCGACGAACTGCCTGACCGCCGCCCACAGACGCTGACCGGCGTGACGATGCAGCTGCGCTATTCCGTGCCCGTGTTCGTCAATGCCGTGGCCGATTCCCCGCCCAGGTTGTCCGCCACGTTGCGCGGCACCGGCGACAAGACCGTCCTGGTGGTCCGCAATGCCGATGTGCGCCACGCACAGCTCTCGAGCGTATCGATCGATTGGAGCGACGGCACGCACAGCGAGATCACCGCCGGCCTGCTCGGCTACGCACTGGCCGGCGCAACGCGAACATGGCCTGTGGCCGCGGGGCAGGCGGCGAAGACGACACCGCGGCGGCTGCGCGCTCTCGTCAATGGCGTGGCAGTGGAGATGCCGCTTGCGCGCGCCGACTGATGCACAGAGCCGGCATGAGGGGCAGCCGCATTCTGGCGCTGGGTTGCGGCATGGCACTGGCGGCGTCGGCTACAGCACAGGGAAACACGGCGATGCAGGCTTCCGGCAGCGCAACGCCCACTGCCACGGCGCGACCGCAGCACCCCGATGGCGCGCTACCAGAAGCCGGCACCGTCGACATCTACCTGGAGGCGGTCATCAACGGCGCATCCACCCAGACGATCGCGCGCTTCCGGCTGCATGACGGGCGGTTGTCCGCCACTGTCGACGAACTGCGCGCAATCGGCATCCGCACCGATGACTTGCGGCCCGATGCACAAGGCCTGATTGCCCTCGATGGCGTCCCCGGCCTGCGCTATGCATACGATGCGCGGACGCAGCAGGCGCAGTTCACGCTGGACGACACGCGCCGCGTGCCCAATGTCCTGAGCTTTCAGACGCAGGCGCGCGTGGCACCGACCAGCGGCACCGGCCTGCTGGTGAACTACGACGCCTACCTGCAGCCCACCACGCTGGGCGCTGCGGGCACAAGCCTGGGGCTCTTCAGCGAACAGCGGTTCTTCCACCCAGGTGGTGTCCTGGCCAACAGTGGAGTCGGGACGTTCGACGCCACCACGCACCGCTACACGCGGCTCGATACCAACTGGTCGCACTCCGATGCGGAACGGCTCACGACGCTCTCGCTGGGGGACACGGTCAGCGCGTCGCTCACCTGGAGTCGCTCGGTGCGGCTGGGCGGCATACAGTGGCGAAGCAACTTTGCGCTGCGGCCCGACCTGGTGACGTATCCGCTGCCCGTGCTCGGTGGCAGTGCAGCCGTGCCCACGGCGGTGGACCTATACGTGAACAGCGTTCGGCAATTCACGGGGCAGGTCGGCAGCGGGCCGTTTGTGCTGAACAATGCACCGGCCATCACGGGGGCGGGGCAGGCGGTCATCGTCGTCAAGGACGCGCTGGGCCGCGACGTGGTGACCTCGGTGCCGCTGTACGTCGATACGCGGCTGCTGTCTGCCGGGCTTTTCGACTACGCCATCGAGGCTGGTTTTCTGCGCAACAACTACGGCACGCGCTCGTTCGACTATGGGTCGAGCCCCGCGCTCAGCACGTCGCTGCGTTACGGCCTCACAGGCACGCTCACGCTCGAAGGCCATATGGAAGCGACACGGGGTGTCGCCAATGCCGGCGCAGGCGCGCTGATACGGCTCGGCCAGGGCGGCGTGCTGTCAGGCGCGGGTGCGTTTTCGCAAGGAGGCGGCCAGACCGGCGCACAGGGCACGCTTGGGTATCAGTACCGCACGCCTGGGCTGAATGTCGACGTACTCGGCACGCGCACGTTCGGCACCTACCAGGACTTGGCCAGCGCGGCCGGGTCGCCCTTCTTCCGCTCGCTGCTGCGCACGACCGTGTCGGTACCCGCCGGACGCTCAGGCAGCGTTGCAGCAAGCTATATCGGCGTATCGGACCCGCTGACGGGCGCGTCGCGCATTGTCTCGTGGTCATACAGCACGCAGCTCGGACGCGATTTCTCGATTGCCGCCAGCGCCTATCAGGACTTGGCCGAGCGCCGCGCACGCGGCGTGCTGATGACGATCACCATGGCGTTGGGCAGCAATACAAGCACCGCCGCCAGCGTCGGCATCGACCGGGGCCGGGCCTCGGCCACTGTCAGCGCGGTGCGCACGCCCGACTATGCGGGCGGCCTCGGCTGGCAACTGCAGGCGAACCAGAGCGCCGGCGACCGACGCTCGCTCGCGCAGTTGAACTACCGCGGCCGTTACGGTGACGCCTTTGCCGCCGCGCAGGAGATCAACGGACAAACCAGCACCGCGCTGGACCTTGCCGGCTCGCTGGTCTTCATGGACGGCACGGTGCTGCCAGGGCGCCGCATCAACGATGGCTTCGCATTGGTCTCCACCGAAGGGGTACCCAACGTGCCCGTCACCTACGAGAACCGTCTGATGGGCCGCACCAATGCCAGCGGCCACCTGCTCGTACCGGATCTGGTGTCATACGAGAACAATCATGTGGCCGTCGATCCTCTGGTGTTGCCTGTCAATGCCAAGCTCGCCACGAGCGCCGTCACCATTGCTCCGGCCGACCGCTCGGGCGTGCTGGCGCGCTTTCGCATTGAAACCTTCCGCGGCGCGCAACTGCGCCTGGTCGATGCGAAGGGGCAGCCGCTACCCGCCGGCAGCACGGCAACGCTCGAGCAGACCCAACAGCGCTACCCCATCGGTTATGACGGCCTGGCCTTCATCGATGCACTGCAGGACCAGAACACACTGCGTGTGGACGACGCGGGGCCCCCGTGCACCGTGCAATTTGCCTATCCGTCCGGCGCGGGCGCGCTGCCGACATTGGGGCCGCTGCGCTGTGTGCCTTTGACACAGGAGGCGCAGCCATGACAGCTCACAGTGCCCTGCACTGGCTACTTGCCTGCCTGGTGGCGGTTACGGTATTGCCCCCCAAGAACGCGCACGCACAAGCGTGCACGGTGGCATCAGGCACCATCAACTTCGGCAATATCAGCCCCGTGCAAGCGGGCAATACAGATGTCACCACAACGCTCACCGTCAACTGCAGCGGCTTCCTCCTGCAAGGCAGCGTCGCGCGTGCCTGCCTGAACCTGGGCCCCGGCAGCGGAGGCAGCAGCATTGCGCCGCGGGTCCTGAGCGCCGGCAGCAATCAACTGCAGTACAACCTGTACATCGACGGTGCGCACAGCGTGGTGTGGGGTGGTCGTGCGACGCCCTCCACACCGCCGGTGTCGGTTGACGTACCGCTGGGCGTGTTGGGGGCCGGCTCGGCCACGGTCACCATCTACGGCCGCATCTTGGGCGGACAAACCACCCTGCCGGCGGGCAGCTATACGCAGAACTTCTCTGGGGCCAACGCAACGGTCTATGCCCTGCCCAACCCAGGCACAACGGCGTGTTCGACCATCACGACGCACCCAACCACGTTTTCGCTCGCGGCAGGTGCGAACCTCGTCAGCGATTGCCTGATCAGCGCGACCAACCTTGACTTTGGCACGGCCGGCTTGCTGACGTCGGCCATTACCGCCAGCAGCGCCATTACGCTCAACTGCACAAACCAGGCGCCCTGGACGCTCGCGCTTTCGGCGGGGGCAGGCAACGGCGCCACAACTGCCACCCGTCTGCTTACACGCAACGGGGGCACGCAAACGGTCGGCTACAACCTCTATACGAACAGCGGGCTCACCGCCATCTGGGGCGACGGCACCGGCGGCACAGCCACCGTGACGGGAACCGGCACGGGGTTATCGCAAGTTTCGACGGTGTACGGCCGGGTGCCGGCCCAGAACACGCCGCAGGCCGGCACCTATACCGACACCATCATCGTGACGGTGACGTACTGAACAGCAATCTTCAGGATCGGCGCAACATTGACGAAAAATAAGTTGCATATCTAATTAATTGCCACTACGATGCAACTCACCATGTTCGACCACTGCCTCTACTTCAATACCACCGCACTGGCCCGCAAGCTCGACCGCGTCTGGGCAGATGCCTTCGCGCCGTTCGATCTCACGCCTCCGCAAGGCTTCATGCTCCGTGCGATCGTCGATCGCCCGGGCATGCTGCAAAGCGAGTTGTCTGAAGCGATGTCCGTCACGCGCCCCACGGCAACGCGCGCGCTGGATGGCCTCGAAGCCAAGGGGTTGATCGAACGCCGAAAGACGGAAGCCGACGGTCGCGAGACCGCCATCTTCCCGACGCCGGAAGCCGTCAAGATCGGTGCAGCGTTGAACGAGGCGAGCGGCGCCGTCACCGCAAGGTTGAAGCGCGTGCTGGGCAGTACCGAGTTCATCGATACGGTGACGAAGATCCGAGGTGTGCGCTCCACCCTGACATGAGCGTGCATTTTTTTTGACCATGTAGTTGCATTGCTAACTAATAGGAGAAACCGCCATGCCCATCCTCAACGTCAAAGTCAGTGCCCAACGCTCTGCAGAGATGACGCAGAAGATTTCCACCACGCTGCTCGAACTCACGGCTCGCATCCTGGGAAAAGACCCGAAAGTGACGGCCATCGCGATTGACTATGTGGACCCGGAAGACTGGGTCGTCGGCGGACAGACCCTGGCCGCGCAAGGCAAGAACAGCGTCTATTTCGACATCAAGGTGACGGACGAAACGAATACCAAGGCGGAGAAAGCGCAGTACATCGCCGAGGCGTTCAAGGCTTTTGCTGAGCTACTCGGCAATCTGCACGAAGAGAGCTATATCTATGTGCAGGACGTTCGCGCCGCGGCTTACGGCTACGGCGGCAAGACCCAGGAGTACCGCTACCAGCACGCGTGAATGTGCCGGCCGCGCCGCTCCCAACCCAACCAAGAACAGGTGACATCATGAACCGCATGAGCGCTTTCTTCGCGGCCAGTTGGCTGGCCGCCGCGTTGCTGTACTTTGGCCAACATTCGCTCCCGCTGACCGCGCTTTCGGGGGTGGTGTTGCTGGCGGGGTTCGATCTGCTGCGTCCGTGACGCTTCAGCGGGTGCGGTGCTGCGCACGGTATTGCAAGGGGCTGCAACCGTGGCCGGCAGAGAACGCGCGACTCAGTGCGCTGACGCTGCCGTAGCCGCATTCATCGGCAATGTGGTCGAGCGGCTGCCGGCCCGTTCGCAGCAGAAACGCCGCCAGCTCCAGACGCAGGGTCGCCACGTAACGTCGCAGGTTGCTTCCGGTGGCGGCGGCAAAGCGGCGCGTCAGGCTCCGCTCGCTCATCGCTGCCTGGGCGGCCAACTCGGCCAATGTGGGAGGCGCCGCCAGTTCCCGCTCCACAATTTCCTGGATGGCCAGCATGGCCGTATCGCCGTGGCGCTTGAACTGCGCCGTCCACACGGCCATGTGCTCGTATGACGGCAGGGACTGCGTGAGCGCCGTGCGAAGCATCCGCTGCGATGCGCCCGCCCCACGGCAGTGATCGATGACGTACGCGCAGGCGTCCACGGCGGGGTTGATCCCGCTGACTGTGATGATGCGGCCATCCACGGCCAATGGCCGATCGGGCGTGTAGTGCACGTTGGGAAAATGCCGGGCAAACCAGGCACGCTCGCTCGCCAGCCCGGTCGCTCGACAACCATCGAGCAGCCCCGCCTTTGCAAACAGCGGCGCCGCGTTCATGCCGACCACCAGGGCGCCGGCCTCATAGCGCGTGCGCAGCCAATCGGCGATGTGCGCCTCTTCCGCATCCAATGTCGCCTCCGGGGCGAACTGTGCGGGCACGATCACGACGTCGTAGGCCGCATCGGTCAGCGCGGCGGTGGCGGGCACAGGCATATCGCCAAAGCTTCGGACGGCCGCCCCGTCGGCTGACAGCACATCGATGTCGAAGAGCCGGCTGCCCATCACATCGACGCTGCGCGCCTGCATGGTGCCGGCCACCAGCAGCATCTCCTGCGTGAGAAACACGTAACCGGCAAACAGGCGCGGCGGCAGCAGAATGGCGATACGTGCCCGCGCGCGCAGACCGGGGCGTTTGGAGGCAGCTTTCGGCTGGCGCTTCATATCAAGAAGGTGGCGATCCGGATCAACCGGAATTGTCGCGGCCTTGTTGAAATACGGCAACCCATCTGCCGCCCATTCTGGAGCCGCCATGATTGCCCGCACTGTGTTCGATGCTGAACACGACACCTTCCGTGAATCCGTCCGCCGGTTCATCGACGCCGAAGTCCTGCCCCACCACGAGCGCTGGGAAGACCAGGGCTACGTCGACCGCGTCATCTGGGAGAAGGCGGCCGCCGCTGGCTACCATTGCGCCAGCATGCCGGAAGCCTACGGCGGTGCGGGCGCCGATATCCGCTACAGCACCGTGCTGATCGAAGAGATCGCCCGCGCGGGCGCCACGGGCCTGGGCTTCGGTCTGCACTCGGAAATCGTCGCGCCATATCTGCTGCACTACGGCAGCGAGGCGTTGAAGCGGCATTACCTGCCGAAGCTGGCGAGCGCCGAGATGATCGGCGCGATTGCGATGACCGAACCCGGCGCCGGCTCCGACCTGCAAGGCGTGCGCACCACCGCCACGCGCAGCAGCGACGGCAGTCACTACGTCCTCAACGGCTCGAAGATCTTCATCACCAACGGCTGGCACGCAGATGTAGTGATCGTCGTGGCGCGCACCACGCCCGAAGGCGGCGCCAAGGGCACCAGCCTCTTTGTCGTCGACACCAGCATGGAGGGCTTCAGCAAGGGCAAGCGCCTGAAGAAGGTCGGCATGAAGGCGCAGGACACCGCAGAGCTGTTCTTCGACAACGTGCGCGTGCCCGCCGGCAACCTGCTCGGCGAGGAACATCGCGGTTTTGCCTACCTGATGCAGGAGTTGCCGTGGGAGCGCCTGCAAATTGCCATCACGGCCATCGCTTCGGCCGAAGGCGCGCTTGAATGGACGCTGCGCTACGTGCGCGAGCGCCAGGCCTTTGGCAAGTCCATCCTCGATTTCCAGACCGCGCGGCACGCGCTGGCGGAACTGAAAACCGAAGTGCAGATTGGCCGTGTGTTCGTCGACCAGTGCATCGCGCTCAAGCTGGCAGGCAAGCTCGATGCCGCCACCGCATCGATGGCCAAGTACTGGACCACCGACCTGCAATTCAAGGTGATGGACCGCTGCGTGCAATTGCACGGCGGCTACGGCTACATGTGGGAATACCCCATCGCCCGCGCGTGGGCCGATTCGCGCGTGCAGCAGATCTACGGCGGCACCAACGAGATCATGAAAGAGCTGATCGCCCGCACCCTTTAACGAGCACGACCTTCAGGACGCAAAGTTATGGAAGCCTATATCTACGACGCCGTGCGCACGCCGCGCGGCAAAGGCAAGAAGGACGGCAGCCTGCACGGTGTCACGCCGCTGCGCCTGGCCGCGACCGCGCTGCGCGCCATCCGCGATCGCAACCAGCTCGACACGGCATTGGTGGACGACGTCGTGCTCGGCTGTGTGGAACCGGTGGGCGAACAAGGCGCGTGCATCGGCCGCGTGGCAGTCCTGTCGGCCGGCTATGCCGAGACGACGGCCGGCGTGCAGATCAACCGCTTCTGCGCCTCGGGCCTGGAGGCCTGCAACATGGCCGCTGCGCAGGTGATGGCCGGGCAGAGCGATTTCGCCATCGGCGGCGGCGTGGAAAGCATGTCGCGCGTGCCGATGGGCGCCAGCGGCGGCGCGTGGCCGGTCGACCCGGCGGCCGCCATCCCGCTGTACTTCGTGCCGCAAGGCGTGTCGGCCGACACCATCGCCACCAAATGGGGCTACAGCCGCCACGATGTCGATGCCTATGCCGCAGAGAGCCACCGCCGTGCGCATGCGGCCAGCACGGCCGGCTGGTTCACGGGTTCCATCGTGCCGGTGCGCGACCAGAATGGCCTGACCATCCTCGACCGCGACGAGATGATCCGCCCGCAGACCACCGTAGACACGCTCGCGCAGCTCAAACCGTCGTTTGCGGAACTGGGCGAGCAATACGGCTTTGACGCCGTGATCCGCCAGCGCTATCCGGAGCTTGAGCGCATCGAACACGTACATCACGCGGGCAACAGCTCGGGCATCGTCGATGGCGCCGCGGCCGTGCTGATCGGCAGCCGCGAGGCCGGCAAGCGCGCTGGCCTCAAGCCGCGTGCGCGCATCCGCAGCTTCGCAAGCATCGGCTCGGAGCCGTCGATCATGTTGACGGGGCCTTCGTACGCAGCCGAGAAGGCACTCAAGCGCGCCGGCATGTCTGCATCCGACATCGACCTGTACGAACTGAACGAAGCCTTCGCCTCGGTCGTGCTGCGCTTCATGGAGGTGCTGGCCGTGCCGCATGACCGCATCAACGTCAACGGCGGCGCCATTGCGATGGGCCATCCGCTCGGAGCGACGGGCGCCATGATTCTCGGCACGCTGCTCGACGAGCTGGAACGCCGTGGGGCAAGCACCGGCCTGGCCACGCTGTGCGTCGGTGCCGGCATGGGCACCGCCACCATCATCGAATGCCTTTGAGGAGCGTGCTGACATGATCGACATCACCATCGATACCGACGGCATCGCCACGCTCGCGTGGAACCAGCCGGGCCGTGCACAGAACGTGCTCAACGGCGAAACCTGCGCCGCCTTTTTTGCCGCCATCGAACGCGTGTGCGCGGATGCCAGCGTCAAGGGCATCCTCATCACCTCGGCCAAGGCGGATTTCATTGCCGGCGGCGACCTCGAATGGCTGCAGGCCAGCGACGACGCAGCCACGTTGTTCGAACGCACCTGCGACCTGCACCGCATGCTGCGCAAGCTGGAAACGTGCGGCAAACCCGTCGCCGCGGCGCTCCCCGGTTCAACCCTGGGTGGCGGGCTGGAGATTGCGCTCGCCTGCCACTATCGCGTAGCGGCCGACAACGCCCGCGCGCGCTTCGGTCTGCCCGAAGTCACGCTCGGCCTGTTGCCGGGTGGCGGCGGCACGCAGCGTCTGCCGCGCTTGATTGGTGTGCAGAAGGCGCTGCCGATGCTGCTGGAAGGCAAGCGCATCAAGGCGGCAGACGCGCTCAAGCTCGGCGTTCTCGATGCGGTCGTCAATGCGGGCGACGAGGCCGATGCCGCGCGCACGTGGCTGCTGGGCGAAGGCCACACCCGCGCGCAGCAACCGTGGGACATCAAGGGCTACAAGGTGCCCGGCGGCGGCATCGCCAGCCCCGCCGTGCAGCAGCTCTTCACCGCGGCCAACGCCATGCTGCGGCAGAAAACCTACGGCAACTATCCGGCGGCGGCCAGCATCCTGTCGTGCGTGTACGAAGGCCTGATCACCGACCTCGATACGGGCCTCAAGACCGAAGCACGCTACTTCGTGCAGGCGGTGCTGTCGCCGGAGGCGCGGGCGATGATCCGTACCCTCTTCTTCAGCCTGAACGCAGCCAACAAGCTGGCCGCGCGCCCCGCCGATGTGCCGGTGCGCCGCTACGCCAAGATCGGCGTGCTGGGCGCGGGCATGATGGGCGCCGGTATCGCTTACGTCACCGCCAAGGCGGGGCTGCCTGTCGTGCTGCTCGACACCACGCAGGAAGCCGCCGAACGCGGCAAGGACTATTCACGCAAGCTCGTCGAGAAACAGGTACAGCGTGGCCGCCTGCATGCCGAACAGGCTGAAGCGCTGCTCGCGCGCATCCATCCGACCACGTCATACGCCGACCTGGATGGCGCGGGGCTCGTCGTTGAAGCCGTGTTCGAGCAGCGCGAGATCAAGGCCGACGTGACACGCCAGGCAGAAGCCGTGCTGTCGCCCGATGCCATCTTCGCGTCCAACACGTCTACGCTGCCGATTACGGGTCTGGCCGAAGCCAGCCAGCGTCCGGGCAACTTCATCGGGCTGCATTTCTTCTCGCCGGTCGACAAGATGCCGCTGGTGGAGGTGATCGTCGCCCGGCAGACCACGCGCGCCACGCTGGCGCAAGCGCTCGATTACGTCAAGGCGATCGGCATGACGCCCATCGTCGTCAATGACAGCCGCGGCTTCTATACGAGCCGCGTGTTTTCGACCTACGTGCTGGAAGGCCTGGCGATGCTTGCCGAAGGCGTGGCGCCTGCGCTGATCGAAAACGCCGGGCTGCTGGCCGGCATGCCGGTGGGGCCGCTTGCGTTGATCGACGAGGTTTCCAGTGAACTGATCCACAAGGTCAACCAGCAGACCCGCGCGGACCTGGGCGCCGCCTACATCGAGCGCCCGGGCGAAGCCGTGGCCGAGCGCATGGTCGCGCTGGGTCGCATCGGCCGCAAGGCGGGCCGGGGCTTCTACGACTATCCGGAAGGCGGCAGGAAGGCGCTATGGACGGGTCTGGCGAACGAGTACCCCGCTGCGGCCGCGCAACCCGATGTGCAGACGCTCGTCGATCGGCTCATCACCGTGCAGGCCGTCGAAACCGCACGCTGCCTGGATGAACGCGTGGTGACCGATCCACGCGATGCCGATGTTGGCGCGCTGCTGGGCTGGGGGTTCCCGGCCTTCCGGGGCGGGCCCGTTTCGCACATCCATCGGGTGGGGGTCAGCGCATTTGTCGAACTGTGCGACCGCCTCGCTGCGCAGCACGGCCGCCGCTTTGCGCCGCCCACCCTGCTGCGCGACATGGCAGAGCAGGACGCCGCGTTTTACGAACGCTAGCCCTGCGCCGCGGCGCAGCTACCGCGCGCGGCGCAAGCGCCGGGCAGGGCGTTGCGCCGCCCAAACACCAAGCAAGGGTAAGTCCGGGCACCGCCCACCCCCGGCAAACGATTGCGCTCCAGTTCGCCTGCCTCGTCGGTCGGGTTAAGCCACATGTGGTCCGCTCCGATATAGAGTGAGAGGCACATGACATTACCGACGCCGGGCACGCCGCACGCGTGCCTAGACAACTGGACCCGCAAACGCTGGAGTGGGGATGCCTGCAGCGCAATCGAAGGGCTCTTCTGGCGGCACGACAGCTACCACGCCACCGCAAGGATGGCGGTGCGAACTGTTGTCGCCGCTCAACATCGCGGCAGTGGTGGGCTTGTTGTTCATCTGGTCGTTCACGTTCCATCAACTCACCCAGGAGCGCGAGCGGCTGACGCGCGATGCCCAGGCACGCACGCAGGTCGAAGCCCAGGCGTTTGGTGAGTATTCACTGGGCAGCGCGCGGCGCGTCTCGGAATTCCTGCTCGATCTGCGCGCGAGCTGGCTGGCCGGCCGCGAAGTGTTCGAGCAGGTCATCCATGAACGGCAGGAAGTGGTGCGCGACCTGACGTTCCAGGTGGCCGTGATCGACGAGAACGGGATGCTGCTCTATTCCAGCATCGGCCCCGTGACGGACCGCCTCGACCTGAGCCAGCGCGAGCACTTTCGCGTCCACAAGGAATCGGGCGGCCGCGATGTGCTCTTCATCAGCGACCCGGTGCAGGGGAAGGTCTCGAAGAAGTGGTCGATCCAGTTCACGCGGCCCATCCTCAAGGCCGGGCAGTTTGCCGGCGTCGTGGTCGTGTCGGTCAGCCCGGAACAGTTCGCCAGCTTTGCCAATACGCTGGCCGTGGGCAAGGACGGGGCTGCCACGATCATCCGCGAGTCAGGTCAAGTCCTGGCCCGCGTGCCCAACCCCACCGCGGGTATCGAAAAGCCGCCGCGCCGCCGCCAGTTCAATCGGCCGGGCGCGCTGGAGACGGGCAGCTACCGTGTGGTGTCGGGCACCGACGGTGTGGAGCGCATCATTGGCTATCACCATGTGCCCGAAATCGGGCTGTACTTCCTGGTGGGCGAGTCGGTCGCCTCGGTGATGGCGCCTTACGACAGCTATCGACGCACCGCCCTGGTGGAGGCAGCCGCCTCTACGTTGCTGCTCGCCCTGCTGTATTTCACGCTGCGCCACCAGGGCGCGGAGCGCAGACGGCACCTTGAAGAGATGCGCCTGGCGTCCTTGGTGTATGCGTCGAGCAGCGAAGCGATGATGGTGACCACGCTCGACGGGCAAGTGGTCGATGTGAACCCGGCCTTTACCGTCACCACGGGCTATACGGCGCAGGAATTCAAGGGCCAATCCAGCGACGCGATCCGCTCGGAATGCAATGAGGCCAGCGTGATCGACGCCATGCGCGAAGGGGTTTCGACCCGGGGCTCGTGGAGCGGCGAATACCTGATCCGCCGCAAGAATGGCAGCGAGTTCCCCGCGCTGCTCACCGTCGACACCTTTGCCGACAGCGCGCTGGGCGAGCCGCGCCGGGTTGCGCTCATCCACGACATGACGGAGAAGAAGCGTGCCGAAGAGGTCATCTGGCGGCAGGCCAACTTCGACCCGCTCACCGAGCTGCCTAACCGGCACATGTTCTACAACCGCCTGCGCCACGAGATCGCCCGGGCGCGTCAGGCATCTACACAGCTGGCGCTGCTGTTCATTGATCTGGACCGCTTCAAGGAAGTGAACGACACGCTCGGCCACGACCAGGGCGACGTCCTGCTCAAGGAGATCGCCCGGCGCATCTCGGCCATCGTTCGCGGCACCGATACGGTCGCGCGGCTGGCGGGTGACGAGTTCACCATCATCCTGCCGGACCTGCCCGATGCCGGCGCGGCCACGCCCATCATCCGCGCGCTGCTCGCACGCATTGCGGCGCCGCTGCAGCTTGGTGAGGAAAGCGTGGAAGTATCGGCCAGCATCGGCGTGGCGATGTACCCGCGCGATGCCGACAGCGCGGAATCGTTGCTCGTGCGCGCAGACCAGGCCATGTTTGCGGCGAAGAGCGCGGGGCGCAACCAATGGGCCGTCTTTACCCCGGCATTGCAGCGCGCCGAGCAGGAACGCCTGCGCGTGACCAGCGACTTGCGCGTGGCACTCACGCAGGGACAGCTTGCGGTGCACTATCAGCCGATCGTCGATCTGCTGACGGGCAAGGTGCGCAAGGCAGAGGCGCTGATCCGCTGGACGCACCCCGTGCGGGGCGAGATCGATCCGGCGGATTTCATACCGGTGGCCGAAGACAGCGGGCTCATCGTCGACATCGGCAAGTGGGTGCTGAACCAGGCGCTGGATCAGCTCACGCAATGGCACGCCACGCTCGACAACACGCTGCAGGTGTCGGTCAACAAATCGCCGCTGGAGTTCCGCGCGCACCAGTCGAGCAACGAGTCCTGGCCCAAGGTGGTGGAGCGCCGGGGGCTTGCGCCGCACAGCCTGGTCGTCGAAATTACCGAAGGCTCGTTGATGGCCGACAGCGCCGAGGTGGTCGAGCACTTGCACGAGTTCAGGCGCGCGGGTGTCGACATCGCACTCGACGATTTCGGCACCGGGTATTCGTCGCTGTCGTACCTCAAGCGCTTCGACATCGACTTCATCAAGATCGACCAGTCGTTCGTGCGCAGTCTGGCGCATGATCCGAAGGACATCGCGCTGTGCAGCGCCATCGTCAGCATGGCGCACGCGTTGCGCATCAAGGTCATAGCGGAAGGCATTGAAACCGAGGAGCAGAAGGCGATCCTGGTGGCGGCAGGTTGCGATTACGGCCAGGGCCACCTCTTCTGCCCGCCGGTGCCGCCTGCTGCGTTTGAAGCGTTTGTGCTCAACGGGCAGCTTGCAGAAACCTAGGCGGCCCCAGGGGTGCTGCGTCGGTCAATCGCCGGCCGTCACATTGGCGGTCGTCCAGCACCGCTAGATACCGCGGGCCGCGCCTGCGCGCTCGCCAATCACCGCGCGGTTCTTGCCTTCGTGCTTGGCCTGATACAGCGCGAGGTCTGCGGCTTCGATGAGCGTGGTGGTCGGAACGTCGTGCATCGGCGTCACCACCGCGCCGCCGATACTGACCGTCACGTATCCGCCCGTGGACGAATGCATGTGCGGCACCTGCAAGGCCTCGATCGCGCTGCGGATTTTTTCGGCCAGCTGCTTCAAGCCCTCGGCGCTGTTGCCGGGCAGCACAACGGCAAATTCCTCGCCGCCGAAACGCGCCGCCAGATCCCCGGGTCGGCCCAGGCATGCTTCCACCGTGCTGCCGATGCGCTTGAGCGCCTCGTCTCCCGCCACGTGGCCATACGTGTCGTTATAGAGCTTGAAGTTGTCGACATCGATCATCAGAAACGAGAGCGTCGTGCCTTCGCGTGCGCCGCGCCGCCATTCCGCGCTCAGGTATTCGTCGAGGTAGCGGCGGTTGGCCAGACCCGTCAGGCCATCGGAATTCGTCAGGCGGCGCAGCTCGAGATTGGCTTCGAGCAACTGCTGCTGCGACTGGCGCAACGCGCGGTAGGCCTCGTCGCGCTGCAGCAGGTTGACGAACGAGCGCGAGTGATAGCGGATACGTGCCAGCAGTTCGATGCGGTCCGGCAGCTTGACGAGGTAGTCGTTGGCACCGGCGGCAAACGCGGCGCTCTTGATGACCGGTTCTTCCTTGGTCGACAGCACGATGATGGGCACGTCGCGCAGCACCGGATTGGCACGGTAGTCCCGTACCAGCGTCAGGCCGTCGGTGCCCGGCATCACCAAGTCTTGCAGGATGACGGTGGGGCGGGTCTGGATGGCGGCGATCATCGCCTCGTCCGAGCGCGCACAGTAGTGGAAATCGATGCGGTCTTCACCGGCCAGGGCCTGACGAATGGCCTCTGCGACGATGGCCTGGTCATCTACCAGCAACACCATCACCGGAACATCGGCGGCCGCCGGGGTACGCAGCAGCGCGCGCGCGGCTTCCAGCGCGGCGTCCGCTGCAGGGATGGGCTTGGTTTCGTCCGGACCGTCCGGATCATCCGGCATCTCAGTTGGGTGGTTGGTCATGTGATGCTCCCCGTGTCTGGTTATGTGTGTTTGATGGCCCGTGCGTGCTTCATGCGCGCACGAGCGTGATGAGTTCGTCGGCGATGCGGCCAAGCGGCAGGATGACGCGCGCCGCATCCAGCGCGGCCGCCGCCTTGGGCATGCCGTACACCGCGCTGGTCGCCGCGTCCTGCGCGATGGTGTGATAACCCTTGGCGCGCATGGCCTTGAGGCCGATGGCGCCGTCGCGGCCCATGCCCGTAAGCAGCACGCCGATGGCGCTGCCCCGCCAGTGCTCGACCACGCTGTGGAAGAACACGTCCACCGACGGCCGATACGGCGTGCCGGCCGGCTCCGGCGTGTAGCCGAAGGTGCCGCCGGGCAGCACATGCATGTGGTCGTTGGTGGCGGCGAGCAGCACCTCGCCTGCGCGCGGCCGGTCACCTTCCGCGGCCACGCGCACCGTCAGTACCGTCTGGCCGTTCAGCCATTCGGCCATCCCGGCAGCGAAGGCCTTGTCAACGTGCTGGATCACGGCAATGCCCGCCCCAAATTCGGCCGGCAGTTTGCCCAGCACGGTCGCGAGCGCAGTGGGGCCGCCCGCAGAGGCGCCGATCGCCACCAGCGGCACCACGCAGTCACGCCCTGGCGTGCCGACACGGGGCCTTGGCGCAACAGGCTTTTCCAGCAAGCGGCCGATCTGGTCGATCTTGGTAAGCAACGGGTGGTTGGCATCGGCATCCGGGCCGCCGCCCAGCGTGGGCGTATCCACCGCGTCCAGCGCGCCGGCGCCCATTGCCTCGTACACGCGCCACGCGTTGGCCCCCACGCTGCTGGTCACCACCAGGATCGCGCACGGGTTGCGCGACGCCATGATGCGGCGGGTGGCTTCAACTCCGTCAAAGCGCGGCATGATCAGATCCATCAGCACCACGTCAGGCGGTTGCGCGGCGCAGAATTCCACCGCCTGCGCTCCGTCGGTCGCCACCCACAGCACGCGGTGCTCCGGCCTGCGCGCGATGGTGCGGCGCATGGCTTCCACCGCCAGCGGCATATCGTTGACGATGCCGATATTCATGTCCGCGCTTCTCCAATCAGGTCGCGCACTGCGTCGAGCAGTGCTTCATCGTGGAAACTGCCCTTGGCCAGGTAGTAGTCCGCGCCAGCATCCAGGCCACGGCGGCGGTCTTCTTCGCGGTCCTTGTACGACACCACCATCACCGGCAGCGCCTTGAGCGCCGCGTCGCGCTTGATCAGTGTGACCAGCTCGATGCCGTCCATGCGCGGCATGTCGATGTCGGTGACGACGAGGTCGAAGTCGGCGCCACGCAAGGCGTTCCAGCCGTCCATGCCGTCCACCGCCACGGTGACGGCATAGCCGCGTTTTTCCAGCAGCTTGCGCTCCAGCTCGCGCACTGTCAGCGAATCGTCCACCACCAGCACGTGCTTGCGCTGCTGCACGGCCACGCCCTGCGCCCGCTGCACCTTGTCGAGCTGCCCCCCGCGCACGAGCTTGTCGACCGAACGCAGCAGGTCGTCCACATCGACGATCAGCACCGCGTCGCCGTTCTCCATCAATGCACCGGCGGCGATGTCGCGCACCTTGCCAAGCCGCGCATCCAGCGGCTGCACCACCAGCATGCGTTCACCCAGAAAGCGATCGACGGCGATGCCGTAGGTTTCGGGGCCTTCGCCAATGACCACCACCGGCACGCTGTCACGCGCTTCGCCGGGCGGTTGCGTGCCGAGCAACTGATGCGCCGTCACCAAACCCACGGGACGGCCTTCGAAGCTGAAATGCTGCTGCCCTTCCAGCATGTCGATCTCGGCGCGGGCCAGCTCCAGCGTGCGCCGCACATAGGCCAGCGGAAACGCATAGGCCTCGCCGCCCACGTCCACCAACAGGCTGCGGATGACGGACAGCGTGAGCGGCAACTGCAGCATGAAGCGCGTGCCGCGCCCCGGCTCGTTGTGGATGCGAACCGTGCCGCGCACCGCCTTGACCATTTCGTGCACGGCATCGAGTCCGACGCCGCGGCCGGACACATCCGTCACCTGCTCGCGCATGGAGAAGCCCGGCAGCAGCAGGAAGTCGAGCAACTCGTGGTCCGACAGGCGGCTGGCCGTGTCTGCGTCGGACAACCCCCGCCGCACCACGGCCGCGCGCACCGCTTCCAGGTCAATGCCGGCGCCATCGTCCGCCACGGTAATCAGCAGCTTGCCGGCGCTGTGGCGCGCCTCCAGCGTAATGGAGGCCTCTGCCGGCTTGCCCTGGGCTTCACGGGCTTGCGGCGTTTCCACGCCGTGGTCAACGGCGTTGCGCAACAGGTGGCCCAGCGGGGCATCGAGCATGTCGAGAATGTCGCGGTCAACCTGCGTGGCCTCGCCGACGATGTTGAAGCGCACCCGCTTGCCCAGCGAGCGGGCCAGGTCGCGCACCACGCGCGGATAGGCGTGCGTGGCATCCCCGAAGGGACGCATGCGGCATTGCAGCGCCTCGTCGTACAACTGCTGCGCAAGGTGCGTGCTGCGCCGGTCGAAGCGATCAAGATCGTCGATGTGCTCACCCAACGTCTGCTGCATGTGGCCGAACATCTGACGCACGTCGTTGAGTGCGGCATGCATGTCGGCGTCCGCATGGCGGTCGAGCCGTTCGACCAGCGTCTCGTAGAGCGCGTCCAGCGCCAGCGCGGCGGCACGGTGGCTGCGTTTGACGCGCAGCATGGATTCACCGAACGGCTTGAGCCAGCGGGATTCCACCAGCGATTCGCCCGACAGGCTGAGCAGGCGGTCGAGGTTGTCGGCACGCACACGCAGCATGCGGTGCGGGTCGCGCGTGGTGCCGATGGACGCACGGTTCTGTGCGGGTGCCGACGGCTCGGGCGCTCGTGCCGGTGACGCCGGTGACGCCGGTGGTCCCGGGGGAGCTGACAAGGCCGCCACTTCAGCGTTCAGCAGCGCCATCGCGGCTTTCATCGTGGCGTCTTCGGCGGCCGGTTCAGCGTCGGCAAACGTTGTAGCCGCAGGCGCAAGCGCAGCCGCAGCGCCCTCGGGCGCGGAGAATGCGGCCAGCACGGCATCCACTTCGGCGCGCGGAACCTGCCCGGCGGTGCCGGGTTGACCGACGCGCAGCAACAGATCCGTGCCGCGCAACAACACATCGACATGCGCGGCGGTCAGCACGAGCGTGGCGCGCTGTGCTGCAACGAACCACTCCTCCATGCGGTGCGCAACGTCCACACCGTCCTGCAGGCCAACGATGCGCGCGGCACCCTTGAGTGAATGCGCGGCACGCATGCAGGCTTCCAGCGCCGCGGCATCGGCAGGGGCACGCTCCAGTGTCAGCAGGCCGGTGGAGAGCACGCGCGCCTGCGTCTGCGCCTCTTCATGAAACAGCGCCAGCAGCGATTGGCGGCCCAGATCGTCATCCATGCTCATCGCAGGCTCCGGGCAATCGAGTCGAACACGCGATCGGTGTCGAGCAGACCAATGGTGACATCGCGCCATGCCAGCACGCCGCGCGCGTGCGCCGTGGTCGCGTGCGTGAGTGTGGACGGCACCGGCAGCAGCGCGGTGGCCGGAAAGCGCAGCACGCCTTCCACCTCGTCCACGGGAAAAACGGCAGGTTCATCGTGGTGCGCTGCCACGAGCAGCCGCGCATAGCCATTGCGCCCGGCGTACTTGCTGCCCGTGCGGTCCAGGCCCAGCAGCTCGCCCAGCGACACCGCCACCGTCAGCGCCCCGCGAATGTTGACCAGCCCCAGCACCACCCGGTTACGCCGATGCGGCAGGGTGTGGATAGCGCGCGGCGTATCGATCTGCCGAAGCGCGGCGGCCGGCAGCGCGAGCCATTCGTCGGCGATGCGGAAAACGAGCACGGCCAGCTCCGCACTGGCGTGCTCCAGCGCCCGCAGCGGCACGGCCGTACGATGCGCCTGCGCGGCGGCTTCCAGGTCGGCATCGCTTAGCGCGCGATCGAGCAGCGCAGCCGCCCCCTCTTCGAAGACGGGGCAATTCAGGCAGCGCGAATACGTGGTCAGGCGCGGACAGGATTGATCGCCGCGCGTGCCGATGCGGTTCCAGCAGTCATCAACGAGCGTGGTAACGCCCGCGTGGTCATGGACGGCGTGCGCCATGCGTTCCTCGTGTGTGCTCCGGTGTTTCGGATTCGGATGATGCGGATGGCCTCTTGCCCTGGCGTGCCAGCGCGCGCTCCGCACGCAGCATGAGCTGGCGTGCGGCCACGTTGTCGCCCGCCACGTCGAGCAGCGCGGCAAGATGCGTCAGCGCTTCATAGTGTGCGGGTTCCAGGTACAGCGCCTTGCGGTAAAAATCGCCGGCATCGGCATGACGGCCGCGCGCATCGGCAATCAGGCCGAGCAGGTAGAAGGTGTCGGCTTCAGGCGCGCGCAGGTTGGCGATCTCCAGCGCCACGCGCTCGGCCTCGTCCAGATTGCCGGCGTCGGCCAGTCGCCGCGCTTGTGCCACCGTGGGCGGCTCACCGAGCACGGCCTCAATCTCGGGAATGGTGGGCAGCAACGGGCGAGCGGCGAGGCCCAAGGGCGCCGGGTTGGGTCTGGAGGGGGCCGGCACACGCGCCGCCACTGGCCGCACCGGCACCGACGGCAAAGCCACGCCGGGCAGACCGACCGCAGCGGAAACCGGCTCGGGCGGCAGCGGCAAACGGAACGGCAACGGTGCCCGCGCCCCCGTCTCGGTTGCGGCGGTGCGTTGAAATGCAAACGCCAGCGGGATCCGCGCTGACGTCATGGCATGGCGCATCATCAGGCCGGTTTCAGCGGGGCCGACGAAGATCATGCCGTCTTCCGCCAGTTGTGAATCGAGCCGCCGGATCGCCTGGTCCTGTGCATCACGGTGGAAATAGATCAGCACGTTGCGGCAGAAGATGAAGTCGTAGCGCGTGTCATCGGCCGGCGCGTCCGATAGGTTGCCTTGCGCGAAGCGCACCAGCCCGCGCACGGTATCACTCAACTGCCAGCTGCCGTCGCTGCCGGTGAAATGCCGGTCGCGGAAGGTGAGCGGATGGCCCCGGAACGCATTGCGCCCGTAAACGGCACGCCTTGCCTGTTCAATGGCGCGTGCGCTGATGTCGATGGCGTCGATGGTGAAGCGTGCGGGGTCGATGCCGGCATCGAGCAAGGCCATTGCCGCGGAATACGGCTCTTCGCCGGTCGAGCACGGCGCACTCAGGATGCGCAGTACGCGCATCGGCTCGCGCGCGACTTTTTCGCCCACCACACGGGCAAGCGTGACGAAAGCCTCCCGGTCTCGGAAGAACCACGTTTCGGGCACCACCAACGCCTCGATCAGGGCCTGCCGTTCGTCGGGCGCGGTGTTCAGGCGCAGCCAGTACGCGTCGAGCGCCGCCGCGTCCACCGTGTCGCGCATGCCGCGCGCGGCGAGCATTGCACGCGTGCGGTCGAGCACAGCACGCTCCAGGGTGTTCGTGCCGAGCGACGGCGCGTCAATGCCGGTCTCATGCGAGAGCCAGGCTTCAAAGCGGGGGTCGACGGCCACCATGATGTTCAGCCAACGGCTGCCGGAAACAGCAGCGCACGCACGTGCGCGTCCAGCATCGCCTCGGTATCCACGCGCTGAACGAGACCGTCGTCCAGGCTGGCCACGGGGCCCAGCCAGCGGGCATCGGGCGTGGCGACACCGCTGCCGGCAAAGCTGGCATCGTCGATACGTCGGGTGTGCGTGGCGTGCTCCAGCACCAGGCCCAGCAGTGGTGCGTCGTCACCGCGGATGCCGGCTTCATAGCGCACCAGCACCAGACGCGTGGAGCGCAGCGGCCGCGCCGGACGGCCCAGGGCAAGCTGGGGCACGTCGATCACCGGCACCGGAGCGCCATGCCGTTCGATCACGCCGGCCACCCACGCTGGCGTACCCGGAATCGACTTGGTGGCAGCCAGTGGCAGCACTTCAGCAATCTGCGCCACGTTCAGCGCATAGCGGTCGCCATCGAGTTGGAACAGGAGGTAAAGCATGGCGATTCTCGCTACGGCAAAAACACCTCAATGCGGATGCGCTGCAGATCAGGCTTCGATCTTGAAGCGGGACACGCCGGTACGAAGCTGGTTGGCCACCAGCGTCAGGTCATCAATCGCCTGCGACGACTGGCGCAGCGACTCCGCCGTCTGCTGCGCAGCTTCGGACAACTGCGACAGCGCCTGTGTGATCTGCTCGGCGCCGGTGGCCTGCGTCTGCATGCCCTCGTTCACCATCTGGAAGCGCGGCGCCAGCGTCTGCACTTCGGTAATGATCTGCGAGAGCTGCGTGCCGACCTGCTGCACATCGCGCATGCCGCGTCGCACCTCTTCCGAGAACTTGTCCATGCCCATCACGCCGGCGGACACGGCCGATTGGATTTCCTTGACCGTCTGCTCGATGTCGTAGGTGGCCACCGCCGTCTGGTCGGCCAGCCGGCGGATTTCCGTGGCGACCACCGCGAAGCCGCGGCCGTACTCGCCGGCTTTCTCCGCCTCGATGGCTGCGTTGAGCGACAGCAGGTTGGTCTGGTCAGCCACCTTGGTGATGGTGGACACCACCTGGTTGATGTTGGTCGCCTTCTCGTTGAGGATCGCGAGCTTGGCGTTGACTGAACCCGCGGCTTCCATCACGCCGCGCATGGTGTCTTCCATGCGGGTCAGGCCGCTCTGGCTGGCGCCGGCCAGGGTGGCAGATTGCTCCGCCACGCTCGACACTTCGTTCATCGTGCGCAGCAGGTCGCGGGAGGTGGCAAAGATCTCGCGCGACGTTGCGCCAATCTCGGTGGTAGTGGCGGCCGTCTCGGCAGCGGTGGCCTGCTGCTCCTTGGAGGTGGCGGCAATCTCCGCCACGGACGTCGTCACCTGAAGGGACGACTTCTGCGCCTGCGAGACCAGGCTCGCCAGCTCTTCGGCCATGCGGTTGAAACCTTCTTCCAGCGTGCCGAATTCATCGTTGCGGCGCAGGTCCAGCCGGCCCGCCAGGTTACCGGTGCGCATGTCGTCGTGCGCATCCACCACCCGCGCCATCGGCACCGTGATCGCCTTGAACAGCGCATAGCCCAACACCAGTGCGGCCAGCAGCACCACGCCCAGCGCCACGGCCAGCGTGATCTCGGTGCTTTGTACAGACGCACGAATCTGGCGGGCCGACTCGTCGGCTACCGCCCGGTTGTCGGCGACCAGCTTGTCGGCCAGCGCCGTGGCCTCTTCCCAGACCGGCACGGCGCGCCGGGCGATGGCCTGCGCTGCCGGCTTGGAGGTGCGGGCGAGCTGCATGGCCTCGTTGAACATCGGCAGGTACTGGTCGACGACTGCCCGGTAAGCGCGGAAGCGCTGACGGTCGTCCTCGCGGTAGATGGTGCTTTCGTAGTCGGCCGAGTGCTTGTCGAGGTCACGCACGAGCTGTGCGGCGCGCTCCAAATCGCGATTGGCAAGCTCGGGGTCGACATCCACAAACAGCGCGCGCTCCAGGGTCGCGTGGCTGTTGCGCGTGGTCGCCCGCAGCGAGGTCGACAGATACAGCCCCGGCACGGAGTCGCGCTCGAGGCTCAGGGCTTCCTGGTCGATGGCGCGCAGGCGGTTGTAGGAAACGACCGCCATGATCACCATCAGCACGAACAGCACGCCGAAGCTGAGGACGATGCGGTTGCCAAGGGAGAACCGGCCGCCGCGAAGCATGCCTGACAGGGTTGCGTTGCTGATGCGGGGCGTCGCAGAGACCATGTTTGAAACCTACAAGAAGCCAAAAAAGAAGACAGCGGCGAAAAAGCCGTGCGAGCGGCGCACAGCCGCCACACAGCACTGTTTGGAATGGTAAAGGAACGTATCGGTCACCGGAACCGAAACCTTCGGGATTTGGCGCCAATACGAGGGTAAGCCCGTGCCTGGTCAACATCAAAGCGCGGCCCGTTGGGCACCCGCACGCACACGAAAGCTGCCGGTGCCCAGCCTCAACCGCCGCGCAGGGCCCGCGCAAACGCTTGCGCCACGTCCGCAGACGCATCGGTGATGGCCCAATAGCCCATGCCGGCGTTGCGCCAGACGACAAGCTGGTAGCCGCGTTCGGTACGCACCGCCGGCTCGGTATCGCTGCCTGCCTCGGGGCGTACGTACAAATCGACAGGATGCTGCGACGAGCGGTAGACCAGCACCGCAACCGGACGCCCATCGATGTAATCCAACCGACCGCCGACCAGCGGGAAACCGCGCGCGGCAAGGTCGGCAACGGGCGGCGCATAGTCGATACGGCCGTTGAACCACGGCTTGACCGTATGACGATCCGATGACAGGACGTCAGTCTCCCGCGCCCCCAGCAGCGCGCGAACATGGCTGGCCGTGATGTCGTGCGCGGTGAGCGCCGCCGTATCGGGCCGCCCCACGAACACGCCCACCCCAAGCGCCACCGCCGCCAGCGCGCCTGCTGCCAGACCGAGGCCACGCGATGGCGTGATCAGCCAGTTCATAAGCCGCTGCCATGGCGATTGCGCCTGGCGCGGCGCGCGCGTGGCAGCCGAAATCGGATCCGGCCGCATGCCGGCCTCCATCTGCACGGCACGCATCACCCGCTCGCTCAAACCCGCCGGCGCCTTCATGTACAGCCCCGGCGCACGCAGCCCCTGGCGCAGGGCCCGCACCACGCCATCGTGATTCGCCGCGATGTCGGTGCAGGCGGCGCACGAGCCCAGATGCGCTTCCATGTGCAGGCTGTCCGCCGCACCGAGTTCGCCATCGGCGCGGGCAGCCAGCAGCGCGCGGATGTCGTCACAGTTCATGGCGGGCCTCCTTGGTGCTGTTTCCCATACCACCCGATGCCCGGATGGGTGTCACATTGGTGCGCGGTGGCGCGTTGTCTTCCGTCAATAAACGTGCAAGCTGCTGCCGCGCACGTGCCAGGCGCGACATGACCGTGCCGATGGGCACGTCGACCACAGCGGCAATGTCGCGGTACGGCAGGTCTTCCAGCTCGCGCAGCACAAGTACCTCGCGATACGGCACGGGCAACTGCGCCAGTGCGGCATGCACGCGGCGCACGTCGTCGATGCGGGCGAGCAGCGCCGCGGGGTCGACGCCATAGCTGGCGCTGTCGTCGTTCGCCTGGCCGGCGGCCGCGTCGTCATCCCACGGCTGGGCGGGCGCCTGCTTGCGGCGCGCGCATTCCGAGAACCACGTGTTGCGCACGATGGCCAGCAGCCACGGGCGGCCGTCCCCGCCGCGAAAACCGCCGAACAGCCGGAATGCGCGCAGGCAGGCTTCCTGGACGATGTCATCGGCATCTTGCCCGTCACCAGAAAGCCAGCGCGCCAGGTTGTACGCGGCATCGACATGCGGCAACACCGCCTGCGCAAAGCGCTGGGCGTCCGTGGGCAGATCGAACGTCGGGTCTGGCAGGTCGTGCATGGCGGCCTGGAGGCGGTGGGCCTCCGTATACCTGTGTGCAATCCAGTTTATTCCCGCGCCAAAATAATTTTGTGAAAACGCGAATCTCGTGGAATACGCGAGCGCCCCGGCCGGTATGACAGGCAGGACCGGCCCGTCCTTCTTCGCCCTCGCGCTGGACGGCCACTCAACTCAGTCATCGATTGCAGGGGACCCTCATGAGCAAGCAACCCGGACGACGCCAGTTCCTGCAACTGGCCGCGGTCGGCGGTCTGGTGTACGCATCCGGCCTGCCCGGCTGGCAGGCAATGGCGGCCACCACGCGCGCCGCCGGCGCCAAGCCAGACGATTTCTACTTCGTGCAGTTATCCGACACCCACTGGGGCTTCAAGGGCGCGCCCAATCCGGATTCGCAGGGAACGCTGCCCAAGGCGATTGCGGCGGTGAATGCGCTATCGCCCGCGCCGGACTTTGTCATCTTTACCGGCGACCTGAGCCACATCAGCGACGACCCTGCCGAGCGCCGCAGGCGCCTGGCCGAGTTTCGCGACATTGCCGCCAAGATCAAGGTGCCGGTGGTGCACTACATGCCCGGCGAACACGATGCCTCGCTCGACAACGGCGAGGCGTATATCGAACTCTTCGGCCGCACGCACTACGCGTTCGATCACAAGGGCGTGCACTTCATCGCCATCGACAACGTGTCGGACCCGTCCGCGCGCGTGGGCGACGCGCAACTCGCGTGGCTGGCGGCAGATGTGCGCTCCGTGCCGGAGCACACGCCCATCGTCGTGTTCACGCATCGACCGCTGTTCGATCTGTACCCGCAGTGGGATTGGGCCACGCGTGACGGCCAGCAGGTCATCGACTTGCTGATGCCGCACCCCAACGTGACGGTGTTCTATGGCCACATCCATCAGGAACATCACCACATGACCGGGCATATCGCGCACCACTCCGCGCGCTCGTTGATGTTCCCGCTGCCCGCACCCCCCGCGCCGGGCTCGCAGGCCAAACGCAACCCAATTCCGTGGGATGCCGCCGCGCCGTATCGCGGCCTGGGCTGGCGCAGCATCACCGGGCACGGCAAGCAGGACGCCGCCACCTGGGCGCTGGCCGAGCAGCCGATCCAACCAAACAGCGAAGCCACCGCCGCCAAGACCCCGGAGACCACCTGACATGCGCGCCTTGATCGCACACAACCCCAAGCGCCGGCTGGCGCTGCGTCAGATGACCGTGCTTGCGGCAGGCGCGGCCCTCGCCTGCGTCGCTCACGGCGAGGGCCCGACGGTCATCCGCGTGCATGCGCGCAAGTTCACGTTCACGCCCGACAAGATCACGCTCAAACGCGGCGTGCCCGTGGTGCTCGAGCTGACCGGACAGGACATCCTGATGGGCTTTTCGATTCCGGATTTCAACGTGCGCGCCGATGTGGTGCCGGGGCAGACCGTGCGGCTGGCGCTCACGCCCGACAAGACCGGCACGTTTGATTTCCTGTGCGACATCTTCTGCGGCTCCGGCCATGAGACGATGAATGGAACGTTGACCGTCACCTGAAGCGCACCGTTGCACCTCCAACACAAAACGCCCCGACCTGTTCGGGGCGCTCTCGTCTGCAGACGCGGTCTTAAGCCAGCGCGTCTCGCTCGGCCAGGGCCAGCAGCAGTTCGTCGAGCCGCTCCATGGTGGAGGTCATGCCGTCTTTCATCCCCATGTCGATGACCTTCTGCACGTCTTCCGGCGAGTTGTACAACACCACAGTCGTGACGAGGGTGCGTTCTTTCGCATCGGCAAAGGTGACATCCCAGCGGGCGCGGGGCATATGCGGATTCACGGCGCCAGCTTCATCAGAAAAAGCATCAAGGGCCGCATAGCCATCGATCGGGTTGATCTTCTGATAGTCCAGGCGGCTCCAGAAAGACTCTCCCTCGGGAGTGACCATGGCGTAGTGCCAGTAGCCGCCTTCCTTGAATTCCATATGCTTGGTCTTGGTGGTGAGCGGCTTGGGCGCAAACCACTGATCGAGCAGTTCGCGCTTCGTATGGCAATCCCACACCAGCTGGCGCTTTGCCGCGAACTCTCGCCTCACGGTGAGGCTGTTTTTTTGCATGTCGACCACGAAATCAAACCGAAGATCAGCCTTCATTGCCTTCTCCTTGGAGTTTCTCTAAGAGCTTGTCCAGATTGCTGTACCTGCCCGCCCAGATCGCGTGCTGTCGCTCAAACCAGCGCTCGGCGGCGGCCAACTTCTTGCGCTCGAGCGTGCACGTCCGGATTCGGCCGCTCTTCTCAGAGCGGACCAGCCCGACGTCTTCCAGCACCCGCATGTGCTTCATGAACGACGGCAGCGCCATGTCGAATGGTTCCGCCAGTTCACTTACCGACGCGGGCCCTTCACCGAGCCGTTGAATAACCGCCCTGCGCGTTGGGTCCGAAAGCGCGTGAAATACCGCGTCTAGCGCAATTCCATTGTTATCCATTTGGCTAACTATATACGTGAGAATGCGTTGATGCAACAAGGTTCGACAGCGTGTGGTGACACAGGTGGGCGGCCGGTCAGCATGCACACATACCCATGCTAGGATGACCTTCCCCCCGGCAGCCGCCACACCGCACATGACGACCATCTACGCGACCCTCGGCGTGCAGCCGGACGCCACCCTGGACGAAATCAAGCGCGCTTACCGCCGCGCCGCAATGAAGTGGCATCCCGACCGCAACCCCGGCCGAGAAGCCGAGGCCTATGCGGCGTTCCAGGAAATTCGCGAAGCCTACGCGATCCTCTCCGACGCTGAACAGCGCCGTGTCTACGACGAGGTATTCGCACAGGAAATGCAGCGCTGGCAAGCGGAGCGCGATGCCCTGGAAGCACAGGAGCGCGAAGCGCAACGCGAGCGCGAACGCCTTGCGCAGGAGCATTACGAAAAGATGGTCGCCATCGCCATGCGTTTTGCCGACGATGGCCACCATCGCGACGTCCTGTTCGGCGTGCTGCTCGGCAGGGACTGCGATGCAGAACTCGCCGCGCGCATCGCCGACAGCGTGTGGGCCTTGCAGGAAGCACGGCGCTCCCCCAAGCCTGCAACGGAGATGACCGACGCGCAGCCAGCGCCCGCACCCGAAGACGCGGCCTCCAACATCGACGAATCTGCAGTGCCGCGGCGTGCGTTCGAGTCGTTCTGGCAGGGGTTGTTTGGTTTGCGCCCCTAGGAACCGGCTGGCCGGCCCGTTGACTGCGGATCATTGGATGCAAGTCCGACTCGCGCTGCGGGCAGGCGCACCAAGGTTGTGCAGCAGCGTGCGAGCACCTTCGTCATAAGCCAAACGTTTGCAAATCGCCGTGTCGTCGTGCCGAGTTCATTGAGGCGCGAACCACGTATGAGACAAACGCGCACGCCTTGTGAGCATTAAAGGATTCATGTGGGCTGCCGATGAACAGATTGCGTCTGTTGCGGTTAATCAGCTTATTCGTCGTCATGCCCAACTATCCGCATTCTGTCTGTCGCATGGGCGCCCCGATCTGCCGGGCGTGGCGGGTGCTGCTGGCGCATGCCGTCATCTACAGGCAATCCATGCTCAGCAATATCGAGGGCCCCAAACGACGGACGGCCGCGAGAGGTCTCTCCTGCTCGGCGAGCCCAACCGGCTCATACCGAACCGAAAGCGAGCGTGATGTGCGACGAAGCCATTTTGCCCGGCTGCTATCCGGTCTGATCGGTTTGCTGGTTCTGTCCGGTTGCCAGCAGCAAGACGCCCCCCTCACCAGTGCGCCCCCGCCGCACCGGACCAGCATTACGGCATTGATCTGGGCTCCGGACTGGCCCGAGCAGATGCTTCAGATTGCTGCCGAGTTCAGCAAGCTCAATCCCAATGTGCAGGTGGACGTTCAGTTCATGATCGGCAATTCGGTCGAAGAGAACATCAAACCCCGCGTCGCTGCCGGCACGATGCCCGATCTTTTGAGCGTCAACCCAAATGCCTATTCGGCCGAACTGGCAGAACAGGGCATCCTGGCCAATGTCAGCCAGACATCGGCGTGGACCAACATGCTCGCCCCGCTCAAGCGGGACTGGACCAGCCGCCGCGGCACAGGATTCGGCATCTCGGGCGGTGTCGCCACGACGATGATCTACTACAACCGCGAGATGTTCGAAAAAGCGGGCATCGACAAGCTGCCAGCAAATTTCGACGAGTTCCTGCGCGTTTGCGCGCAACTCAAACGCGCAGGATTCACGCCCATGATGTTGAACGGCGCATTCCCGAACATGCTCGGAAACGGGCCGTTTGCCTCGGGCTTCGCCAACAACGTGATCGCGCACGAGCCGAACTGGAAAAGCAAGATGGCCGAGGGCACGCTGGATCTCGACACCCCGGAGGTCGCCGATATCTTCGCCAAAATGGCACTGCTACCGGAACGGGGCTACGTCCAGGCGTCGTTCATGGCAACCGGCTACGACGACGGTATGCGTCTTTTCAAGGAAGGCAAGGTGGCGATGGCCTTCCAGGGCAGTTGGGCGGCGGGCCAGTTGCTGCACGGCAATCGCTTTGCGGTCGGCGCGTTCATCCCGCCATGGAATAAGCGCGGCGAGCAGGTGGTGCCCGTGCTCGGCAGCGAGACAGGCTTTGCCGTATGCGAGACCCCCAACAAGGCGGCTGCAATGCGCTTTCTGGAATTCATCGCCGGCAAAGGCTTCCCGATCCTGCAGAGAAAGCGCCACAACATCTCCCCGTTCCAGCAAGACGCGGAACCGGCCGTCACTGACCCGGAAATCGTCGACTACACGAATACCGTCAGCCGCTATCTGGTGACAGCCAGCCCGTACTATTCGACGCTACCTTCAAACACGCTCGAGTCACTGCATGGGTTGATGCAGGACGTGTTGCTCAAGAAGATCTCGCCCCGCCAAGCGGCCAAGCGACTCGACGAGTCGGTCAAGAATGAAGCGAAGATGCACTACAAATGAACTCGATCCCACGGTTGCCGCAGCGCGCTTTCGACTATCTCTCACAGGACCTGCTTCGCCGCGTTGAGATTCGCCACCGGCTGGTTGCCGCGTTCATCCTGTTGTCTCTGCTGCCGATCTGCATCTCGGCCAGCATTTCGTATGTGAATTCGATCGCGGCGATCAAGGAGAACGCCGAGATATTCTCGAAGGAAGTGGTCAAGCAAGTCTCGAGGAACATCGAATTGCGCATGCGGCAGATCGAGACGGAAAGCAACTTGCTGGTGCTCTCCAATCGGGTTCAAGGTGCGCTTGCCAGGGCTGCGAACGGCAACAGCAAGGAGCAAAGCGAGGCACGCCAGGACATGGCGCGGCTGCTCCTCGAGCATTACGGATCGGTTGATTTCATCAACCAGAAGTATCTGCTCGACGAGAACAACCGGATTCTCGACACCCAGGCCGCCACGCGATTGACCGAGGGTGTGACACGCCTCGTCGCACGCGCTCAGGACGAGCATGCGCACACGTACTGGGGCAGCTACGACAACGGTGTTGGGCAGCAAAATGTCGGGGTGGTACGCGCCATCATCGACAAGAACAGCAACCGCCAGCTCGGCAATCTGGTGCTGATCGTCCGCCCGGCATACTTCTCGACCATCTTCAACGACGTCGCCACGGGCAGCGGTACGCAAATCTACATCCTCGATGCGAGTAACGAGGTCATCATCCGGGCCGCCGACGCCTCGAATGACATCGACGCACTCCCCGAACCCGGCCTGCTCGAAAACATCGCGCGCAACGCGACATCGGGCGAGGCGCGCAGCTTTGTTGCGGTCGAGGGAAAGCGCGGAGGACGCTATTTGACTGCGTACGCAAAGATCCCCGGCACGACCTGGTTCGTGGTGAGCACCATCGCGGAGAAAAAGCTGACGGCCGAGGCGCAGGCGGTGCGCAACCAGATCGCGCTGGTCGGCATCTCGGGGGTTCTTCTGTCGATCTTCCTCGCCTACTTCATCTCGCACAGCATTTCCGCGCCGCTCAGGGAGCTGGTTCGCAAGGTGCACGATACCGGCGACGATGCCGGCGCCCAGGTGGACGAAGAAAAGCACGTGGAAGCCGGGGCCCGCGCCCAGGACGAGTTGAGCAGGCTCGCGCAGCGCTTCGAGAGAATGCGCGAAGCGATCAAACAGAAGATCCAGAAGATCAACGAGATCAATGCCTCGCTCGAGCAGACCGTCATCGAGCGGACGGCAGAGCTCGTCACGCGGGAGCGGGAATCTCGCACACTGATCGAGAACTCGCCCGACACGATTGCCCGCTATGACCGCGAGTCCCGCCGCATCTACGCCAACCCTGCGTTCTGTGCCCTTGCTGGTTGCAGCCTTACGGAAGCGCTCGGCAAGCGGCCCTCGGAACTCCCCGGCGGCGAAAACGCGCGCGTCTATGAAAAGATCATCAGCGACGTCATTTCAAGCGGCACAAGCGCGCAATTCGAACTGAGATGGGCCGGCAAGGATGGGCAGGAACAATGCTCGCACGTCCGCCTCACGCCGGAGACCGACCAAGCCGGCAATGTGCATTCCGTGTTGGCGGTCGGTCGTGATCTCTCCGACCGGATGGCGTTTGAGGCAACCATCTGGAAACAGGCCAATTTCGATGCACTGACGGGCCTGCCAAATCGGCAGATGTTCCACGAGCGACTCGCGCAGGAAGCCAGTCAGCCAGGCCGTATCGGGCGGCGCATGGCGTTGATGCTGATCGATCTCGACCGCTTCAAGGAGGTCAACGACTCGCTTGGGCACGACAGGGGAGATACGTTGCTGATCGAGGCCGGCAAGCGCATCAGCTCGTGCGTGCGCCAAACGGATACGGTCGCCCGCCTTGGCGGCGATGAGTTCACCGTCATCCTGCCCAATGTGGATGACGCGGAGAGCGTTGAGCGGATCGCCGGGACCATCATCGGCAAGTTGGCCGAGCCATTCAAACTGGGCGCAGACGAAGCCTTCATCTCTGCCAGCGTTGGCGTCACGTTCTACCCCGACGACGCCCACGATCTTGACGTGCTGTTCAAGAATGCAGATCAAGCCATGTATGCGGCCAAGAACGCCGGGCGCAATCGCTTCAGTTACTTCAAGCCCGATATGCAGGTGGAGGCCGAACAGCGCCTGCGGCTCACCAGCGATCTGCGCACCGCGCTGCCCAGCGGCCAGTTTCAGGTCTACTACCAGCCCATCGTCGAGCTCGCCACGGGCGAGGTTTGCAAAGCCGAGGCGCTGATCCGTTGGCTGCACCCGGAGCGCGGCACCATCAGCCCGCATGATTTCATTTCCGTGGCGGAAGACACGAGCCTCATCGTCCCCATCGGCGATTGGGTATTCAAGCAGGCGGTGCGACAGGCGCGTCAATGGCGCGATCGGTTCCATCCGTCTTTCCAGATCAGCGTCAACATGTCTCCGGTGCAGATGCGGCAGGATGGCCAACTGTGCGCGCGATGGCCCGACTTCCTTGCACGGGAAGGGCTGCCCGCTCAGAGCGTGATGGTGGAAATCACGGAAGGGCTGCTATTGCAGGCCGAATCGCGGACGGACGAGACGCTGCTGACGCTGCGCAGCGCAGGCATCGGAATCTCGATTGACGACTTCGGAACCGGTTACTCGTCGCTTGCGTATCTCAAGCGCTTCGATATTGACTACCTGAAGATCGATCGGTCATTCGTCCACAACCTGAGCTTTGACGAAGACAACCAGGCACTGTGCGAGGCAATGGTCGTGCTGGCACACAAATTGGGGCTCAAAGTCATTGCCGAAGGCGTGGAGACCGCCGAGCAGCGGGATTTTCTCAAGGCAGTCGATTGCGACTTTGCGCAGGGCTTTCTTTATTCGACCCCGGTTCCGCCGCATGAATTCGAACGTCGCGTCTGGCCCATGAGCGAGAAGCGGGCCGCTGATGCTTCAGCATGAAGGACCGGGACACGGAGTTTGAAGAGATCAGGCGCCGCCTCGTCGTGTCCACAGCGGGAGAAGCCTTTCATGTGGTACGGCACACATGAACATCGTTATCGCGCGCCCAGTAATCGGCACTCCGCCGACAACGCGAGCAGGTTCGGATCGCGCTCGCGATTGCGCTGCATCACGAGCACGATGTGCTGGCTGATGGCATAGCGCGCGGCCAGCGGAATCAGCTGCACCTTGGGGCTGAAATCGGCCACACGACGCGGCAGCAGCGCATAGCCAATGCCGCCGCTCACGAGGTTCATGAGCGAGAAGATGTCGCCCACGCGCAGCGCAATCTGCGGCGCAAAACCGGCCTTGTCGAAGGCGGCCATGAAGTCGTGATACGTCGCAAAGTCATCGCCGAGCGCTACGAACTTTTCGCTGCGCACAGTTTGCAAATCGATCTCCGCTGACGACGCATACGGCGAGCCCAGTGGCGCGGCAAAGAGAATCTCGTCGTCAAACATCGGCACGGTCAGCAGATCGGGATTGCGCAGCGGCTCGCCCAGTGCGATGACGATGGCGTCGAGCTGGCCGTCTTCCAGCTTGGCGAGCAGGCTGCGGTTCGAGCCCAGCGTGAGTTCGATGTCGA